>NZ_JBWBEW010000002.1:0-326837 GCF_056148915.1 Microvirga sp. jy35 | reverse complement strand
CCTTACTTTGCCGGCGACCGCGAGGGGGCAGCAGCGGCCTACGAACGCTGGCTGCCGCTGATCAACTATGAGAACCGGCAATGCGGGCTCTCGGCCGCCAAGGTGTTGATGAAGGAAGGCGGCGTGATCCGCTCGGAGGCGGTGCGCCACCCGCTGCAGCCGCTACACCCGGAGACCAGAAGGGGCCTCATCGAGATCGCCCAGCGCCTCGATCCGCTCGTCCTGCGCTGGGGCCGGTAAGGCCCCGTAGCAGCCTGTCCTTCGCAGGAGTCCATGCTCTTCGGCGGCAGCGCCAGCTTATGGTTGTGGTTTTGTCCAACATAGCCCCTGAGGTCTGACACTCCTTCACGGGCTCATCCTGCGTGAGAGATGGGTCGGCCTCAGGAAACGCAGGATTTGGGCATCATCGAGAGTTCAACGCCTCCCTTGGCCACGCCCGACCCAAATACCAGGACGGGACAAGGGTGCCGTCTTGCTGATCCGACGCCATCACAAAAATCGAATTTGAGAACTGGGTGAGATTCCCCAGGCAGGCTCAAACGAGACCCGCATCATTGAGCAGCGGACCTCAACTTGGCGTGATTGCCTGAACATGGGTCGCGGTAAGCATCGGTTTCATACGAACCATGGTTACAACCCTTGGTTATGAGAAGCCTGCCGCGGGTCTCCTCAAGTTACAAAATCCACTATAGGAGATTTTCTCTATTGCCCAGCTGATTTCTACCATGGTAGACAAAGCAACGTTATAATGAAATCTAGGCCGGTGGGGCAAGGCTCGCAGTTATCAGATCATCCCACCGCTGCCTGAATGGGAGAGTATCGTGGGATCCTCAATCGTCGGAACATCGCCTCTCCAGGACTTCCGGATGCTGATCGGAGGCGAGTGGTGCGAGTCCTCATCAGGACGCTGGTTCGAGACGAAGGATCCCTACAGCGGCAAGCCATGGGCGCGACTGCCCCGCAGCAATGCCGATGATGTTGACCGCGCCGTGCGCGCCGCCCATACGGCGTTCACATCGGGCCCGTGGTCGAAGATGCTCGCCAGCGATCGCGGGATGCTCCTGTATCGTTTGGCCGATCTCATTGAGAAGAACGCACAGCGCTTGGCCGAGCTTGAGGTGCGGGACAACGGCAAGCTCATGGTCGAGATGCTGGGGCAGATGCGCTACATCCCGCGCTGGTTCCAGTACTATGGCGGCCTCGCGGACAAGATCGAAGGCGCAGTGACGCCGATCGATAAAGGGGACATGCTCCACTACATCCGCTACGAGCCCGTGGGCGTCGTCGGGGCGATCACACCCTGGAACTCGCCGCTGCTCCTGACCGTGTGGAAGCTCGCGCCCGCCCTTGCGGCCGGCAACACCGTCGTCATCAAGCCGTCGGAACATGCTTCCGTATCGATGCTGGCCTTTCTCGAGCTCTTCGAGCAGGCGGGCTTCCCTCCCGGTGTGGTGAATGTGGTCACCGGCTTCGGGCATGAGGCTGGCGCGGCTCTGGCGGAGCATCCGCTGGTGGACCGTATCGCTTTCACCGGGTCTGACGTCGGGGGCCGGCTGGTTTCGCGCGCGGCAGCGGAAAGCTTCAAGCGCGTGTCGCTGGAGCTTGGCGGCAAGTCGCCTCACATCATCTTCGAGGACGCTGATCTCGACGCGGCGGTGAAGGGCGTCATTTCTGGCATCTTTGCAGCGGCGGGGCAGACCTGCATGGCGGGCTCCCGCCTCATCGTTCACGAGAGCATTCACGACAGCTTCGTCGAAAAGCTGGTGGAGCGGATGCGGCAGGCGCGCCTTGGCGACCCGCGCAGCGACACCACCGACGTCGGCCCCATCGCGACCGAGCCGCAATTGACGAAGACGCTCGAATTCATCGACATCGCCCGGTCTGAGGGAGCGGTTTGCGCGCTCGGCGGCAAGCGGCCTGAGGCCGAGGGCCTGAAGGAAGGCTGGTTCGTCGAACCCACCATCTTCACGGGTGTCGACAACACCATGCACATCGCAAGGGAAGAGGTGTTCGGCCCGGTTCTCTCCGTTCTCAAGTTTAGCACCGACGACGAAGCGGTGGCGCTTGCCAACGATACGCCCTACGGGCTGGCCGCAGGATTGTGGAGCCAAAGCCTGGAGCGGGCGATCACGATGCCGCGCAGGCTGCGGGCAGGCACTGTCTGGGTGAATGCCTATCGCGTCGTCAGCTACATGGCGCCCTTCGGAGGCTTCAAAATCCTCGGGAATCGGGCGAGAGAACGGCAAGGCGGCGATCTACGAATACCTTGAGGCGAAGAGCGTCTTCATCAATCCGAAGTCGAGAATTTCCAACCCTTTCACCCTGCAATAGAGGCAGCGAACCGCTCAGTGCAGGTCGAAGGATCGGAAATCTGGAGGGACTTGGCAGGCAGTCCCATCGTCGCGCGGAGAGAACATCCGCAGAGCCTGCCGAAGTGAGAGGGAGGAAAACATGAACAACAAATGGAAGACACTGCTAAGCGCCGCTCTTCTATCGACTGCCCTGCCCCTGGCTGCCCTCGCTCAAGGCGGCCCGGTGAAGATCCTGGTGCTCGACGACATGTCCGGCATCTTCGCGGCAAACGGAGGCCCCGGCACGCTGCTGGCAGTTGAAGATGCAGGCGGCAAGGTGCTGGGCCGCCCTATCGAAATCGTGCATGCGGACCACCAGAACAAGCCTGACGTCGGCTCGGCTCAGGCTCAGCGCTACATCGAGGAGCACAAGATCCGCGCCATGACCCTTGGTGGATCGAGCGCAGTCGGCCTTGCCGCACAGGCGCGTGCAGCCGAGGCGAAGGTCTTCACCCTTGCCAGCGGCGCCTATGCGCCCAACTTCTCGGAAGCGCAATGCTCACCCTACGGCTTCCAGTTCGCGCCCTCGACGCAGGAACTGTCGCGCGCTGTGACCTCGCGCATCGTCGGAGAAGGCAAGAAGACTTGGTATCTGATCGCGGCGGATTACGTCTTCGGTCACACCCTGATCGCTGACGCAAGCAAGTCGATCCAGGCTGCCGGCGGCAAGGTGCTTGGGCAGACCCTGCATCCGCTCAATTCGAACGACATGGCCTCGGCCCTGCTGACGGCGCAGGGCTCGGGTGCCGACGTCATCGGCCTTGCCAATGCGGGCACCGATCTCGAGACCACAGTGAAGCAGGCCGGGCAGTTCGGCGTCGGCGGCAAGCTCGCCGCCATGATGGTCTACGAGAACAACATCGAGGCCCTGACCCTCGCGGCCTCAAAGGGCATGCGCATGTCGGTCTCGACCTACTGGGACCTGAACGACAAGACGCGCGCTCTAGCCAAGAGAATGATGGCGAAGAACGGCGGCAAGACCCCGACCATGGGCCACATGGGCGCTTATGGCGCGGTCACGCACTATCTGGAAGCGGTGAAGGCAGCCGGCACGGATGATCCGGACAAGGTGGCGGCAAAGATGCGGGAGTTCCCCATCACCACCGGCATCTGGGAAAACCCGCGCATTCAGGCCAACGGCCGCGTAACCTACGACATGCTGCTGGTCGAGGTGAAGACTCCTGCGGAATCGAAGGGGCCGAACGACCTCTACAAGATCGTCGCCAAGATCCCGGCTGAAGGTCTGTTCCGCACCGCCAAGGAAAGCGGCTGCCCGCACGTGAAGTGATCCCCCAGGCGGGATCGTCTACTCCAGCCCTCTAGAACCGCTTGGACCTGCTCGACAGAGCAGGTCCTCGATAGCGGAGATCTCCCATGAGACTCTATGTCAGCCCGACATCTCCCTACGCGCGTCTGGCGTGCGTCATGTGCCTCGAGGCTCGCCTCGGAGAACTGGAGATCATCATCCTGGATCCCTGGCAGAATCCTCCCGACTTGGTGGAGCATAATCCGGCCGGTCGGGTTCCGGCTCTGGTTGTAGGCTCGGGCGATGACGATGACGCGCAAACGATCACGGAATCGCTCCTGATCGCGGATTATGCGGCGCGCCGCTCGGGCGAGGCAGGGCGGCTGTGGTTTCAATCCGATGCTCAGAGCCAGCTTGGCGGGATCTGTCTCGGCATCATCGACGCTGCCGCTGCGATCATGGCAGGACGCATGGTCACATCGGGATCGGTCAGCGATACGGCGTTCGACTCCTCCTCTGTCGCCCGCCGTCGGCAAAACGCGACTCACCGCAGCCTGGATCGGCTGGAGCAGTTGATCATCGAGCAGCGGGATCCATTGTTGGCCCGGCCCGGGATCGCAGCCTTTCTTCCGGTGATCGTCGTTGAGTACCTGCAAATGCGGTTTGGCGGTGCCTTCGACTCCCCAAGCCGTCCGCAGCTGTCTGCTGTGGTGTCCATGCTGAAGGATCGCCCTTCGCTCGCCAGCACCCGGCCCCTCTTCACCAAGTTCACCCCACTCGACGGAGCGGCGACCCGATGAGCATCGTTCTCGAAGCGCGGCAGGTCAGCAAGAGTTTCGGTGGCTTCCTTGCCGTCAAGGGCGTGGATCTCAAGGTGCGGGAAGGCAGCATCCATGCCCTGATCGGCCCGAACGGCGCGGGCAAGACCACGCTCTTCGGTCTGCTCACGCGGTTCCACTCTGCAACATCAGGCAGCATCTTCTTACGGGGCGAGGACATCACCGGCAAAGGACCTGCCGATGTTGCCTTGCGGGGTCTTTGCCGCTCCTTTCAGATCTCCTCGATCTTTCCGGGCCTGACGCTGCGCGAGAATATACGTGTCGCTCTGCAACGCCGCCATGGGTCCAGCCATCAGTTCTGGCAGCCTTCGCGCGCTCTGCGCCGCTTCGACGAAGAGGCCGACCGACTGCTCCATCGCGTCGGGCTGGCCGCGCTGGCAAACCGGCTTTGTTCGGAAGTCTCCTACGGACGCAAACGCGCCCTTGAGATTGCCACCACCCTGGCCATGGAGCCGAAAGTTCTGCTGCTTGACGAACCGATTGCCGGAATGGCGGCAGGAGACATCCCGATGATCGTGGAGCTGATCCGCAGCGTCGCACAGGACCGCACCGTGGTGATGGTCGAGCACAATCTCTCGGTTGTCGAAAGCCTCTGCGACAGGGTCACCGTTCTGGTGCGCGGCGAAGTCATGGCGGAAGGCACCTACGGCGAGATCCGTGACAACGCCTCCGTGCGCCAGGCCTACATCGGAGCCGGCTATGAGGTATGAGCCCCTGCTTTGGATCGAGAACCTCGAGGGCTGGTATGGCGAAAGCCATATTCTCCATGGGGTCAATCTGTCGGTGCCGCGCGCTCAGACCGTTGCAATTCTGGGGCGAAACGGCGTGGGAAAGACCTCTACGCTGCGCGGCATCGTGGGGCTTCTGTCGCGAGCCACGGGTTCCGTCCGCATGAACGGCACGGAACTGATTGGCATGCCACGTCACCGCATCGCCTGTACGGGCATCGGTTACGTTCCCGAGGAACGTGGCATCTATGCGTCGCTATCTGTTCAGGAGAACCTCGATCTGCTGCCCAGGATCAGCGATCGCGGGATGAGCCTGGAGCGGATCTTCGATCTCTTTCCCAATCTCAAGGAGCGACGGCGCGCTGCCGGAGGGACCCTCTCGGGAGGCGAGCAGCAGATGCTGTCCATCGCGCGCGTGCTACGGGCAGGGCCTGAGCTTCTCATCCTCGATGAGCCGACCGAAGGTCTGTCGCCCGTCCTCGTCCAGCATATCGGCCGCGTCCTCAACGGGCTGAAAAAGGATGGCCTGACCATGCTGCTGGTCGAGCAGAACTTTCACTTCGCGCGTCACCTGGCGGATCATTTCTACCTCATGGAGGAAGGGCAAGTAGTTGATGACTTCCCTGCCCGCGACCTCGACGCGCGTCTCGACACTATCTCCAGCCTGATCGGAATATAGGCCGTGACAATGATCTTCGGCGTTCCTCTCGTTGCGCTGGCCTCCCAGCTCGTGATCGGCCTGTTCAATGGCGCTTTCTACGCTCTCCTCAGCCTCGGCCTCGGGGTGATCTTCGGCTTGCTTCGGGTTGTCAATTTCACCCATGGCGCATTCTACACCGTAGGAGCCTTCGCGGCTTTCCTTCTGACCAGCCACGCAGGCTTCAGTTTTTGGGCCTGCCTTGTCATCGCTCCCCTCATCGTTGCCGTACTGGCAGCCGTGCTGGAGCGATCACTCCTGAGGAAGCTCTACGGTCTCGATGCGCTCTACGGACTTCTACTGACATTCGGCATCGCCTTGCTCATCGAAGGCCTGCTCCAGTTCTACTTCGGCGTGGCCGGGCAGCCGTATCAGGTGCCAGCCATCCTCAGCGGCACGAGCAATCTCGGATTCATGTATCTGCCGCACTACCGCGCTTTCGCCATCGGGATCTCACTTCTGCTTTGCCTGCTCACCTGGCTGATTATCGAATATACCTCGCTCGGCGCAAAACTCCGCGCCGCGACTGAGAACAGCCGCCTGCTCGAAGTCTTCGGCGTCAACGTCCCTCTCCTTCTGACATGCACCTACGCCTTCGGCGGAGCTCTGGCCGGCTTTGCAGGCGTTGTCGCAGCGCCGGTTTTCCAGGTCAGCCCGCTCATGGGCGCCAACCTCATCATCGTTGTGTTTGCGGTGGTCATCATCGGCGGCCTCGGGTCGATTACCGGCGCCATCGTCAGCGGATTGATGCTGGGCACGCTGGAGGCACTGGCTAAAGTCTACTGGCCGCCGTCCGCAAACCTCGTGCCATTCCTCATCATGGCTGTGGTGCTCTTCCTGCGCCCGCGCGGACTGTTCGGAAAAGGGGAATGATCACCATGGTCTCCGCATCGCCCTCTCTTCCTCTGCAACGGCGCAAGCACCTCAACATCGGTCTGCTGCTTGCGGGCTTGGCGCTCATGGCCGTAGCCCCATTGTTTCTTTATCCCGTCTTTCTGATGAAGCTGTTGTGCTTCGGCCTCTTCGCATCGGCATTGAATCTCGTCTTGGGCTACGGCGGCATGGTGGCCTTCGGGCATGCAACCTTCTTTGGGGGAGCCGCCTACATCACGGCCCATGCCATCAAGGAATGGGGCTTCGGAGCGGGATCCGGTCTCATGATCGGTGTCGCCTTCGGGCTCGTAACCGGCTTTCTCATGGGCATCATCGCAATTCGGCGACAGGGCTTCTACTTCGCCATGACGACGCTTGCGCTCTCGCAGATGGCCTATTTCGCCTTTTTCCAGGCGCCGTTTACGAATGCCGAGGACGGCATCCAGCGTGTGCCGCGACCCGACTTCCTCGGCCTCGTGTCACTTACAGACAACACGAGGCTCTACTACTTTGTCCTGGCCGTGTTCCTGATCGGCATGGCGGTGATCTGGAGGGTCGTTCACTCGCCTTTCGGCGCCTCCTTGACCGCCATTCGCGAGAACGAGCCCCGTGCCTTGTCCCTGGGCTATCATACCAACCGCTACAAGCTGACCGTCTTCGTCATCTCGGCCGCGCTCTCGGGGCTTGCCGGATCACTCAAGGTTCTCGTCTTCCAGATTGCGACGCTCACCGACGTCGCCTGGCAGATGTCGGGGGAAGTGATCCTCATGACGCTTCTGGGAGGTGTCGGCACCTTCCTCGGCCCGGTTATCGGCGCCGCTCTCGTGTTGACCATCCAGAACTATCTGGCCTCGACCGCGGTGCCGGTCACGATCTTCATCGGGGCCGCCTTCATCATCTGCGTCATGCTCTTCCGCAAAGGGATCGTGGGCGAAATCATCGCATATCTTACCGGCCGATGGTTGAACGACCCGGACCGTCAGAAGGTGGAGCCGCAATGACAGCCGCGCAGCCCATCGCTTCCGAGAGCCTGCCGCTGGAGGGCCTGAGGGTTCTCGAGATCGGACACTACATTGCCGCACCCTTCGCCACCAGACTCCTGGCTGATCTTGGCGCGGAGGTGATCAAGGTGGAGCCTCCGGTTTCAGGTGACCCCGTGCGCAGATGGGGAGCGGCGCGTGACGGATACAGCTATTGGTGGTCCGTTCATGGCCGGAACAAGAAATGCGTCACCCTCGACCTGAAGTCGGATGAGGGCCGCTCCCTCTTGGAGCAGCTGGTGGCGCAATCCGACGCTCTCGTCGAGAACCTGCGTCCCCGGCAGCTGGCGCGGCTTGGCTTCGATGACGCACGGCTGCACGAGATCCGTCCGGATCTGGTGATATGCCACGTCTCCGGGTATGGGTTGACAGGGCCCTTGGCCGAGAGGGCATGTTTCGGCGCCATCGGCGAAGCATTGGGCGGGTTGCGCCATCTTTCGAACCACACGCCCGGTACCACGGATCTGCCCCCCGTGCGGGTGGGCATCAGCATCGGCGATTCACTTGCCGGCCTCTATGCCGCGATAGCGGTCTTGGCGGGCCTCTGGTCCAAAGCGCCCACCGGCAGAGTAGCGGATGTGGCCCTGACCGAGGCTGTTCTGAGCGTCATGGAGGGCGTGCTGCCGGAATATGGCGCCACCGGCGTCGTGCGCGAGCCATCGGGCGGCCGCATCAGCACCGCTGCACCGACGAATGCATTCCCAACGGCTGACGGCGGCTGGGTCCTGATTGCGGCCAACTCCGATGCGCTGTTCCGAACCCTGTGCAGTTTGATGGGACGGCCGGAACTGGCGGAAGACTCCCGTTACCACGACAATCCGGCTCGCTGCCGGAATGTCGACGCCCTTGAGGCCGAAATTGCCACATGGACCCGCCAGCAAGATGCGCGGTCTCTCGAACACAGGCTGGCGGAGGCTGATATCCCGTCCAGCCGCGTCTATACGGCCGCCGACATCGCCGAGGATTCCCAGTACAACGCTCGCAGGATGGTGCAGTGGGTCGAGGATCCACGGCTGGGCCGCGTGCTTCATCCAGGAACCGTGCCGATGTTTGGTCCCGCCTCCCGCCAGATCCGCTGGGCTGGCCCCGGCGTGGGAGCGCACAACAGGGAAGTCTACGGCGATCTTCTGAAGATGGATGAGGCTCAGTTGGATCGACTTTCCCGAAACGGGACCATCTGAGCCGTGACCCGCTTGCCCGATCGCGTGTCAATCACCGAAGTAGGCCTGCGCGACGGCTTGCAGATAGAGAAACGCATTCTGTCCACGGACGAGAAGCTGGCATTGGCCCGCCTGTTGATTGATGCCGGCCACACCAGCCTAGAGCTGACATCCTTCGTCTCTCCCGCACGCGTACCTCAGCTCGCGGATGCTGAGGAGGTTTTTGCTGCATTTCGCCATATCAGGGATGTTGAGCTCAAGGCGTTGGTTCCTAATGTCCGCGGTGCCGAGCGCGCTATGGCTGCCCAGGCCGATCTGCTGGTGTTCGTTCTCTCGGCCACCGACTCCCATGGGATACGCAACCTCAACCGAGTTTCTCATCAGTCTCTGACCGAGTTGCACGAGATCGTCACACTGGCCACTGCAGCCAGAGTCCGCGTCGACGTTTCGCTCTCCGTCGCGTTCGGCTGTCCCTTCGAAGGCGATGTACCGGTCGAGCAGGTGATCGATCTGGCAGGCGAAATCCAAAGGATAGGAGTCCAGCGCATCACATTCTGCGACACGACCGGAATGGCCACGCCGCGCCAGGTCCAGATGCTCGCCGGAACCTTGATGGAGAAGCTGCCTGAAATCGATCCGGCATTCCATTTTCACAACACGCGCGGGCTCGGTTTGGTGGGAGTATTGGTTGCGCTACAGGAGGGGATCGTACGCTTCGAAAGCAGTGTGGGCGGCCTCGGAGGATGCCCGTTCGCCCCTAACGCCGCCGGAAACGTCTGTACGGAGGACATGGTTCATATGCTTCACGAAATGGGCATTGCAACGGGCCTGGACCTCACGAGACTGATGAAAGCGGCACGATTGGCCGAGCAACTGGTGGGCCGCACGCTCGACGGGCAAGTCATGAAGGCAGGTCCGCGCCTCCCTCCTCTTGATCGCGATGGGCGAGAGTGATGCGTCGCCGGCGCCTGCAAGCGGCATCTGATCGTTGTCTCGACTGGAATGAGCGTCAGCGACGCTGCCCTGCGATGCCTCGGCGCGTGTGCAAGTTCTCACGCGGTTCAGGGTCTCTCACTTCATATTATCTCGTTCGAGCTTGATCCAATGCATACACCCCCTCCCGTGATCCAAGATGCTGAGGGTAGCAGTGAATCTGCTGAAGAGTTGCTGTCGGTTCTCGGACTGCATCTACGTGAACTCCGACGGGCACAGAACCTGACTCTGGCGATGCTGGCCCAGCGGGCCCAAGTCAGCCGGGCCATGATCTCGAAAATTGAGCGCGGCGAGAAGATGCCCACCGTAGGGATCCTGGTGCGCATTGCTACCGGGCTCAATGTGAGTCTTTCTGCACTGCTTGGAGAACAAGCCCAGTCTGCCTCTATTCAGCTGCAGCGCGCCAACCGTCGAAGCCGTTTTCGCGATCCCTCGACTGGTCTGGAAAGAGAAGCCGTTTTCTCCCCTGCGGAAGGTGATGGCATTGAGGTCGTTCGACACATCCTGCCCGGGCTTCAATCGACCGGTCTGCTCTCCCCCTATCCCGTTCCGACTCGCAAGCTCGTTTTCTCGCCAAACGGGCCGCTCGTCGTCAAGATCGGAGATGAGACGTTCTGCATGGAGCCCGGTGACGCGCTGCGCTTCGATGTGACGACCGCCTACAGCTTCTCCAATCCAGAGGCGATCCCGGTCAGCTACTATTTGTTCATGTCGCGGCATGGAAACGCCGTGAGACCTGCTCTGTAGAATTCTTTGCAGCAGCAGGCCCACATTCAAGAGAATAAGGCTCAGCCAGCGTCTCCGACAGGTGGTGTTCCGTAGGTATGGAACGACTCGACTGTCTTCATCCCCCAAGCCTGCCCCTTCTTGCGCTCTTCCTCGGTCCAGACGATAGGCTTCCAGTCAGGCGCGAGGATGAGTCGGGCGCCCGCATTGCAGACCTCGACCCGATTGCCTCCGGGTTCGTAGACGTAGAGGAAGAACGTTTGCTGGACTGCGTGCTTGTGCGGCCCGGATTCGATGGGCACACCTGCTTCGAGGAAGATGTCGGCAGCCCGGAGAACATCCTCACGGCTGTCGAGGGCATAGGTCAGGTGGTGGAAGCGCCCCTTGCCCCCCGTGTGGTCACGGGTGAAGGCGAAGTCGTAGCTCTTGTTCGTGAGGGTCATCCACATGCCGGCCTCGACCCCGTCATTCTGGATGATCTGCTCGGTCAGCCGGCATCCGAGATAATCTTCGAAAAAGATTCGGTTCGCGCGAATGTCGGACGCCAGGCAGTTCAGGTGGTCGAGGCGCCGCACGTTCACGCCGCGGGCCGGAAAGCGTTGAGCCTGGTTCTTCAGCGCAGGTCTCAATTCGGGCGGAGCGACATACCATTCGGTCTCGAAATAGAGCTCGAGCATATGTCCGTCAGGATCGCGGCACAGGAAGGCCGGCCCGTGACCGACATCGCCATCCGTCCAGCCGATGTCATAGCCGGAACCTTTAAGAGCAGCGACCCGCCGCTCCAGCGCCTGCTGGCTCCTGGCCCGGAAAGCCATGTGGCCCATCCCGGGCTGTTTCGAAGCGGTCAGCTTGAGGGAGTAGCGCTCATAATCGTCCCAGCCACGAAGATAGACCGAGTCGCCCTGCCGGCCGCTTTCAGTCATGCCGAGCACGTCGACGAAGAAATGCAGGCTCTCGTCCGGCTTCGGCGTGAGCAACTCGAGATGCCCCAGGTGAGCCAAGTCGAGCACAGGTTCATGTTGCATCGCCATGTCTATCGCTTCTGTGAACCTGTAGGGCGGGAGCCCGGAGCGTTTGGCATCCGGGCTCCCGGCTGACGGTCAGGCCGCCTTCTTGGCCCCGGAGCCGGGACTACCCCAGACTTCCTCGGCGATCTCGACGATCATGCGCAGCTTCGCCCACTGCTCCTCCTCGGCGAGCGTGTTACCCTCCTCCGTGGAGGCGAAGCCGCATTGTGGCGAGAGGCAGAGCTGGTCGAGGTCCACATACTTGGCAGCTTCGTCGATGCGGCGCTTGATATCGTCCTTCTTCTCGAGAACGCCGGTCTTGGAGGTCACGAGACCGAGGACGACGGACTTGCCCTTCGGCAGGAAACGCAGGGGCTCGAATCCACCGGCGCGATCCGTGTCCCATTCCATGAAGTAGCCATCAACCGGCATGCGGTTGAAGAGCACATCGGCCACGGGCTCATAGCCGCCGGATGCGATGAAGGTGGAGCGGAAGTTGCCACGGCACAGGTGCATCGTGATGGCCAGATCGCTCGGCTTGTCCTTGAGCGCCTCGCGCACCATGCCGGCATAGATCTCGGGCTGCTTCTCAGGGTCGTCCCCCCGCTGGCGCAGCATCTCGCGCTGGTCTGGATCGCAGAGGTAGGCGAAGGAGATGTCATCGAGCTGGAGATAGCGGCAACCCGCGTCGTAGAAGGAATGAACGGCCTTGTTGTAGGCTTGACCGACATCGGCATAGAAGTCGTCCATGTTCGGATAGACGCCCATGTTCATCATCTTCCGGCCGCCGCGGTAGTGCAGCATGCTCGGGCCAGGGATCGTCATCTTCGCGACGCGATCCGTGTTGTCCTTCACGAACCGGAAATGGTCGATCATCGGATGATGACCGGAGAAGCCGACCTTGCCGGTTACGCGCAGCGCTTTGGCAATGCCGACGCCGCCCTTGAAGTTCATGCCGGAATCGGCTTCGACCGAGGTGACACCGTCGAGATGCTCCAGGAAGTCGAAATGCCAGTAGGCGCGCCGGAACTCGCCGTCCGTTACAGCCTGCAGGCCGATTTCCTCCTGACGCTTGATGAGAGCGCGGATCTCACGATTCTCGACCTCCTTCAGGGCCTCATCCGAGATCTCCCCGGCGTGATGCCTGTGGCGAGCGTCCTTCAGTGCCGCAGTGCGCAGAAGGCTGCCGACCATGTCGGCGCGGAAGGGCGGGTTGGTGCGTTGCATGGGTCAATCCTCCAATGTGTCGTTTCAGTGAGATATGGCGCGGATCGGCTTCTTCTTTGCCGTCACGCCCAGGTGCTGTTCGAGAGCCGCCGGGTCCTCGATCAGGACCCGGCTCGAGCTCGCATGAACGATGGCGCCCCGATCGAGAATGAGCGCGTTGTCGGTCACGCCGAGAATCTTCTGGGCATGCTGCTCGACGATGATTGCCGACATGCCCTCCCCGCGGATGATCCGTGTCAGGGCCGCAAGCAGCTCCTCGATGATGATGGGCGCGAGACCCTCGGTTGGCTCATCCAGCAACAGGAGCTTGGGATTGAGAACGAGCGCGCGGGCAACCGCCAGCATCTGCTGCTCGCCGCCCGAGAGTTGGTTGCCGAGATTGGTCCGGCGCTCCTTGAGGCGGGGGAACATCTCGTAGACGCGGTTCACGGTCCAGGGTCCAGGGCGGGCCACCGCCGTCAGGTTCTCCTCCACCGTGAGGGACTTGAAGATATTGCGCTCCTGCGGAACCCAGCCGATGCCCGCATGAGCGCGCTTGTCGGGGCGTGTGGTCGTCAGGTTCTGGCCATCAAGAATGATGGAGCCGCCGCGGTGTCGGGTGACGCCGATGATGGTGTTGAGGAGCGTTGTCTTGCCTGTTCCGTTGCGACCGAGCACGGCGAGGGACTCGCCGGACTTGAGACGCAGGTCGATGCTCGAAATGACGATGGCGTCGCCATAGCCGGCGGAGACCTGCCGCAGGGTAAGAAGCTCACTCATCGATGCTCTCCCCGAGATAGACGGCCCGGACCCTTGGATCGGTCGAGACCTCCTCGACCGTACCTTCCGTGAAGAGCGCTCCGTTGACCAAAACAGAGATTCGGTCCGCAAAGCTGAAGACCAGATCCATGTCATGCTCGATCAGGAGAACGGAGACATCGCGCGGGAGCGCCGCCACTGTTGCCAGCAGTTCGTGCCGCTCCGCCTCCGGTACGCCGGCAGCCGGCTCGTCCAGCAGGAGCACCCGCGGCCTGCAGGCGAAAGCCACGGCGATCTCCAGAAGCCGTTGCTTGCCGTATGCCAGATTGGAGGTTCGCTCATCGAGCACATCGGTGAGACGGAAGCGCTGCGCAATGTCGACGATCTCGCCGATGATCTCCCGCCTGCTCCCTGTCACGCGCCACCAGTCTCGCCCACCCCCGGTGCGCTCGGACACCGCAAGGCCGATGGTTTCAAGCGGGGTCATGGCCGGAAAGAGCTGGTTGATCTGGAAGGTGCGCGCAAGCCCGCGCTGCACCCGCAACTCGGGGCGCAGTCCTGAAATCTCCTGACCTTCGAGGAAGATCTGTCCGGCTGTCGGCTTGATAACGCCGGTGAGCAGGTTGATGAAAGTGGTCTTGCCGGCGCCATTGGGGCCGATCAGGGCATGACGCGCGCCCTGCTCCAGCTTGAACGACACGTTGTCCGTTGCTACGAGGCCGCCGAAACGTTTGACGAGGCCTCTGGTTTCGAGCGCGATCGTCATGTCACACCTCCCGGGCAGACGTTTTCGGCAGCGTCTCAGGACGTTTGACCGTACGGCCGGCCAGTCCCTTCCAGAGCGTCCTCACGCGCTCGGTCAGGCGCTCGCGACCCGCGAGCACGATGATGACCAGGATCAGTCCGATCCAGAACTGCCAATATTGCGGCGTCCAGGCCGAGATGATGTCCTGCAGTACCTTGAAGACGATGGCCCCGATGAGACCGCCATAGAGATATCCGACGCCGCCGATCACGAGCACGAGCATCACGTCGGCAGAGCGATGGAAGGCGAGGACGTCGAGCGACACGAACTGCGTGGTCTGCGCCAGCAGGGCCCCCGCTACGCCTGCATAAGCGGCCGCGAGCGTATAGACGGCGACCAGGCGACGGTTGACCGGGATGCCGACAGCGCGGGCCTTCAGGGGATTGTCACGGATCGAGCGCAGCGAGAGGCCATAGGGTGAAACGACGATCCTGCGCGCGACGATGAAGAGCAGGAAGGTAACAGTGAGGCTGTACGCATAGGCCGTTGTGCCGAAGATGTCGAACTCGAACAGACCGAGGATGGGTCCCATGGTGATCCCCTGAAGACCGTCCGCGCCACCCGTGAGCCAGGAGGCCTGGTTAGCGACCTCGCCCAGAACGAGTGCAACCCCTAGCGTCACCATCAGCTTGGTCAGATCGGAGCCCCGCAGCACGAGAAAGCTGGTCACGAAGCCCAGGATCGCAGCGGCTATCGCCGCTGCTCCCAACCCAAGCAACGGATCTGCGATCCCGTCCCTCGCCAGAATTCCGGCCGTGTACGCCCCCAGCCCGAAGAATGCTGCATGGCCGAGCGACACGATGCCGGCATAGCCGAGAATGAGGTCGAGGGAGAGCGCGAAGAGACCAATGATCGCGATCTCGTTCAGGATGAGATGCCGCTCGGGCAGGAAGTACAGGGTCGCGGCGGCGATGAGCCAGAAGAGAATTTCGCCAATTCCCCATCGCCCCCTTCGGACCAGGGTTGTTCTGACGTGATCGGCGATGCTCGTCGACATAGGTTCAGTTCCTGTTGGATCAGCGCGCACGTTCGAAGAGCCCCTGCGGGCGCAGAACGAGAACGACGATCATCAGCGTGTAGATGACGAAGGCGCCGACGCTCGGCACGTAGTACTTGCCGGCCACATCGGCGATGCCGAGGAGGAGCGAGGCCAGAAACGGCCCGGTGATGCTGGTCGTCCCGCCGACCGTGACGACGATCAGGAAGTAGATCATGAACTTGAGCGGAAATGTCGGGTCGAGGCCGAGGATCTCCGCGCCGAGTGCCCCGCCCAGCCCGGCAAGCCCGGAGCCGAACGCGAAAGTCGTAGCGAAGATCAGGCTCACGTTGATGCCGAGCCCGCGCGCGACGCGGGGATCGTCCACCGCAGCCCTCAGGCGGCTGCCGAAGCGGGTCTTGGTGAGGATAAGCTGAAGAGCAACCACGAGCGCACCGCAGATGGCGATGATGAAGCTGCGATAGAGGCCGACCTGAACGCCGAGAATATCGATGCGGCCCTGGAGCCATGTGGGAAGCTGGATCAGCTGCTGCTGCGAGCCGAAGCTGTAGTCGACGGCAGCGACCGCCATGAAGACAAGCCCAATGGAGAACAGCACCTGATCCAGGTGGCTGCGGGTATAGAGCCGCTTGTAAAGGGTTCTCTCAAGCACAAGACCGAGGATTGCCGGGACAATGAAGGCAAGCGGCAGGGTTGCCAGGAAAGGCACGCCGATCCGGTTCATCAGCACGGCCGTGACGTAACCGCCGGCCATGGCGAAGGCGCCATGGGCGAGATTGACGAAATTCATCAGGCCGAGCGTGACGGCCAAGCCGCAGGCCAGCACGAACAGAAGCATGCCGTAGGCAATGCCATCGAAGAGAATGGTCAGCACCGCGTTCTCCGCAAAACTCGTTCCCGAGGGGCGCCGCGCTGAACGGCGCCCCTCTTGTTGGTATCGTCAATCAGTTGGCCTTGGCGGCTTTGACCGGGTCCTTGACGTTGGGGATCGTGGCAAACTCCACGTTGTAGAGCTCCCCGTCCTTGCGCTCCACTTTCCGCACATAGATGTTCTGGATGATGTCGCGGGTCTGCGGATCGATCGACACCGGACCGCGCGGGCTGGTCCAGCTCATGCCTTTCATGGCGTCGATCAGCGCCTGGCCGCCCTGGCCGTTGGTCTTCTTCAGGCCCTCGTAGATCAGGTGCATGCCGTCATAGCCGCCCACCGCCATGAAGTTCGGGCGCATGCTGGGATTGGCCTTCTTGAACGCTTCCACGAAGGCCTTGTTCTCGGGGCTGTCATGAGAGGCGGAGTAGTGCTGGGTCGTGATGGCGCCCAGTGCCACATCGCCCATGCCGTTCAGGATGTCATCATCGGTCACGTCGCCGGGTCCGATCAGCTTGACGCCGCTCTTGTCGAGGCCGCGCTCCACGAACTGCTTCATGAACTGCGCGCCGATGCCTGACGGCACGAAGACGAAGAGCGCGTCGGGCTTGGCGTCGGCCACCTTCTGCAGGAAGGGCGAGAAGTCCGGGTTTGCCAGCGGCACCCGCAGGTTCTCAACCTGACCGCCCTTGGCCGCAAACGCGCCGGTAAACGCCTTCTCGGCGTCGATGCCGGGGCCGTAATCGGACACCAGCGTCGTCACCTTCTTGATGCCGTTTTGCGCAGCCCACTCCGCCATCGGCACGGTGGCCTGGGGAAGGGTGAAGCTGGTGCGAACGATGAAGGGCGAGGCCTCCGTGATCGTCGAGGTCGCCGCAGCCATGACGACGGCCGGCACTTTTGCCTGGGTGGCAAGCGGGGCTGGGGCAAGGGCGAGTGGCGTCAGGCCGAAGCCCGCCATGACGCTGATCTTGTCGTTGACGATCAGCTCCTGGGCCAGGCGCTTGGTCACGTCCGCCACGCCCGTGTCGTCCTTGACGATCAGCTGGATCTTCCGGCCCGCCACCGTGTCGCCCTTCTGCTGCATGTACAGCTTGGCTGCCGCCTCGATCTGCCGCCCCGTCGAGGCGAACGGCCCCGTCATCGGCAGGATCAAACCGATCTTCACCGTCTCCTGCGCCAGAGCTGCCCCGCTCAGGGCCAGCGTCACAGCCGCCGCTCCCGCAGCCCTCAAGAATGTCCGACGTCGCATGTGCTTCTCCCTCTTTCTCTTTGGCGTATTCGCCTTTGCAGCTCAGGCACGGATGCGCCTCTTGATGAGCACCGAACCCGGCACGAGATCCATGTCCCTTTGGTTTGTCAGTGCACGCTCCAGATTGCGATGAGCAATGCGGGCGTGTTCGCGCATGATGGCTTCAGCGCGGGCGCCCTCCCGTCGCTCGATGGCCGCAAGAACGCAGTGATGCTGGTCCTGGGCCACGCTGAGGATGTAATTCATCTCCGGGGAGCGCGACTGGACAGGCACCAGGGCGCTGGGCGAGGCGAACGGCAATGCATTGACCCGTTCGAGCTGCCGGGCGAGCGCCTGGCTGTCGGCCATGCCGATCAGAATGTCGTGGAAGCGGGCGTTCAGCTCGACGTAGCGCAACAGATCGATTTCAGCCTTGCCGCGACGCATGACGTCGTCGATCGCCTCGAGGCAGCCGGCCGCATTGCGGAGCTCCGTTCGACCGACGCCGCGCTCCGCTGCCAGACGCGCTGCAAGGCCCTCGAGCGTCCCTCGGATCTCGATTGCCTCGAAGACCTCTTTCTCGGAGAAGGTCTTGACGGAGAAGCCGCCGGAGGGAATCGCTTCCAGCAATCCCTCCTCTTCCAGCCGCACGAGCGCCATGCGGACCGGCGTCCGGGAGACACCGAGGCGCTCGACCATCTGCAGCTCGGAAACCCGCTCGCCGGGATTGAGCTCGCCGCGCAGGACGAGTTCGCGTAGGGCGAGTTGCGCCCTCACGGTCTGCGTCACCGAGCGGTCGTTGCCATTCTCCCCGGCCTTGATCATGGTCCCCTCAATTTCTTTCCGTGCTCAAGCTAGGCCGTTCATGCGGCCCTGTCAGCCGTGTCGATGATGATATCTCCGCCGGCGACCCTGGACACGCAGGTACATAGCTTCCTGTTCTCGGCCTTCTCCTCGTCGCTGAAGAACACGTCCCGGTGATCGACCGTGCCGGTCGTCTCGACAATGTAGAGGGCGCAGAGACCGCACTCGCCCCGGCGGCAATCGGAAATCATCGCGACTCCGGCACCCTCCAGGGCTTCGAGCATGGTCTTGTTGTGCGGAACATCGACTTCCATCCCGAGCCGCGGGATCTTCACCTTGAAGGCCTCGGTGGCATAGCGGCCGCTGTTGCCGAAGGTCTCGAAGCGAAGCTGGTCCACGGCCCGGCCGCTCCTCTGCCATGCGCGCTTGGCTGCCTCCAGCATCCCGATGGGACCGCAGACATAGAGCTCCCCGCCGGGTGTAAGCCGGACTATCTCCGCGTCCAGATCCACGCGGGCTCCCTCTTCGTCGAGAAACACCTGCAGCCGGTCTCCGATCTGCTCCCGCATCTCCTCGGCGAGAGCCATGTCCTGCCGGCTCCGGCAGGCGTAGAGCACGCGGAAGTTCGCGCCGGCATGTGCGAGAGCCAGCGCCATACTGAAGATCGGCGTGATGCCGATGCCGCCCGCAAGCAGGAGATATTCCGGCCGCCCTAAGCTGAGATCAAAGTGATTGCCAGGGGTCGAGATGCTGAGCTGAGCGCCGGGCGAGAGGCTCCACATGTAGAGCGACCCGCCGCGGCTGTCAGGCAAGCGCTTCACGGCAATCCGGTAAAGCCCGTCCGTGCACGGGCCGACGACAGAATAGGAGCGCACATCCGGCCGCTCCCCGATCTGCACCCCCACATTGATATGGCTTCCCGGCGTCGGTGCGACGAACTCTCCCTCCGGCTCGATCTCGAAGAGCCGGATATCCGGGGTGAGATCCCGCACCGATCGCAAGGTTCCTTTTCGCCATTCGACCTGCTTGCTCATCGTCGAACCTACTCGGCCGCCTCGCTGGGCACGGGAACCGGCTGCCCGTGCTCGGCTTCCAGCATCGTGTCGATCAGCTTGCGGGCCCAGAGGGCGCCAGCATCGATGTTGAGGTTGTAGAATGGCAGGCGCGGGTTCTTGTCGATAGCGATCTGCTGGGCTTCGAGCACCACGTGGTCCTGATCGTACACGCCCTTGCCTTCGTTGACGTGGGCCTTGTTGATATCCTTCGTGAGCTGCTCGTCATCCGTGCGGAAGGTCCGCACGAAGTTCCAGAAATAGTGGCAGCTCTTGTCGGTTTCCGGCGTGATGGCAGCCAGGAACGCGCCATTGACACCCTGCGAGCGATCACCCTGCGGCGCACCGGTTCCGGCCACGGCCACACCCACGTCGCCAACTACTGTCGAGGGCGCCTGGAAGTAGATGATCTGCCACCGGTCTACATGCTCGCCCGGCCTGTCGAGCTGCTTGGCCCAGAAGGGCGGCGGCTCGATATTGGTCATCCAGCGGGTCACGGTTGCCGTGCGATCCGTATGGGTAACGTCGAAGGGCGCACTGGTGATCGCCTCATCGCCGATGCTGCCTGCATGAACATAAGTCTCGTGCGTCAGGTCCATGAGGTTATCGATCACGAGGCGGTAGTCGCATTTCAGATTGTAAAAGGTGCCGCCCTCGCCAACCCATTCGGTGCCGTCGTTCCAGTGGAAGTCGGGAATCTTGTTCGGGTCGGCAAGCGCGGGATCGCCGGGCCATACCCAGACAAGTCGATGGCGTTCGACCACAGGATAGGCGCGCACGCAGGCCGATGGATTGATGGTCTTCTGTGCGGGCATGTAAGTGCAGCGGCCGGCAGCGTTGAAGACGAGGCCATGATAACCGCAGACCACCTCGTCACCCTTGAGATGGCCCATGGAGAGGGGCAGCAGCCGGTGCCAGCACGCATCCTCCAGGACGGCGACTTGGCCGTCCGAGCGGCGGTAGAGCACCATATCCTTGTTGCAGATCGTCCGCGCCGCCAGCTCGTGCTTGATTTCATGGCTCCAGGCTGCGGCGTACCACGCGTTTAGCGGAAACGGTCGGGCATCTGTCATGGTCTTCCTCCACGGATGCAGAATGTATACAGGCACTTGCTTGGAACAATTATACGAAGGGCTATTATGGCCGAATTTCGATGTTGCAGAGCAGCAAACCAGAAAATTTACAGTATGGTGTATACAGTAAGAAGCGCCGCATGAGGGGTGCGGCGCTTCTCGTGACGTGGCGGGATCAGTTGGCCTTGGCGGCTTTGACCGGGTCCTTGACGTTGGGGATCGTGGCAAACTCCACGTTGTAGAGCTCCCCGTCCTTGCGCTCCACTTTCCGCACATAGATGTTCTGGATGATGTCGCGGGTCTGCGGATCGATCGACACCGGACCGCGCGGGCTGGTCCAGCTCATGCCTTTCATGGCGTCGATCAGCGCCTGGCCGCCCTGGCCGTTGGTCTTCTTCAGGCCCTCGTAGATCAGGTGCATGCCGTCATAGCCGCCCACCGCCATGAAGTTCGGGCGCGCCCCATTGCTGATCTTCTTGAAGGCCTCTACGAAAGCCTTGTTCTCAGGGCTGTCGTGAGACGCGGAGTAGTGGTGTGTGGTTATGGCGCCCAGTGCTACATCCCCGATGTTGTTGAGCAGATCGTCGTCCGTCACGCTTCCTTCAGCCAGGAGTCGTATGCCGCTCTTGTCGAGGCCGCGCTCCACGAACTGCTTCATGAACTGCGCACCCACGCCGGAGGGTACGAAGGCCAGAAGCGCGTCGGGCTTGGCGTCGGCCACCTTCTGCAGGAAGGGCGAGAAGTCGGGGTTTGCCAGCGGCACCCGCAGGTTCTCCACTTGGCCGCCCGCCTTGGTGAAGACTTCCGTGAAGGCCTTCTCCACGTCGATGCCCGGGCCATAGTCCGAAACCAGCGTCACGACTTTCTTGAGACCGTTCTTGGCAGCCCAATCGGCAAGAGGAACAGTGGCTTGGGCCGCCGTGAAGCTGGTGCGAACGATGAAGGGCGAAGCCTCCGTGATCGTCGAGGTCGCCGCAGCCATGACGACGGCAGGAACCTTGCCCTGCGTCGCCAATGGACCCGAGGCGAGGGCCAGAGGGGTGAGGCCGAAGCCCGCCATGACGCTGATCTTGTCGTTGACGATCAGCTCCTGGGCCAGGCGCTTGGTCACGTCCGCCACGCCCGTGTCGTCCTTGACGATCAGCTGGATCTTCCGGCCCGCCACCGTGTCGCCCTTCTGCTGCATGTACAGCTTGGCTGCCGCCTCGATCTGCCGCCCCGTCGAGGCGAACGGCCCCGTCATCGGCAGGATCAAACCGATCTTCACCGTCTCCTGCGCCAGAGCTGCCCCGCTCAGGGCCAGCGTCACAGCCGCTGCTCCCGCAGCCCTCAAGAATGTCCGACGTTTCATTCGCTTCCTCCTGATGATTGTTATGGCCTGGGCTCTTGGACGGCCCGACCTTCTGTTTCCGCTCCTACCGTGTCATGGGATCGATCCGGTGAGCCTGGAACCGTGAGGCGAGAGCCGTAATCTCAATGGATTCCACAAGGCCCGTGCGGGCAAACGGATCGTTCTCCGCGAAAGCCTGTGCGGCCTCCCGCGTGGGAGCCTCCAGAATCCCGAAATTACCCAGCGGCGCCTCGGCGTCATCCTCAGTAAGGGCACTGCCGATCAGCACCCTGGCGAGGCCGCCTCCCCCTGTAGCGACATGATGGCGATGCGCGTCCCTGTGCTGCTCGCGCAGGTCCGCCATGCCCGGTTTATGGCGGCAGATCATGAGCCAATACATGGTGTCATGCCGCCACGGCCGGAGAAGCCGTCGCCTCGTTTTCCATCACGATCATGCCGGCGCCTGTCATGGACGCGGGAACGAAGTAGTGCTTGTGCCGGACGACCACATCGCGATCCATGGCTCCGCGCATGACGAGCCACATCATCAGCTCCGCCCCCTCGCTGCCGAACATCTCCACATATTGCTCCCGGGACATGCCCGCGAGCCTGTCTGGATCGGTAGCGATGTCGTTCAGGAAAGCTTGGTCTGCCTGCGGGTTCACGAACCCCGCACGAGCTCCCTGCAATTGGTGGGACAGGCCGCCTGTGCCGAGAACGACGACGCGTTCGTTGCCGGGATAGCTCTCGATGGCTTGGCGCAGGACGTGGCCCATCTCGTAGCACCGGCTCGGAAGCGGGATCGGATACTGGATCACGTTGACGAAGATCGGCACCACGCGCACCGGCCACTCGGCGGGGCGGCCCCAGAACAGCTCCATGGGAACCTGAATACCGTGGTCCACCTCGATCTCCTGGCAGATCATGGGGTCGAACCGGTTCTCGATCAGGGTATCGATGAAATGCCAGGAGAAATCGACTGCACCCTTGAACGGCGGGATGGCTCGGGGGCCCCAGCCCTCGTCGACCGGACGGTACTCCTCGGCACAGCCCACCGCAAAGGTCGGCACCTTGTCGAGGAAGAAGGAATTACCGTGGTCGTTGAAGATCACGACCGCCACATCGGGCTTATGCTCCTTCACCCATTCCTGCCCTGGAATGTACCCGTCGAAGAACGGCTTCCAGTCCGGCGTGTCGCGCAGGCCTTTGTCGATTGCTGCGCCGATCGAGGGAACGTGGGACGTTCCCAATCCTCCGATGAGCTTCGCCATTATACTTTCTTCCCTAAACGGTTGCGCAGAAAATCGTCGTGCTCCATGCCCGCCTGATGGGCGCCGATCTCGGTGATGCGAACTGGATCGACGGCGGAGATCTTGAGGATGAAGAACAGGTTGCCGCCGAGCCGCACCATCTCGCGCCAGTTGCGCGTCATGACGGCCTCCTTCTCCTCCGCCGTCAGGCCGAAGCGGTCGAGATAGGCACTCTCATCCTGCTTGAACGCCTCGCGACTCTCGGGCCTGCTCAGGCCCATGGCCATCTTGTTGATGCGATACCCGCCCAGCGATCGCTTCCGGTCGAAGAGCGGCGTGTCGGGGATCTGATCCTGCCCTGACTTCTCGTCCATGATGTCATTTCTCCATCGCTGCGGCGGCGTGCGTGCCCGCGAGCTTGCTCTCAAAGCCCAGCCAGCGCAACAAGGCGTCGGACACTTGCTCCGGCTGCTCGAGCAGGGTCATGTGACCGCTGTCTTCGATGACGACCAGTTCGGCATTTGGAATGTGGGCTGCCAATTCCTCGTGTTGCGCGAGAGGGCTCCACCGGTCCTGGCGCCCAACCATGACGAGGGTCGGGCACGTGATGCTCGCAAGACGAGGCACCAGGTTCGGACGATTGAGGAGCGCCAGGATCTGCCGCTGATGCTGCTCGGGAGTTGCCCGCTTCACCATTTCCTTGAGAGGAGCAAGAAGCGCCTGATCCTCCACGCGATCTGCATGGACCATGGGCGGGAGCCATCGGTCGGCGAGAGCCCCCATACCCTCTGCAAAGGCCAGATCCACCAGCACCTGCCGCTTGGCTTCTTCGCCTTCCCGACGGGAGTCGACACCGGTGTCGATGAGGGCGAGTTTCCGGATTCGCTCTGGCGCAAGATGCACCATCTCCATGGCCACCCGGGCGCCCATGGAATGGCCGACGGCAATGATCGGACCCTCCACCATTGCCAGCGCCGAAAGCGCCATGGCTTCGAGAGAATCGTGCTCGGAAAAGTCGGCGACGAGAACATGCGCATGGGGGCTAAGAGCCTCGATCTGCGCCGTCCAGACACTCGCATCGCACAGGAGCCCCGGCAGGAGAATGATCGTCGGACCCTCGTTCGATGCCGTCATCATTGCGCTCCAGAGACCGTGCTTGACTGAACCCTGATCAACGGCCTGTCCTCACTGCTTCGGAATACCGGCTTTCTCGATCACCGCCCGCCACTTGTCGATATCGGACTGGAGACGCTGCTTCAGTTCCGCAGGCGTCTCACTGCGCGCCTCGATGCCGAGTTCCAGCAGCCGCGCCTTGATCTCCTGCGTCGCAAGGATCTCCTTCAGAGCGGCGTTCAGCTTCTGAAGGATCGACTCGGGCGTTCCCTTCGGGGCGAAAAGAGCATTCCAGGACGTGACGTCGAAGGCTGAGATGCCTGCTTCCTGAACGGTCGGAACGTCAGGCATCGCGGGGGACCGGCGGGGCCCAGATGTGGCCAGGGCCCTTACCTGCTGCCCTTCCAAGGCCGATTTCAGCGCGGCCTGGGAGTCGATCAGCAGATGCGTATCATTCCGGATCAACGACACGATTGCGTCCGGCGTGTTGCGGAACGGGACGTGCCGGAAATCGACACCCGCCTCGCCCTTAAAAAGGACCGAAGTGAGATGCTGGGTACTGCCGACCGCAATGGTCGAAACGTTCAGAGTGCCCGGCTTGTCCTTGGCGGCCTGGATCAGATCCTTGAAGGCCTTGTACTCGGAGTTCGCGTTCACCACGAACAGAAAATCGAAGGTGCCAAGCGTCGAGATCGGAACGAAATCGTTCAACGGGTCGAACGGCAGGTTGGCGAAGAGCGGCACGCTCACGGCCGTTCCGTTCGTGAGCATCGTCAGGGTCTGCCCGTCGGGCGCGCTCGACAGAGCCGCGCGCGCTGCGGTGATGCCGCCGGCACCCGGCATGTTCTCGACGATGAAGCGCTGGCCCATCTTCTCGCTGAGCTTCTCGGCAACGATCCGGATCGTGACGTCGGCCACGCCGCCGGCGCCGAAAGGCACGATGATCTTGACCGGCCGCGTGGGGTAATCGGCCTGTGCCTGGGCTGGCCCGGACAGTGTCAGCCCCATGGCCATCGCCAGTCCCAGCAGCATCGATCGTCTGGTGGCCGTTGCGAACATGCGTGTGTTTCCTCTTTAGCTCTTGATCTTTTTCTATCCCTGCCCGAAGCGGAACAGGCGCGTCGGGTTGTCGACGAGAAGCTTCTGCCGGAGTGCGGGTTCCGGCGCGTACAGCGGCACGAGATCCACAAGGTCGCCGTCATCGGGCATGACGGGCACATTCGGATGGGGCCAGTCTGTCCCCCAAAGAACGCGATCCGGGGCGGCCTCGACGAAAGCACGGCCGAAAGGAGCCACGTCGTGGAACGGCGGGCCTGCGCGCGAGATGCGCTCCGGACAGGAGACCTTCACCCAGCACTTCTCGTCATCCCGCAGGAGATCGAGCAGAGCGACGAACCCGGGCTGGTCGAGGCCCTGGCTCGCATCAACGACGCCCATATGGTCGATCACATAGGGCACCGGAAGGCTCATCAGCCGGGGCCGGAACTCAGGGATCAGGGTTGCCGGGAGATAGAGATCGACGTGCCATCCGAGACCCGCAATGCGCTCCACAATCCGATCGAAGGCGCTCATGTCGGGCATCGTTCCGAGCCGCGGCAGGAAGGTGAACCGGCACCCCTCAATCCCAGCCTCCGCCAGATCCCTCAAGTGCCGGTCGCCGAACGTCTCATCCACATTGGCAATGCCTTTGTACCGTCCCCCGCTCTGTGCAATGGCATCGGTGACGACCCGGTTGTCGCGTCCATGGGGCGTAGCATTGACGATCACCGCCCGTTCGACGCCGAGACGGTCGTGCAAAGCGCGGAACATCTCCAGCGGCGCATCCGGCGGCGTATAGGGCCGTTCCGGAACATAGGGATAGCTGCGGTCGGGTCCGAAGATATGGCAATGGGTATCGCAGCTTCCGGGCGGAAGCTTGAACGAAGGGACCCGCGGGTCGGGATGCGGCGGCGGGATCGTAGGCCCTGACGTCATGCGGCGGATCGGCCCTCGTCACGAATTGGGAGCAGGTGCTGGACCATAAGAAAGGCAATAGAGCCGAAATGAAGCAAATGGATTGTTTTTGGCCATTGATGAATATACTTCATAAGTGGCAGACGACCTCTCATCATGGATTCTCCATGCGCATCGATTTCCTTGGGCTCCACGCCTTCGTTGCCATCGCGGAACGCGGCAGCTTTCAGCTGGCGGCGGCGCATCTCAACCTGTCGCAGACGGCGCTCAGCCACCGGATCCGCAAGCTGGAGGAAGACCTCGGGGTAAAACTCCTGTCCCGCACCACGCGAGAGGTGTCGCTCACTCAGGCCGGCCTCAATCTTCTGCCCAAGGTGAAAGGAACCATCGAAAGCCTGTCGGGCTCCCTGGATACGCTCCGTCACGAGGGGCGCAGTCGTCAGGAAACGCTCTCCATTGGATGTCTGCCCACGATCGCGTCCGGCCGGCTTCCTTTCGCTCTGCGGCGCTTCCAAGAAAGGCACCCGGACGTGGTTCTCCGGATTTACGACAACTCAGCCACCGAGATCAGCAACCTGGTTCAGGACGAAACCATCGCATTCGGAATCACCCTGGTTGCCGCTCACAGGTGGGACTTCGACATCGAGATGCTGATCAAGGACCCCTTCACCCTCGTCTGCCCTGAGGATCACCCCCTGGCCTCTCAACCTGCCGTGAGCTGGTCGGATCTCACGGAAGAGCCCTTGATCAGGATCAGCCCGCAGACAGGTAATCGCATGATCATCGACGATGCCCTGGGAAGCCGCCGGGAAGGCCTGACCTGGCGTTTCGAGGTTCAGCACATCCAGACGGCCGTTGCCCTGGTCAAGGCTGGAGTCGCGCTGACCGTGATCCCCAGCCGGGCCTTCGATTCCGTCGACGAGCGCGGCCTCAAGCTCGTGCCCCTGCGCAACCCGAGCATCACCCGCCAGCTCGGCATCGTTTCACGGCGCGGAACGCCCCTCTCGCCGCTGGCCGACGAGCTCCGCAAGATCATCGTTGAGGTCTTCACCGGGGAAGAGCGCATCAATCAAAAGCGCGCCACGAAACTTTCCCAGGGCGTGAAAAAAATTCATCAAAAGCCATAAACAAACCATTTGCTGCATAAAGCTCCCTGATGCACCCTCCCCGGACCTCATCTGTCATATCAGGGAGAAGGACCATTCAGCCTCGTATTCCTTGCATGATCCTTCGGGGTGGCACTTCCAAGGGCGCCTATTTCCTGGCTGACGATCTCCCATCCGATCCGGTGCGCCGCGATGCGCTGCTCCTGTCGGTGATGGGTTCGCCCGATCCGCGCCAGATCGACGGTATCGGCGGCGCTCACCCGCTGACGAGCAAGATCGCCATCGTGTCCAAATCGAAGCGCTCAGACTGCGACATCGACTTCCTTTTTGGCCAAGTCGGGATTGACAAGCCGAAGGTGGATGTCACGCCCAACTGCGGCAACATCCTTGCGGGCGTCGCGCCTTTCGCAATCGAACGCGGCCTCGTGAAGGCAGCCGATCCCGTGACACGGGTGCGGGTGCATACGGTCAACACGGGAACAATCGCTGAACTCACGGTGCAGACACGCGACGGCCACGTGATCTATGGCGGCGATGCCCGCATTGACGGCGTGCCGGGCACCGCGGCACCCATCGCAGTCGAATTCCTCGATGCTGCCGGCTCCGTTTGCGGCTCCCTGCTGCCGACCGGCAATGTGGTGGATCGCGTCGCCGGTGTGGACGTGACCCTGATCGACAACGGCATGCCTGTCGTCGTGCTCGAGGCCTCCGCCGTCGGGCGCACGGGGTACGAACCGCGCGATGTGCTCGACAAGGACACAGAGTTGAAAGCTCGCCTGGAGGAGATCCGCTTAGAGGCCGGCAAGCTCATGGGGCTCGGAGACGTCTCATCCAAGGTCGTCCCGAAGATGGCCCTGGTGGCGCCTCCCGCCGCCGGAGGGCATGTCTGCACCCGCAGCTTCATTCCGCACGAATGCCACGCGTCCATCGGGGTCTTTGCTGCCGTGACGGTCGCGACGGCCTGCGTGCTGCCGGGCTCACCCGCATCCCGGGTGGCTCAGATCCCGCCGGGACGCGAGAAGACCCTCTCGGTGGAGCACCCCACCGGCGAGTTCGGCGTGGTGATCGAGGTGGGCGGGACTGTTGAGAACCCTGTCGTCGAGAAGGCCGGTCTCCTTCGCACCGCCCGCCTGCTCTTCGAGGGCCATGTTTTTGCGCATGAAACTCTGGCACACCCCGCTGAAGCCGGGCGTGATGCTGTCTAGATTGTTTGAACACTTCCTTCCGAGGCCACTATGACTGCTGGAAAGACCGGACTTGTCGTTACTGCCCATCCTGGTGACTTCGTGTGGCGTGCGGGCGGCGGCATCGCGCTTCACGCGAAGAAGGGCTATCGCATGAAGATCGTCTGCCTCTCGTTTGGTGAGCGCGGCGAAAGCCAGTGGGCCTGGAAGAAAGGCGACATCTCGCTCACCGAGGTGAAGGCTCAGCGGCGCGAGGAGGCCGAGCGCGCCGCCGACGTGCTCGGCGCCGAGATCGAATTCTTCGATGCAGGCGACTACCCGCTCCACACCACTCCGGAGATGCTGGATCGTCTGGTCGACGTCTACAGGGAGCTCAAGCCTTCCTTCGTGCTCACGCACTCCCTGGAGGATCCCTACAATGTGGACCATCCGGAGGCGACCCGCTTTGCGCAGGAGGCGCGCATCATCGCCCAGGCGGCCGGGCATAAGCCGACCCCGGACTTGGCCTACAATGCGCCGCCGGTTTTCCTGTTCGAGCCGCACCAGCCAGAGCAGTGCAACTACAAGCCCAACGTGATCCTCAACATCGACGATGTGTGGGAGACCAAGCGCAAGGCCTTCGAGATCCTGGCAGCGCAGAAGCACCTGTGGGAATACTACACCCGCGTGGCTTTGAATCGCGGCATGCAGGGCGGGCGCAACTCCGGGCGTGCCATGACCTATGGCGAAGCCTATCAGCGCATCTTCCCCCAGGTGGTCGAGGAACTCGCATGAAACCTATGGTCGTCACCAACACGCCGCGCATCGGCCAAGACGTCGTTGACCGGCTAGCGGATCTCGGCGTCGCGACTGCCCACGAGGCTATGGGCCGCTCAGGGCTCATGAAGCCCTATATGCGGCCGATCTGGCCGGGAGCCCAGGTAGCCGGCAGCGCCGTGACGGTGCTGGCGCAGCCCGGCGACAACTGGATGATCCATGTGGCCGTAGAGCAGTGCAAGCCCGGCGATATTCTGGTCGTGGGCGTGACCACCGACAACACCGACGGCATGTTCGGCGATCTGCTGGCAACCTCTCTCAAGGCGCGTGGCGTGGTCGGCCTCGTCATCGACGCGGGCGTACGCGATGTGAACACCTTGACCGAGATGGGTTTCCCCGTCTGGTCTCGCGCCATCTCGGCCAAGGGGACGGTGAAGGCAACCCTAGGTTCCGTCAACGTTCCCGTGGTCTGCGCAGGGGCGCTGGTGAAGCCCGGCGACGTGATCGTCGCCGATGACGACGGCGTTCTGGTGGTGCCGCGACGGGAAGCAGAAGCCGTGGCAGCCGCGGGCGAAGCGCGTGTTGCCAACGAAGGCTTAAAGCGCGAGCAGCTCGCCTCCGGGGTTCTGGGCCTCGACCTCTACAAGATGCGCGAGTCCCTGGAAAAGGCGGGCCTCACTTATGTCGAATACAAGGATGAGGAGTAGGGGCGCAGCCCCTCTCCTTCTGCGGGATGGCGGGAACACATGAGCCTAGAGATCGCCTTCATTGGCTATGGGGAAGTCGGCCAACTCTTCTCGCGCCAGCTTGCGTCCAAGCCAGGTGTCCGCGTGACCGTCTACGACATTCTCTTCGACGACCCGGGCCAAGGTCCTGAGCTGAAGCAGCGCGCGTCAGATGACAAGGTTCGTGCGGCCGGCAGCACGGCCGAGGCCTGTCAAATGGCGAAGATCATCATCTCGGCTGTCACGGCGGACTCCGCCGTAGCCGCTGCCCGAGAGGCCGCGCCTCACCTCAAGGCCCAGCAGACCTATGTCGATCTGAACTCCGTCTCCCCTGCCACGAAGCGAAACGTGGCCGATCAGGTTCGGCAGGGAGGTGCAGATTTCATCGAGTTCGCCGTCATGGCGCCGGTGAGTGGCGTCGGGATTGAGGTTCCCATCCTGAGCGGCGGCGAGACGGCCGAAACGATCTCAGCCCGTCTCAACGAACTCGGCATGAGGATCACACCTGTCAGCCCTGAGATCGGAACGGCCTCTGCCACGAAGCTGTGTCGCAGCATCGTCATCAAGGGCATGGAGGCGCTCATGGTGGACTTCACGCTCGCGTCCGAGAAGGCCGGAGTCATGCCGGCCGTGCTGGCGAGCTTGAAAGCATCCTATCCCGGCATGGATTGGGAGACTGTCGCGAAGGTTATGATGTCTCGCGTAAAGCAGCACGGCATTCGGCGTGCTGCGGAAATGCGCGAGGCGAGCCGCATGATCAATGAATTCGGTCTGGACGGATCATTGGCCGCAGCGATTGCTGAAAGACACGAGAGTTTCGCCAGATCCCATGTGTCGCCGGACACCGAGTGAATTCGATGAGGAGATCCTCAGGCCCCTCTTCCTGCATCGGCAGTTCTGTCGCGAGTGGCTAGACGTATTCACGCCTCCGCATCCATCGAGACATGACGCGTCGCCCAAAGAGCAGCCTGGGTCCGATTGCAGGCGCCCACTTTCTTCAAGATTGCCTTAACGTGAACTTTCACCGTCGATTCGGACAAATTGAGATTACGGGCGATGACTTTGTTCGGCGCCCCCTCCTTTAAGTAGCTCAGGATTTGCGCCTCGCGAATGGAGAGCTTTCGGCCCGTCAATCTATAATCTTCACCTCTTCCCGAACTCTCCCCGGGCTCAGGCGCAGAACGATTCGCATCTGCCCCTGTCATGGACAGGACGAAAGCTGATGGCAGGACGATCTCGCCGAGCATGACAAGTTCGAAAGATGTAACGAGGATCTCGCGATGGCTGTTGGAGAGACAGAAGCCGTGTGCTCCCGCCTCCCAGGCTGTCGACACTTCGCTCGGCTCAAACGCTTCCGCTAGCATCACGATTCTGGCATCGGGAAAGTGCGCTCGTATTCGATTGATCACAGCCACAGCCTCATCGCGGTAGCTCTGACCATCAATGATAAAGAGAACAGGCACTCCATCCTGAACTTCCGGCAGGGCTGACACATCGTCGATTGCTTCGTGCCAGACTTTGAATCTTCCACCGGCCAGAACCGTTTCCAAGCCGATGCGCAGCAATGGATTGCCGCAGACCGGGAACACTGTCGTTGATGGCCCCTCCTCCAGTTGGGGGACTCGCCGGCTTTCTATCAAGTTGTGCAATGACATGAATAAACCTGTCGTTCCTATGAGCGTAATCTGCTCTCATCAATCAAGAATTGGACTTTATCGAACTACGTAGACGATCCTCCGCGAAGCCGCGTCCACGATGACCCGATGGCTGTTGATGATGGCGTAGCGATAAGTTTCGTGGCGCGGTATCGGATGGAGGTCGACGTCTTCAGGCAGGGTCTCACCGATAAGGGCGCCTCGGCTGAAGTGAGAGGCCAAGTTTGAATCCTGCCGTGAGCCACCCCGAACCGGCAAGTCCGTGGTGATGTTGCCCGCTGCATCGAGAGCAGCGTGCTGCTGGTCCGCTGACACAGGCAACCCAGCTTGATGAGTTGCATTCGGTGCTGAGGTGGGCGTGGCGATAATACCCACGGAGAACACGGCGATAGCCAGATGATACACGGCTCGCATGGTTATCCTCTATCACTAGCGTGCTAGAGGAGAGAACGGATCGGACTTAACGTTTATTCCAATCCACCACAAAAAAGAGTCTACCTCTTCCGAGGTAGACTGCGGACTAGCGGGCATACTCAGCGAGGGCTTTGATCTCCGCTTCGCCCTCCAGAGGACTTCCGGCGCCGAGATTACCAAGATAGGCATCTAGGAGGTCGCCACCCGAGCTTGGCATGTATCCAGCATCTCGTGCAGGAGCGGATACAGCAAAGGTTACTTTCCAATCACCGGCTCGGCAAGCGACCGCATTGGTTGCGCTGTCGACCGAATGGAGCCTGAACTCTCGACATAAGGATTCATTTGCGAGCCGGTATGTCGAGATTACCCTTAGCCGCCCAAATGGAAGCTCGACCTCATGCCCGGATCCGATGCGGCTTAGTTCCTGCCGGACAAGGGGGTCTTCCAGCTGTGCGAGGTGACCTGCCTCCGGCTGTGACTGCCGTCCGATGAAAAAGCCTGCAGCCACCGCGACAGCCGCAAGGGAGGCGGCCAGAGCCATCGTCATGGGATATGTTCTGCTCGACCTTACGCTCTTTGTCTCTATGGGCTCAGGTCTCCCAGCGGCTTTAGTTGCAGCTTCATAGGCTTCGATCTGAGCCGAAACGGCAGCGCGAAGCTCACTTGGAACCTCAGGAGAAAAGTTGCTGGCAAAGAACGAACGCGTCAGATGGCGGCTCTGCTGAAACTCGACGATCTTTCTTGCTACTGCGGGATCCTGTGCCATGACTCTGGCGACGGCGGCTGCGACGGTCTCGTCGAGCTCTCCGTCCGCAAAGGCCATCAAGATTTCATCGGTGAGATGTAGCTCCGACATCCTTCTACTCCACCCTCATCTTATGTGACCTCAGGCAGCCGCCGTCATTTCGACTAGGCGCTTCCTGGCTCGAGCCAGACGGCTCATTACGGTTCCGACGGGAACGTGCAGCACCTCTGCAGCCTCCCGGTAGCTGAGATCCTCTCCACAGACCAAAGCAAGCACCTCGCGCTGTTCCTGAGGCAGGCTATCGATCGCCCGCTGAACCTCTGCCAAAGCCAGCTTGCTCATGATCGGCCCCTCGCCCGGATCACCAACCAGCTGCGTCTGCGACTCCACGTCTTCCATCATACCTTCGGCTCTCATCCGTCTCAGGTGATCGATCCAGTGATTACGCAGAATCCGAAACATCCATGCATCGAACCGAGTGCCCGGCGTCCAGCTGTCCGCCTTTGCAAGGGCGCGTTCGCAGGCTCCTTGGACAAGATCGTCTGCAAGGGGTTGCGAGCGGCAGAGCACCAGCGCAAAGCGTCGGAGCCTCGGTAGAAGTGCCACAAGTTCCTGTCCTATGGCTGTTGCCATTCCTGCTCCACGTGACCTGATAGAACCATAACGGGAAAGCTAGTCGTTTTATTCCAACCTCAAGAGGAGGAGGCTTCACCGAGGGGCCCTGCAGGACTTTCGCTCGGCACGTCGAAATGAAGAAGGGCGGCCCGAAGGCCGCCCCAAGCTCAACACCAGTGCCGATGATCGTTAGCGGATGACCTGTACGATCTTGCGGGAGCCCGGCTCGACAAGAACAGGGGTGTTATTTACCACGGTATAGCGATAGCCCTTCACCTTGTACTGGGCCGGGACCTCATAGAAGGTCACGCCGGATTCTGGCAGGGTAGCGCCGACACGCACCTCTTCCTTATAGGTATAGGACGGCACGCTCTGCGTGGTCACGTACTGGCGGAATTCCGGCTGCTGCTGGTCGGCAATACCGCCCACGATGGCGCCCGTGACACCGCCCACGGCCGCGCCAACAGGGCCACCGACGATCGCGCCGCCGACTGCACCAGTGGCTGCGCCCGCAGCGGCTCCACCGGACTGCGCATAGGCCGCGGCAGGGGCGAGAGCAGCGAGCACGACGCTGGTGAGAAGAATCTTCTTCGACATGATCTGACTCCTGAATAATGCTTCGGGTTCATCACCCGGCGATCGATAACGCATGATGGTCGAAGTAGTTTCCAAGCAAGTATTGCATTATGCCGGCTATCCCCGACAAAGCCGATAATGAACGTCTGATGAACATGATTTTATTCTAATATTCATCTCATTACACAGATAGTGTATCAGCAGCAGTGAATGTAAGTGCCTCTCTATATTACGCAACGTCACTTGTCTGAGCTGTTAAAAGCATGTTGCCTTCAGCGAAATGCGGTCACATACTGGACATTACCATTACCCTTGGAATTCGAGCAATTTTGAAACAAGCTCGCGCCTTGACCGTTGTTTTATGTTCACCGGGCCTTCAGAGCCCATTGCGAGAACATGGGCCCCTTAAGGGTGCATTGGCGAGCCGGGATGATGACATCGAAACGACGCTCCTTGCTGGTACTGGCATCCTGTCTTGCCATTGCCTGTCCGGCCAAGATCCAATTTGAGATCGGCGACGGTATTAGCCCTTTCCTTACTGAAACTCGAGCCATTGCCCAGTCTGGCAACAACGGAGGGAACGGCAATGGGGGCAACGGTGGCAATGGCAACGCTGGCAATGGCGGCGGGAACGGGGCCGGAAACGGCAACGGCGGATCGCCAGGAAATTCTGGCAACAGCGGCAATGCAGGTGACCGGGGGAATGGCGGCAATTCGGGTGACCGCGGAAATGGCGGGAACGCGGGCGATCGCGGCAACAGCGGAAATACGGGAGGTTCAGGCAACAGCGGCAACAGCAGCGCTAATGGCAGCGCCGGGGGCGCTGGAAACTCCGGCACCGGCAACTCTTCTGGAAACAGCGGCTCTTCCGGCAACGGCAACGGCAGGGGTGCCGGAAACGACGGGGCCGGTCAAGGCAGATCCTCGGACTCCGGAGGATCGTCAAATGCCGGGGGTGCGTCGGGCCGAGGAAATTCGTCTGCCCAAGGAAATTCCTCAGGCAGGAATACTGGAAATGCCTCAGCAAACAGCCGCGCTTCCCGCCCTACGGCACCTGGAGGGCTGCCGGGCATTCTAGGGACGATTACAAACAGCCTTCGCCCTGTCGCAACGGCCCCTGTCAAGGCAATCGAGAAAGCTTTGGCTCCCAGGAGCCCTCACAGAAGCGCCCCAGCTCGATCCGTGAAATCCAACCCAGTGTCATCGCAGAAAGCGGCCCAGACAGGAAAAGCTGGCTCCAATTCCAATAGGGCGGCGGCCTCTGCGAAGCCGTCTGGGAAGCCCTCTGGCTCGCACGCTTATCCACCTCAGCTTCGCGCCCAGACAACAATCTCGGCTGCGGATCAAACTCTGCCTAAGCCTAGGCAGGCATCACGCTCGATCGTGGCGGTCGGACTCACGTCGGAAAGCCTTACACGGTTGCGGACCCAAGGGTTCCAGGCTGAACGGCAGACCAAAGGTACTCTCGCGAGCGTGGTGCGTCTTATCCCACCCCGTGGCATGTCACTTGCTCAGGCACAGCGCGTCGTGCGCGTGGCCGATGCGGGGGCTATCGCCGATTTCGACCATTTCTACTATACAGATGAAGGTTCGGTTGAAGGTTCGGGATGTGCCGGAGCCGGCTGCGAGGCAGTCTCCCTCGTGGATTGGAATCTGCCAGCGGCCAAACAATGTGGTCCGGCTCCGATGATTGGCCTCATCGATACGGGCATCGACCGAGAGCACGAAGCCCTGCTGGGCCAGTCGATTGAAATCATTTCTGGCCTGCAGCTCCGCGGCAAACCTTCTCAGCGGGACCACGGCACCGCTGTTGCGGCCCTTCTCGTGGGTCGGAGCGGAAGCAGCGCTCCAGGCCTTCTGCCCGAAGCACGCATTCTGGCGGTAGATGCTTTCTATCGCGACGCTGGAACGGCAGATCGAACGGATGTGACGACACTTGTCATGGCACTGGAGGCACTGGCGGAGAGGAGCGTACGTGTCGTCAACATGAGCTTGTCCGGCCCACCCAACGAAGTGCTCAGAAGAGCGATCGCGTCTGCCCAGGCGAAGGGCATGACCATAATAGCAGCCGCTGGGAACAACGGGGCAGGCGCCGAGCCGTCCTATCCAGCAGCCTATCCAGGAGTGATCGCCGTCACGGCCGTGGACGTGAAGCGCGAAGTCTACCGCCGCGCGACTCAGGGCGATTACATCGATCTCGCGGCGCCCGGAGTGGATCTGTGGGTCGCCGCACCGGGAGGAGGCGGAACGACAAAAAGCGGCACGTCTTATGCCGTGCCCTTCATCTCCGCCGCCGCTGCAGTCCTGCAAGCTGCGGGCACAACCATGAACCCGGCCGGTCTTCAGTCTGCTCTCGAGAGCAAAACAATGGATTTAGGCAAGCCGGGCCGTGACAAAACCTACGGGCAAGGGCTTTTACAAGCGGCGAACCTGTGTCCACCTCATGCAGACGAAACGCCTGTTGCACAAACTCACGTCGAATTTGACGCAACGGTTCCTTGAGGAACTCAGGGAGCAAGACGATAGTGTCGAGGGCGACCTCATGCATTGAGAGAAGCCTGCTCCCAGTGCATGCCGGATACTCTCAGACCAAGCCGCCCATATAGCGCTGCAGGGTTGCGCGAGTGCCTTCACGCCAGAGCCCGTTCAGCGCAGCCTCAAACCGGGAGCGGAAAACCGGGCTTTCGGAAACATCACCGAAGATGTCTCTCAGATTCAGGAAGGCGGACGCATCATCCCTTGCAGCCAATGCGGCCGGCTGCAGGCGGGTGGCATTCGGGTCGTCAAGAGCAACCGGTTGGCCCTGGTCGTTCAGGCCCGCGCAGTACCGGCACCAGAGCGCGGATACGAGGGCCAGCCCTGTGACGTCCGTGCCGATCTTCAACCGGTCCCTCGTCGAGGGCAGAATGAACTTGGGCTGGCGGTTGGAACCGTCCTGGGCAAGACGCGGGATCGTGTCCCCCACGTCGGGATTGCTGAAGCGGCGGGCGATCAGCCGATAATAATCCTGGAAGTCGACACCTGGCACGGAAGGCACGCAGGGAATGATCTCTTCCATCTCCAGCTTGTCGAGAAAGCCGCGCACCAGCGGGTCCGCCATGGCCTCATGGACGAAATGAATGCCCAGAAGCCCGGCAGGGTAAGCGATGGCCGCATGTCCGCCGTTGAGAATGCGCAGCTTCATCAGTTCGAACGCCGCCACATGAGGCGTGAACGTGACGCCTACTTCCTCCAGCGCCGGACGACCGGAGGGGAAGTGATCCTCCAGTACCCACTGACGGAATGGTTCGCAGAAAACGGGCCAGTTGTCCTGCACGCCGAAGCGCTCGGCCAGGACAGCGCGCTCTCTGTCCGTGGTCGCGGGCGTGATGCGATCAACCATGCTGTTGGGAAAGGCAACCTGCTCGCGCACATGAGCCGCGAGAGACGGGTCGATCAGATCCGCCAGGCCCGCGACGGCTTCCCTCGCGACCCTGCCATTATGAGGAATGTTGTCGCACGACATGATCGTGAAGGGCGCAAGTCCTTCGTCCCGCCGGCGCTTGAGGGCAGCCAAGATAACGCCAAAAACACTTCTGGGCGTCTGCAAGTGTGCTGCATCATGCACGATGTCCGGGTGCTCGGGGTTGAATGCTCCTGTGCCCGGGTCGATGTAATAGCCTCCCTCCGTGATGGTGAGAGACACGATGCGGAGCGCAGGGTCGTTGAGGGTATCGACGATTGCTCGACCATCCTCACCCACGGGAACGAAGTCTATCATGGCCCCCGTCACCCTGGCATGGTTGGCTCCGGGCTCGAGCTCCACCACCGTAGTGAGCCAATCCTGCGGCTCCAGGGCCTGTCGCATCGCTCTGTCACCGGCGCGAATGCCTGCGCCGACGAGAGCCCAATCAAGGTCTTTGCCAGCATTGAAGAGATGATCCAGATACACCGCCTGGTGAGCGCGATGAAAGTTGCCGACGCCAATGTGAAGGATGCCGGCACGGAGCTGCGCACGACGATAGGTTGGCGCAGCTATGGCTGGCTGAAAATCCGCGAGTTGGGTCAGGTTCAGGATCCGGCTCATGATGATGGCTTTTGCTAAACTTGCAGGAAAAATGCTCTAGGGTTGGCTTTTATCCATCCAACATTGACCGTAATACTGTCAACAGTTCAGCCTCGAAGCCGAGCGCCGCTGCTGGTACCGTGTGATGAGTCGAATCTCCGCAGGCCTCCTATAGAGACCTTCATAGCCATTCCCAGAGCGGTTGGATCCGGCCGATCGCTGACGGCTTCACCTCCCTGTGGCGTATTCCCTTATAGTCCCGCACAGACCTGTTGCGGAACTTTTCACGCATCGACCTTGGCTATCATATCGTTTAGGATATGGCCCGGAGCGCGAGCAGATAACCTGCGGCGGAAGACTTGTTTTGACTTTCAGCAGACCCCTGTTCTGCTGAAAGCAGCTGCGAAAAGACTTTTCCGTTATAACATGATCTCTTCTGTGCGGCAGGCGAGTGCTCCAAAGACGTTGATGCAGCCAAGTGGCGGGAGGCTCGCCATGGAACGAAAACTGTTGCGTCTTGCTGCGGCCATCGTCTTTGCGGTGGTGGGGGCCAGCTCGTCCCGCGCTGAGATCCTCATCGGCATGGCTGGAGCTCTTACGGGCCCCAATGCGTATCAGGGCGAGCAGCAGCAGCAGGGCGTAGAAATGGCCATTGTTGACATCAATGCTTCTGGCGGCGTGCTCGGCCAGCAACTGAGGCTCATTTCTGTCGACGATGCTTGCGACAGCGGCCAAGCGATAGCGGCTGCTCACAAGCTTGTGGCCGAGAAGGTAGCCTTTGTCGTCGGGCACCAATGCTCGGGCGCTTCCATTCCAGCAGCCAGTATTTATGAAAGAGCAGGCATCATCCAGATGACCCCGGCCTCGACCAATCCACGACTGACGGAAGAGGGCCGCTCGAATGTCTTCCGCATTTGTGGAAGGGATGATCAGCAGGGCGCAATCGCAGCTGCCTATTTGGCCGAACGAGGGCGGGACGCAAAGATCGCTGTCCTGAGCGATGGTTCGATCTATGGCAAAGGGATCACCGAGGAGATCCAGCGGCAACTCCGAGGGCATGGCAGGGCGGAAACGCTCTATGATGAACTCGAACCAGGCCTGAGCGACTACTCTCCTCTCGTGGCAAAGCTGCAGGCTGCCGGAGTCCGGATCGCCTATTTCGGTGGCTATTACCGGGAAGCCGCCATCCTGATCCGGAATGCCCGCGCGCAGGGTTACAATCTGCAGCTGGTGTCCGGCGACAGCATCGCGAGTGAAGCCTTCGTACAGGTGACGGGTGAGGCTGGCGAAGGAACGGTATTCACCTCCTTCCGCGATCCCCGCCGAAATCCTGGCGCTGCTTCTCTCATCGAGCGCTTTCGTCAGCAGGGCTTCGAACCGGAAGGATATACGCTCTATAGCTATGGGGCCGTCCAAGCCTGGGCTCAGGCGGTCGCCAAGGCGGGCTCGATCGAGCCTCAAGCAGTGATGAAGTCTCTTCGCTCAAACGAGTTCGACACCATTCTTGGGCGGGTCAGCTTCGATGCCAAGGGCGATGTACGGCAACCTGGCTTCGAATGGTTCATCTGGCGGAGTGGCCAATATGTGCCCCTGGAATGAGGAAGGGGGCTTCCCCCTGCTCAAATGTCTTTCCATCTGAGCGTCCGCTGGCGGCTACTCCTCGCCTTTCTCGGCATCAGCGCCTTCGCCGTGCTGGCTGCGGCGACGGGGACCTATGCATTCCGCCAAATGACTCAGGTCATTGAGCGCATCACTGAAGAGCGCGTCCCCTCGGCCCTTTCCGCTCTCGACCTGTCGCGACAGGCTGAACGCATCGTCGCTGCGGCGCCGACCCTTCTGACAGCCCGCTCACAGGCGCAGTACCAGGACATCTCTGCCGCCATCACGGCGGAGGTCGAGCGCCTGGAAGCTCTGCTTGCCCAGATCCACAGCGAGGTTGACCCCGCTGCGGTCGCTGCCATGGAACCCGCTGTTGCGGGATTGCGGCGCAACCTCACGGCGCTTGCCGGCCTTGTGGCAGGACGCCTGGCAGTAGCATCGCGCAAGGATGCGCTCGTCCAGCGTCTTTCAAATGCGTCGGTTGCAGCACAAAGGTTGATCGCTCCTGCCCTCGTGGTTCTGGACTCCAAGTTTGCAGCCTCACGTCGCATCGACCGTGGCGAGCAGACGACTGCCGGCTTTCCGCAACCCCCTTCGGTGATCGTACAGGAGATTGCCGAAAACCTTCTCATGCAGAAGGCGCAGCTCGAATTCGCCTCGATCAGCGACGGCTTGCTCAAGGCCTCTCTTGCCGAAAAGCCTGCCGACATAGCCGTGATGAGCTTTCCTCTCAACCGCTCCCTGTCGACTTTGCGCCAGATCGCTTCCGAGCTGGCTGATCAACGCCTACGATCCCGTTTCGATCAGCGTATTTCGGACTTCGCCAGATTGGTCGAGGGGCAGGACAGCATCCTGTCCGCGCGGAGGACGGAGCTCATTCTCGTAGAGGATGCTGAACGGCTTCTTGTGGAGAATGCGGGCCTTTCCGCACAGCTGACGAAAGCAGTCGACGGTCTTGTCGCGACGGCGCGCGGCGACATTCGCGCGGCAAGCGGAGAGGCATTGATGGCTCAGCACATCGGCCGAAATATTCTGCTGAGTGTCGTCTCCCTCAGCCTTCTGAGCTCTCTGCTCATCGTTTGGCTCTACGTCGATCGCAATCTCGTCGCGCGTCTGCAAAACCTGAGCAACAGCATGCTCGCGATCGCTGGGGGCAATCTGCGCGCTCCTCTGCCCAAGGACGGAGGGGATGAGATCGGACAGATGGCCAAGGCTCTCGCCGTCTTCCGGGATACGGCGATCGAGGTCGAGGAGAAGAACCTGCGCGAGGTCGCCGATGCCCGGCAGCGGCTGATCGATGCAATCGAGAGCATCAACGAGGGCTTTGCCCTCTACGACGCCGACGATCGCCTTATCCTGTGTAACAGCCGCTACGAGGAACTCCTCTATCCTGGAGCCGGCGTTCCCATGGAGCCTGGAACACCGTTCGAGACGGTGATCCGACGCGCTGCGGAGCGCGGCCTTATTCTGGAGGCAAAAGGAAGAGTCGACCCTTGGGTTGCTGAAAGATTGGCCCGGCACAGAAACCCGGTAGCAGCCGAGATCCAGCACCGCGATGGCAATCGCTGGATTCAGGTCTGCGAGCGCAGGATCGCAGGAGGCGGGACTGTCGTCGTCTATACCGATATCACGGAAATCAAGCATCATGCGGCACAGCTGGAGCTTGCCCGCGATGAGGCCATGGCGGCGACGCGGGCAAAGAGCCAATTTCTTACGAACATGAGCCATGAGCTGAGGACGCCGCTCAATGCCATCATCGGCATCACCGAGATGCTCAAGGAGGAGGCTGAGGAGACCGGCGACGAGCCGCTGGTGGAGCCCCTGAACAGGATCCGTCATGCTGGCACGCATCTCCTGGCCCTGATCAACGAGATTCTTGACCTGGCCAAGATCGAGGCCGGCAAGCTGGAGCTCCACCCGGAGGAGATCGATCTGCACGTCCTGATCGGAGAAGCTTCCATGACGGCTGATCCTCTCGCGAGAAGGAACAACAACCATCTCAAGGTGGAGATCGCCTCGGATATCGGCCGGATGCAGACAGACGCTGTGCGCCTGCGGCAGGTTCTGCTCAACCTGCTGAGCAATGCCTGCAAGTTCACCAAAGGTGGAACCGTGACACTAAAGGCCTCTCGGATCACGGACCGAGGAGGAGACACGATCCAGATCGCGGTTCACGATACGGGCATTGGCATGACAGCGGAGCAACGCGACAAGCTCTTCCAGGAATTCAGTCAGGCGGACAGTACCACGACACGGAAATTCGGAGGAACCGGGCTCGGACTCGCTATCAGCCGTCGTCTCTGCCGTGTCATGGGCGGGGACATCACCGTGCAGAGCGTTGTGGGAGCCGGCAGCATTTTCACCGTTTCACTACCGGCGGGCGGAGTGGGCGGCCCTCCCCGGAGGCGTTCCAGCGCAGCAAACTCTTCCGCGATAGTACAACCTATCGGACGGGGGCAACGCGCGCTGATCATCGACGACGAGCCGACATCGCGGGAGATCCTGCGCCAGATCCTGGTGCGTGAAGGCTTCGAAGTAGTAACAGCGGAAAGCGGCCAGCGAGGGATTGAGATCGCCCGTGAGATCCGGCCGTCGGTAATTACCTTGGATGTGCTGATGCCGGGCCTCGATGGCTGGAGTACCCTCCAGCAGTTGAAGCGCGATCGGGTACTCCAGGACATCCCTGTCATCATGGTCACCATCGTCGACGAGGAGAATCAGGCATATGCCCTCGGGGCCGCCGCCTATCTGACAAAGCCAGTCAGCCGCGAGTGTCTGCTGAAGGCTCTTTCCGCCTGCCGGACCGATCACGCAAGCTCTCGGGTCATGGTGGTTGAGGATGACCCGCACACTCGGGGGTGGCTTGCACGGATCCTGCGTGAGGATGGGTGGGAGGTGGCTGAGGCCGAGAACGGGCGGGTTGCCCTGGATCGGCTTCCGCTCGTCAAGCCCGATATCATCCTCCTCGATCTGATGATGCCGGAAATGGACGGTTTCGAATTCGTCGATGAGATCAATCGAAACGAGGCAACACGGCATCTTCCTCTCATCGTGCTGACGGCTGCCGACGTCGACGAGGAAGCTCAGCGCCGCCTGAGCGGCGGCATTCGACGAATTCTGCGCAAGAGACTGGGCGGCCGGGATGAGGTTCTCGCCACCTTGCGGGATGTCATTGCCGATTGCCTGCGGCTCGGCCGACCGGAGAACCAGGAGCAGGCATGACCAGGATTCTCTACGTCGAGGATAACGAGGATAATGCTTACATGCTGACCCAGCGTCTCATGAGACACGGCTTCGAGGTCAGCATCGCGTCCGATGGCGCGCAGGGGATCGAAATGGCGCTCCGGGAAAAGCCTGATCTGATCCTGATGGATCTCGGCCTTCCATCTCTCGACGGCTGGACGGCAGCAAGCCAGCTGAAACAGGTGCCTGATACCAAGAACATTCCCATTCTTGCACTGTCTGCGCATACGATGCCGGGAGATCGGGAGAAGGCGCTGAACGCCGGCTGCGACGAGTATGATGCTAAGCCGGTCGTCTTCGAGCGGCTGCTTGAGAAAATCGATGCTCTCATTCGGAGCCGGAGCCTTCCATGACCGATGCCGGCGTCCGCATCCTTGTGGTGGATGACAACGAGGACAACCGGTACACGTTGACCCGGCGGCTGCAGCGTGAGGGATGGACGGATCTGGCGACGGCCGAAAACGGGCGCGAGGCTCTCGCCCTGATTGCCCGGGAGCGCTTCGATCTCGTTCTTCTTGACATCATGATGCCCGAGGTCAACGGTTACGAAGTCCTCAAGCGGCTCAAGACGGATTCGGCGACGCGTGATATCCCGATTCTGATGATTTCAGCCCTGTCCGAGTTCGAGAGCGTCGTCCGCTGCATCGAACTCGGAGCCGAGGACTACCTCCCGAAGCCGTTCAATCCGGCGCTCCTGAGAGCACGCGTGAGAGCCTGCCTGGAGAAGAAGAGACTGCATGATCAAGAGCTCAACTATCTTACCGAGATCGATCGCCAGCGGCGCCGAGCCGAGGCGCTCCTCCATGCCATCCTGCCCTCACAGGCTGTGGACGAGCTTGAGCAGTCGCAAACCGTAACGCCCCGCCGCCATGAGGATGTTGTCGTTTTCTTCGCAGATATTGTTGGTTTCACCGCCTACTGCGACCTCCTTGCACCGGAGGAGATCGTCGCAAATCTTCATGTTTACGCTTCGACCTTCGAAGACATCGCGTCGCAGCATGGCCTCGAGAAGATCAAGACCGTCGGCGATGGATTTCTCGCCACGGCCGGCCTGCTCCTGCCCAATCCGGACCCGGTGATGGCAAGTATCGAATGCGCCATATCGACCATCGCCTCTGCCCGTAGGCTGCCTCTGCCTTGGGATGTGCGAGTGGGCATTCACGTCGGTCCGGTTGTTGCTGGCGTCGTCGGCCGGCAGAAATTCAGCTTCGACATCTGGGGCGATACGGTGAACGTCGCCGCACGGCTCGCCGGATATGGTCGACAGAGCGGCATCAATCTTAGCAGCGACGCCTGGGAGCGAGTCCGGACACGGGTCGACGCTGCTCCGCTGGGACCTGTTCCCATCAAGGGCAAAGGCGATATCGAGGCCTACAGGATTGCCCTTCCCGGGTAGATGAGACGGACGGTCAGGCACCGTCCGCCGCTCTCAGACGTGGAGTTCACGTCCCAGAGACTTCAGGGCGCTCTCCTGGAAAGCCTCGCCCTGTGTGGGGTGCGCATGGATGGTGCCGGCAATATCCTCAAGACGTGCCCCCATCTCGATGGCAAGACCGAAGGCTGCGGAGAGTTCGGACACGCCCTGTCCGACAGCCTGGATGCCGAGAACCAAGTGATTGTCCGCCCGAGACACGACGCGAACGAAGCCTTCCTCGCCGAGCTTCGTCATGGCGCGCCCGTTGGCCGAAAAGGGAAAATGGCCAACACGGATTTCACTACCGGTCTTCTGGGCCTCCTCCGAGGTCAAGCCGACCGCGACGATTTCGGGATCGGTGAAGCACACCGCCGGAATGGCTCGCTTATCCCAGATCCGCTTATGGCCCGCGATGATCTCGGCGACCATCTCACCTTGTGCCATGGCGCGATGGGCCAGCATCGGCTCGCCCGTCACGTCGCCGATGGCATAGATGCCGCGCATCGAGGTCTGGCACCGCTCGTCGATCCGGATGAAGGGGCCATCCACATCAAGAACGAGCTCCTCCATCCCCCATCCTTGCATGACTGGCCTCCGACCCACCGTGACGAGGATCTTGTCGGCCGCAAGCGGCACTTCCGATCCGCTCTCCGTCTCGACCAGGAGAACGCTTCCGGCTTTGGCCAACCCTCTGGCCTTTGCGCGCGTCATGACATCAATGCCAAGAGCCTGCAGCCTTTTGGATACCGGTCGGGTAAGTTCGGCATCATATTGCGGCAGAATGCGAGCCTGCGCCTCGACGACGGTCACCTTCGCGCCCATCTTGGCGAAGGCTGTCCCAAGTTCCAGGCCGATATAGCCGCCCCCGACGACCAGCAGTTTCTCAGGAACAGATGTCAGCGAAAGTGCTTCGGTCGAGGAAATTACCGTCCCGCTGAATGGCAGGTTGGGGAGCTCGACGGGAGCCGACCCTGTTGCGATCACAACATTCTCAGCACGGATGATCTGCCGACCGGTCTCTGTTTCCACCTCGACCGTCTTGCCGTCGCGAAAGCGTGCTCGGCCTTGGACCATCTTGACCTTGGACCGCTTGAGGAGGCTCGACACGCCGCTGTTCAGCCGGCCGACAATGGTGTCCTTCCAGGCAATGGTTTGGGACAGATCGAGTTCAGGTCGCGTCGTTCTGATCCCGAGAGGGTTCTTTCCCGATGCGAGATGCACGATCCGGTCGTATTCCTCAGCCGCATGGATGAGAGCCTTGGACGGAATGCAGCCCACGTTGAGGCAGGTGCCGCCGGGCTTTCTCTCCTCGACGATGACTGTGTCAATGCCGAGCTGTCCGGCACGAATCGCGCAGACATAGCCGCCTGGCCCGGCCCCGATGACAAGGAGCTTGCAGGAAATATCCTTCATTGACTTTAAGCCTCCACGAAGATCATCGCAGGCGTCTCCAGCAGCGTCTTGATGCGTTGCACGAAAACCGCCGCATCCCAGCCGTCGATGATCCGGTGATCGAAACTGGACGACAGGTTCATCATCTTGCGGGGAATGAACGTCGAACCATCCCAGACGGGGCGTACCATGATCTTGTTAACTCCGATGATGGCAACCTCCGGATGATTGATCACCGGTGTCGTGACGATGCCGCCCATAGCACCAAGAGACGTGATGGTGATCGTCGACCCGCTCAGCTCCTCACGGGTGGCGAGGCCGGCCTTGGCAGCTTCGGCCAGACGGGTCAACTCCGTGGCGCATTCCCAGAGGTCCCGCGCCTCCGCGTGCCTGACGACCGGCACCATCAGGCCCGAACCGGTCTGCGTGGCGATGCCAATATGAACGCCGCCGTGCTGGTAGACGACTCCCGCCTCGTCGTCGTAGATCGCGTTGAGGTTCGGTTGCTCGGCGATGGCCCTGACCATGGCGCGCATCAGGAACGGCAGCAGGGTCAGCTTCGGCCGGTCGGATCGTTTGCTCGCGTTGAGTGTCGTCCGCAAATCCTCGAGAGCAGTCACATCGACCTCTTCCACATAGGTGATGTGTGGGATCCGCGACTTTGCGATCGACATCTTCGCCGCAATCTTGCGGCGCAATCCAATCACCTTGACGTGCTGGACCGAGGTGTCCTGAGCCAGACCCTGGGCTCTGGCGACTTGCGGACCGTGGGTGAGGAACGCATCAAGATCATCATGGGTGATCCGGCCGGCGGGGCCAGATCCTGGAACCTGCCTCAGGTCGATCCCGGCTTCGCGGGCTCGCAGTCGGACAGCCGGGGAGGCGATCGGCCTGTCGCCCTCCATGCGAGAGACGGATGGGCGGTGTACTCTCACAGGCGGGCTCTGCGGGGCTTCGACAGGCCGAGACTGCGGAGTTTCTCTCGCCTGCTTTTCGACGATGGCATCCGAGGTTCTGACCGCGCCATCGGCCTGTGCCTCGATATCCTTCGGCCGAACAGGCGCTTCGGGCGCCTGTTCGGCCGCATCACGACCGGAAGCAGCGCTTTCCGCGTCTCCTGTCTTCAGGCGGATCAGGGGAGATCCGATCGCCACCACATCGCCGATCTCCGCGCCGAGCCACAGAACCTCGCCATCGACCGGGGAGGGAATCTCCACCGTCGCCTTGTCCGTCATCACCGCTGCGAGCAGAGCATCCTCGCGCACGAGATCGCCGACCTTGACGTGCCATTCGACGAGTTCGGCCTCGGCGATTCCCTCGCCTACATCGGGCATCTTGATCAGGTGCTCACTCATGTCAGGCCTCCACCGTCTCGACGAGCGTGCGCCCGACACGGGCAGGCCCCGGGAAGTAGTCCCATTCCTGCGCATGCGGGTACGGCGTGTCCCATCCCGTCACGCGGGCAATCGGCGCCTCGAGCTGAAAGAAGCAGGCCTCTTGGACGAGCGCCGCCAACTCCGCTCCGAAGCCCGACGTGAGCGTCGCCTCATGGACGATCACGCAGCGACCTGTCTTCCTGATGGACGCAATGATCGTCTCCATGTCGAGAGGAAGCAGAGTGCGTAGATCGATGATCTCCGCGTCGACGCCCGTCTCCGCCGCGGCTGCCTGGGCGACGTAGACCATCGTCCCGTAGGCCAGAACGGTCACAGCTGCCCCCTCACGCACGATGGACGCCTTGCCGAGCGGCAATGCGAAATGACCGCTCGGAACCTCCCCGAGGTCGTGCTTGGACCAGGGCGTGATCGGGCGGTCGTGATGACCGTCGAACGGTCCATTGTAAAGCCGCTTCGGCTCAAGAAAAATTACCGGATCTGGATCTTCGATGGCTGCGATCAGGAGGCCTTTGGCATCATAGGGGTTCGACGGCACGACGGTCTTCAATCCAGACACATGGGTGAACAGGGCTTCAGGGCTCTGACTGTGCGTCTGTCCGCCGAAGATACCGCCACCGGTCGGCATGCGGACGACGAGCGGACAGGTGAACTCGCCGTTGGAACGATACCGCAGGCGGGCCGCCTCGGACACGATCTGATCATAGGCCGGGTACATGTAATCGGCGAACTGGATCTCGATGCAGGGATGAAGTCCATAGGCCGCCATGCCGATGGCTGCTCCTACGATGCCAGCCTCGTTGATCGGGGCATCGAAACACCGGGTCTTTCCGTATTTCTGCTGGAGACCTGCCGTGCAGCGGAAGACACCGCCGAAATAGCCGACATCCTCCCCGAAGACCACGACACGCTCGTCGCGCACCATCATCACGTCCATCGCATCCCGGATGGCTTCGATCATCGTCATGCGTGCCATGGATCAGACCCCCGCCTGCTGACGCTGACGCCGCAAATGAGGCGGCATCTCGGCATAGACGCCGTCGAACATGTCGCGCGCAGACGGCTTTCCGCCAGCATGCAGCGTCCCGTAGCTCTCCGCCTCCTTCTGGGCGGCGATCACCGTATCGAGGATTTCGGCCTCGGCCTGTTTGTGCCGCTCCTCGGACCAGACGCCGCGAACGATCAGATGGTTCTTAAGACGGATGATCGGATCGCCGAGAGGCCAGGCGTCTGATTCGGTCTTCGGCCGATAGGCTGACGGATCGTCGGATGTGGAGTGCGCCCCGGCCCGGTAGGTGACGTATTCGACGAGGGTCGGCCCGAGATTGCGACGGGCCCGCTCGACGGCCCATTTTGCTACGGCGTAAACGGCCAGATAGTCGTTGCCGTCGACCCGCAGGGACGGAATGCCGAAACCCAAGCCTCTCGCCGCAAAGGTGCCCGAGCCTCCCCGGGCGATCCCCTGGAAGGTCGAGATCGCCCATTGGTTGTTGACGATGTTGAGCACGACCGGCGCCTTGTAGGTGGAGGCGAAGACGAGCGCCGCGTGGAAATCCGACTCGGCCGTTGATCCGTCCCCGATCCACGCAGCGGCGATCTTGCTGTCGTTGCGGATCGCCGACGCCATTGCCCACCCGACCGCTTGTATGTACTGAGTCGCGAGGTTCCCAGAGATCGTGAAGAAGCCGTGCTCCTTGGAGCTGTACATGACGGGCAGTTGGCGCCCCTTCAGCGGATCGCGCGCGTTGGAATAGATCTGGCACATCATGTCGACCATGGGGTAGCCGTCCGAAATCAGGAGGCCGGCCTGACGATAGGTCGGAAAATTCATGTCGCCCGGCGAGAGCGCCCTGCGGAAGGCGCAGCTGATCGCCTCCTCCCCGAGATGCTGCATGTAGAAGGACGTCTTGCCCTGGCGCTGGGCGATCAGCATCCTCGCGTCGAAGGTTCGCAGCGTCATCATGTGGCGCATGCCCTCGATCAACTCCTCGTCGCTCAGCAGGCCAGCCCAGGGGCCGACAGCCTCTCCATTGCGGTTGAGCACACGAATGATCGAGAAAGCGAGATCCCGGATGGATTCCGGTTCGACATCGATCTCCGGCCGGGGCACGGCTCCTGCCCTGGGAATCTTAACGTTCGAGAAGTCCGGGGCTCCCCCCGGACGGACGGCCGGTTCAGGTACGTGAAGGGACAGGGGTGCGTCAGGCGTCATGATCTGTTGTTCTCCTCCGGAGAGAACTAGGAAAGAAACACCATCCGACCATAGGCGCAACGATGTAGACGTGAGATCGAGGGGCAGAGCATCCAGATCGCTCGGCCTGACCCTCCTGAGCCACCGCCGAACCAATTCATCACGGCTCCTCCGGTCTCCCTTTAGGTATGCACGAAGACATCCGCATGCTCGGCCGAGAAGCGCCCCAGTTCCTCCATGACTGCCTGGAGATGAGCCGCCATGGCTCTGTGCGCCGCCTGGGGGTCACGAGCTTCGAGCGCCTGAAAGATCTCGCGATGCTCGACCAATGTCACGGTGTGGCGGCGAGGCGACGAGAGGAGCCGGCGCACCCGATCGATGTTGGCACGGGATGCATCGATCACGGCAGCCACCCGGGGCAGTTCCAGTCCTTCGACCAGGATCGTATGGAACACGAGATCCAGCGCATAGAAGCCGGGGCGATCCCCCCGCTCGACGGCCTCCTGCTGGGCCTGAAGGTTCTCACGAAGGGCCGCCACATGGCCCCCCGACAGGTGCTCAGCTGCCTTTTCCGCCACGATGCATTCGAGAGCTTGGCGGATCAGCATCGATTCTCTGATTTCCGAAAGGCGAATACGTGCAGCACGGCTGCCACGCTGGGGCAGGATTTCAACGAGTCCCTCAGTGGCGAGGCGCGACAAGGCCTCCGAGACAGGAAATCGGGAGACACCCAAGGCAGCGCAGACGGCTCCCTTGTCGATGAACTCGCCCGGCTCGAAATCGAGATCAACGATGGCTGAGCGAAGCGAGCGCTCGACCTGCTCTGTCGTGTTCCCCCGCGGCCCCCGTTCAAAGGGAGTCAGGAAATCGTAGCTTTTTCTCTTGTCGAACGCGTCCATATGCCTAACATGTTAGTTCAACCGATGGGCGAAAGCCACAAGCTTGTCGGGTGACTCTGGCGAGCGCACCGCTCGCCGGCCATCACGAACCGGTCGCAGAGCCGGGCTCTTTCGGAGGAACGCCTATGCCATCTTTGACCCGCCGCCTAGCCTTTGGCCTCATCGCCGCTGCTACCCTTACCTTCCCCGCTTTGCCCGCAAGCGCCCAGACCAAGCTCAAATGGGCTCACGTCTATGAGACGTCCGAGCCCTATCATAAATGGGCGCTCTGGGCCGGTGAGGAGCTCAAGAAGCGGACCAACGGCAAGTACACCATTGAGGTCTTCCCAGCCTCGTCGCTCGGCAAGGAGAGCGACATCAACGAAGGCCTATCCCTCGGTACGGTCGACATCATCTATACCGGCCAGCTCTTCGCCGGCCGCGCCCATGGGCCGGTCGCCATCGGTGGAGCTCCCTACATGTTCCGCGACTTCGGTCATTGGAACGCCTTCCGGAAATCCGATCTCTTCAAGGAGCTCGGCCAGGGATACGAGAAGAAGACCGGCCACCGGGTCGTGAGCCTGACCTATTACGGCGAGCGGCACGTGACAGCGAACAAGGACATCACCAAGCCCGAGGACATGAAGGGGGTAAAGATCCGCGTGCCCGATGCGCCGCTCTACACCATGTTCCCGAGAGCCGTTGGCGCCAACCCGACACCGATCGCATTTGCGGAAGTCTATCTGGCGCTCTCGCAAGGAGTGGTCGACGCGCAGGAGAACCCGCTGGTCACCATCCAGGCCAAGAAGTTCCATGAGGTCCAGAAGAACATTGTGCTGACGGGGCACATTACGGATGCACTTCTGAGCATCGTTTCCGGCGGCACAATGAAGCGCCTCTCAGCGGACGAACAGAAAACCCTGACTGGAGTCCTGCAGGAAGCAGCGGACAAGTGCACCGACGACATCGTCAAGATGGAAAAGGATCTTGTCGACTGGTTCAAGGGACAGGGCAAGAACGTGGTGGCGGTGGATCGGACCCCGTTCCGTGAAGCTGTGGTCAAGATGCACATGGGCTCTGATGCCACTTGGGACAAGTCAGTCTACGACCGTCTCCAGACAATCAAGGCAGCCACCAACTAGCACGACTCTCGAGGCTCTCTTCCGCGTGGAGAGAGCCTCACGCTTCTGAATGAGAAAAGCTGGAACGAAGGCCCACGATGCAGAACACCCAGGCGCCTGCCATAACCGAAGAGAGGATCGATGCGGCTCCCTCGGGAGACATCCACCAGGAGATGGATGAACTCTTCGAACAATGGCGCGAGGAGGAGGCGCATGTGGATCTATCCGACCTACGATGGTCGGATACGTTGGTCTTTGGGATCTTCTGGATCCTGTTCGGGATCGTTTTTCTACAGTTCTTCACCCGTTACGTTCTGAACAACTCCCTGGGGTGGACGGAGGAAATCGCCCGGTATTTCCTCATCCTGATCACCTTTGTCGGGTCGGTCACGGCCATGCGCAAGGGCTCGCATATTGCCGTTGAGGCGCTTCTCGTCTACCTTCCCCGCGAAGCCAAGCACTGGACCCTTGTTGCGGTGGACGGCCTCGTCGCCCTCTTCTGCGGCGCCATGGCATGGTATGCCTATCAGCTCGGCGCACTCGCTCCGGGCTACATGGTCTCGATCGATATTCCGAAAAGCTACCTGTACTGGGCGGTTTCAGCAGCTCTGGCCGGCGTGACCGTGCATGCGACCTTACGGTTCCTGCGCCGCCTGCGCCGCCGTGAGGCGGATGCCCCTCACAGCCTGACAATCGACTGAGGGCGGAGACCTCCATGCTCATTACCCTGATGCTTGTTGCCCTCCTGATCATGATCGTCATCGGCGTCCCGATCGCGGTGGCCCTGGCAGGATCCTCACTGCTGTTCCTCTTCGTCGGAAACATGACGGGTGAGATCACAACACCGGTGATCACCGTGATTCACCGGATGGTGAACGGCGTCGACTCCTTCCCCTTGCTTGCGGTCCCCTTCTTCATCATGGCCGGAAACCTGATGAACTCTGCCGGCATTACCAAGCAGATCTACGACTTTGCCGTCGCAGCGGTCGGCTGGCTGAAGGGCGGCCTTGGCCATGTGAACGTCGCTGGTTCCGTCATCTTCGCTGGAATGTCGGGAACAGCCGTAGCGGACGCAGGCGGGCTTGGAACGATCGAGATCAAGGCCATGCGCGATCATGGCTACGACACGAAGTTCGCCGTGGGCCTCACTGCTGCTTCATCGACCATTGGACCCATTATTCCGCCGTCTCTGCCGCTGGTCATCTACGGTGTGGTTGCCAACGCCTCGATTAATGCACTCTTCGTCGCAGGCATCGTTCCTGGCCTGATCATGGCGCTCTTCATGTCGGCCACTGTAGCTCTCTATGCCCATTATTATGGGATCGGGCGCGATGCAAAGTTCGAGTTCGGCCGCCTTGGGCGATCCTTTGTCAATGCCTTTCTGCCTCTTCTCACCCCCGCCATCATCATCGGCGGCATGAGCTTCGGCCTGTTCACGCCCACGGAAGCGGCCGTCTTCGCCTGCGCCTATGCGCTGCTGCTGTCGACCGTGATCCATGGCAGCTTCAACATGCTGCTTGCTGCACGCGGAAAGCGGCCGCGCTATTCTGTGCTGAGTCTGCGCCAGTTCATCCGTGTCACCATGGACACAGTCGAGACGACGGCTGTGGTTCTTCTCATCGTGGCAGGAGCTTCGATCTTCGGCTGGGTGCTGACCACAACCCGCACCACCGACGCTCTCGGTGAATGGATCATCACCTATGCGGCCGATCCGATCACCTTCCTGATCCTGGTGAACGTCTTCCTGCTGATCGTCGGCTGCTTCATGGAAACGATTGCAGCCATCACAATCCTGACACCCGTGCTGCTGCCGGTTGCCATAAAGCTCGGCATCGACCCGGTTCATTTCGGCCTCATCATGGTTCTCAACCTGATGATTGGCTTGTTGACGCCTCCTGTCGGCATGGTCCTCTACGTGCTCACCCGCGTGGCGAACATAACCTTCGAGGAATGTATGAAGGCCTGTGCCCCCTGGCTTGTGCCCTTGCTTCTCGTTCTTCTTCTCATCACCTTTGTCCCTGAAACCGTCCTTTGGCTGCCGCAGTTCCTCAAGGAAAACGGCTACCTTTGATTTCAAAAAGCGATTGTCATGAACACTCCACGCACGATCCGCCTTTCGCCCGATGACAACGTGGTCATCGCCATCGATCTCGTGAACCAGGGGGCCGACGCTGCCGGGCTGACAGCTCGCGAGCGCATCCTGCGCGGCCACAAGATGGCAGTCGATCCGATCCGAGAGGGAGAGCCGATCCGGAAGTTCGGCCAGATCATCGGCTTTGCCAAGAACCATATCGCGCCGGGCGAATGGGTGCACGAGCACAATGTGGGCATGCACGATTTCGAGCGGGATTATGCGTTCTGCGCTGACGCAAAGGACGACGACCTGCTTCCGCCGGAGCTGCAGGCCACCTTCCAGGGATACCGGCGTGCCTCGGGCAAGACCGGGACCCGCAACTACATCGGCATTCTCACATCCGTGAACTGCTCAGCATCCGTTGCGCGGTTTGCCGCAGCCGAGGTGGAGCGTTCGGGCATTCTTCGCGATTATCCCGGGATCGACGGCATCGTGGCCATCGTTCACGGCACAGGCTGCGGCCATGCAGCCTATGGCGAGGGATTCGAGATCCTGCGTCGGACCCAGTGGGGCTATGCCAGCCATCCCAATTTTGCAGGCGTGATCATGGTCGGCCTGGGCTGCGAGGTGTTTCAAATCGGGCGCATGAAGAAGGAGTATGGCCTCACGGAAACGGACACGTTCCGAACCCTGACGATACAGGAAACCGGTGGAACACGGCTGACCGTGCAGGCCATCGTTGATGCGGTGAAAGCCATGCTTCCGGTGGTTGCGATGGCGCAGCGGGAAACACGTCCAGCCTCGGAGCTCGTCCTTGCTCTGCAGTGCGGTGGCTCCGATGGATATTCCGGCCTTACGGCCAATCCGGCGCTGGGCGTCGCCTCCGACCTGCTCGTGCGGCACGGCGGGACGTCCATTCTGTCCGAGACGCCGGAGATCTACGGTGCAGAGCATCTGCTCACCCGCCGCGCCGCGACCCGTGACGTCGGCGAGAAGCTTGTCTCACGGATCAGGTGGTGGGAAGCCTATACGGAGCGCAATGGCGGCGAGATGAACAACAACCCGTCACCGGGCAACAAAGCGGGCGGTCTTACGACGATTCTCGAGAAGTCTCTGGGTGCCACAGCCAAGGGCGGGCGCTCCACGCTTCAGGCCGTGTACGAATATGCCGAGCAGGTGAAGGATCACGGCTTCGTCTATATGGACACGCCCGGCTATGACCCTGTTGCAGCGACGGGTCAAGTGGCCGGTGGCGCCAACTTGATCGCCTTTACGACAGGGCGCGGATCCGCTTTCGGCTGCAAGCCTGCACCGTCTCTCAAGCTTGCCACCAACTCGGACATCTACCGCCGGATGATCGACGATATGGACATCAATTGCGGCGATATCCTCGACGGCATCTCCTTGGAGGCGAAGGGGCAGGAGATCTTCGAGACCCTGCTGAAGGTGGCCTCCGGAGTGCCGACAAAATCGGAAGAACTAGGCTATGGCGACCTCGAGTTCGTTCCATGGCAAGTTGGTGCCGTGATGTGACCAGGAGCGAAGGGAGTAGGTTTCAGGCAACCTCAGTTGTCAGCCCTTCTTCGGTCGCTACGAGGTCTGGACTCTCCGGATAACCAGTTGACGGTTCTTCCCATAAGTAAGCATCTTTTAACGATGTGTTAACCATGTTCCTGCAAACATGCTCGGGCTGATCCAGCAGAAGGATCAACACTCTCCCAAAAGTGAACGAGGCACGGATGTACTGCCTCGCTTCGCTTTGGGATGCAGTGTCAAGGGAATGATGAAACCCTTAAACTCATCATCGGATATCGGATAATCTCGTCGGCTACGAGCGCAGCACCTGCCTTGAGCCGCCTAGCCTGCATCAGCTCACTACGTAGAGCGCCGTTGCAAGGGCCGCGATGCCGCCGACAAAGGCATATGGATACCAAGCTGGATAAGGCTTGTCGTGACCTTTGAAACCCACGCTGAACCTCCTTGGAGCAAAGTACGTGCCGCTCCGTTGTCCTTGTCCAAAGCGGTATTTTTGTGAAACCCGGCCAATGCGCATTGAACTTGGTTGATAGCCATCCGGCACACCTTGTGCAGTCAACAATGGCAAGAAATATACTTTGAAAATTTTGTAAAGAAGCGAAATCGCTCTCATTCTCAAAGCTGTAGCGCTTGTTTTAGAACAGCTCTGAATTTTAGCTAACCCCTTGATCTATCTGATTTCTTCAAGATATCTCATCTGAACTTCTCACGGGAAGTTTCCCTGGCGTTGGACACATGTCGGCCTTGGGATTGAGAGAAAACACGTCTTCTCTTGCCCCTGTGTGGCTGCGCATGCCGCGCCGTCACCTGCACGACCGAGGAGGAAGGGTTCATGAGGACAAGCACGTGGAATGAGCCTGGGTACTCAACAGGCAGCATATGGGCATGCCTCGCTCTGCTGCTCCCCTTCAGCGGTTCGGCTCTGGCTCAAGACCGTGCTGTACCCTCTCCTTTGCGTATCGAATTGAACAAGATTGAGGTGGCAGGCGAGAACTGCCGGACCTATTTCCCGATCGACAACCAGAGGGGCGACAGCTGGCGCTCGCTGAAACTCGATCTTTTTGCACTCGATCCCGAGGGCGTTGCAGCCAAGAGGCTGGCCGTCGAGATCGGTCCAGTGCCTAGCCGCAAGACGCTCATCAAGCTCTTCGACTTTCCAGGCTTGAGCTGCTCCCGGTTCGGACGCGTTCTCCTCAATGATGTTCTGGCGTGCGAGGTAGCGGGGAGTTCTCGGGAGGAGTGTCTTTCCGCAATTGAAACGGTTTCCAAGATCGATGCAATTTCATTCGCTAAGTGAGATCATTTCGATGGATGGCATTATCCCCACATCTGCGCACGATCTGTCTTTCCTCTCACTGTTCTTGCAGGCTGACCCGATCGTCAAAGGCGTCATGATCCTGCTCGCAATGGCATCGCTTGGGTGCTGGACGATCGTGGTCGAGAAGCTTCTGCGTTTCAGGAGAATCCGCCGTCAGGCGCTTACCTTCGAGATGTTTGCCCGCTCAGGTGAAAGACTGCGTCCGCAATTTTCCGGAACCACGGGGCGGATCATCACTGCCGGTCAAGATGCGTGGCGAGATCGGGATCCATCCGAGAGCCGAGCAGAACGTCGGGAGCGGATCGAGCGGGCCATGCGCGCAGCACTATCTTCCGACCTGCGTCAGCTCCAAGTGGGGCTGCCGTTCCTGGCCACCACAGGCTCGGCAGCCCCCTTCATTGGGTTGTTAGGCACGGTCTGGGGCATCATGAACTCGTTCTCCGCCATCGCTGCAAGCCAGGACACCAGCCTCTCGGTTGTTGCTCCCGGTATTGCCGAAGCTCTGTTTGCAACAGCTATCGGCCTCGTCACCGCCATTCCCGCCGTGATCGCCTACAACAAGCTCACGATCGATCTCGGGCGCCTGCAGCAATCCTTTACAGCAGGCATCACGATGCTCGGCGACCGGTTAGCGGTCGATCACAAGCCTCATCTGCGCTCTGAGGCCGCTGGATAATGGGAATGGGGCCGCTCCGCTCGGGTGAACCGGACGACGAATTTGGTGTTGCTCTCCTGTCCGAGATCAATGTCACGCCGCTCGTCGACGTGATGCTCGTGCTGCTCATCATCTTCATGGTGGCAGCACCCCTCATGACGGTTGGCGTGCCTGTGAATCTGCCGAAGACGGCGGCAGCAAAGGTGTCGCAGCCAAAGCAGCCCGTCGTGATCAGCATTGATGCGCAGGGCCAGCCCTTCCTCGACAAAGAGGCGCTGGCTCCCGACGTCATGATGCCTCGGCTCAAGGCGCTTGCGAGCGCTGACCCGTCCCAGGTCGTGCTGGTTCGCGGCGACAGAGCCGTTCCTTACGGCCGCATTGTTGAGATCATGGGACAGCTCAGTGAGGCCGGCTTCAGCAAGGTCTCCCTCATCGCTCAGGCTCCGAGCGAGACGCCGGTCCGGTAAGATCTGAACCAAGCAAAATGTCCTCTCAAACCATACGTTCGACGCAGGAGCCGGGCCGGCTTGGAATTGCCTTCCTTACGGCGCTGGCCCTGCATGGAGCCGTCCTGGGAACCCTGACGCTCTGGCGATCCAGCAAGACGGATAGCGCCCCTGGCGAGCAGGAGATCACCATTGATCTCGCTCCCGCCATGGAGGAAACGGTGTCCGTCGTGCCTGCGGAGATGTTCGCGATGGCAGCCCCCCCGATTGAACTGGAACCAGTGCCGCTGGAACCGGAGACCGTTGAGCCCCTTCCGCCGGAAGACGTGACGGCAGAGCAGCCTGAGGAGGCAGCCGAACGCCCTGAACCGCAAGAAACCACGGAAGTACCTCCTGTCGAAGCGGAGATGGCAACGGAGCCTGTCGTGGCTCTCCCCTCACCTGAGACGGTGATCGCAAAACCTCTTGAGGAACCGCCACCCTCCAAACCCAAGCCGAAGCCCGAGAAGAAGTCGCCACCACCTAAACCCGTGGAGCGGAAGTCTCCTCCACACCGGATCTCCATCCAGCAGCCGCAGACGCCATCCGAAGCGCACGCAGGACAGGCTTCGGGCTCGCGTGAGAACACGAGAGGAGCCGCGGCATCGGCTGATCCGAGCGTGCTCAACCGCTATGTGGCAAGTCTCGCTGCAGCTTTGCGTAACCGTCTGCGCTATCCGGATGTGGCACGCAGCCAAGGTGTCGGTGGCGTTGCGACTCTGCGCTTCACCATGGATCGATCAGGACGTATCGTCAGCTCCAGCGTGGTGCAAAGCGCCGGACACCCGGCTCTCGACCAAGCTGCGCGCGCGGCGGCAAGTCCGGGGTCTTTACTTCCTCCGGCACCGGCAGCTCTCCCCCAGCAGCAATTCACCGTCTCTGTACCGCTGCGCTTCAATCTACGCTAATGATTCCTCTTGTCCTGAAACCTGTGAACTTGACGGTCTCAGGATCGGGTTTAACCTGCTCCCAAACAGCGCCTTTAGTCATTTGACCGTCTCGCTCGCGACGGAAGAAGGACTGTGGCAAGCGGGAGATGCACATGAGCGAGAAGGCTTTCGCCTCGACGGGAGACCTGTCCGACAAGACAGTATCCTTCACTGAAATCGGGCCGGATCTCTATGCCTATACAGCGCAGGGCGACCCCAATTCCGGCATCATCGTCGGCGATGACGGCTGCATGGTCATTGACGCGCAGGCTACTCCGATGATGGCCGAGGACGTGATCGCCCGTGTGCGGGCCGTGACCGACAAGCCGATCAAATACGTGGTGCTCTCCCACTATCACGCCGTACGCGTGCTCGGCGCCTCCGCCTACAACGCGCAAGGCATCATCGCCTCGAACGCCACCTATGATCTGATCGTCGAGCGCGGCGAGCAGGACAAGGCCTCGGAGATCGGCCGCTTCCCGCGCCTGTTCAAGGGCGAGAGCAGCATTCCGGAGGGCCTCACCTGGCCCACCCTCACCTTCGAGAGCGGCATGTCGGTTTTTCTCGGCAGGCGTGAGGTGAAGCTGTTCCATCTCGGTGCCGGCCACACGGCAGGCGACATCGTGGCCTGGGTGCCGGATGCGGAGGTGATGTTCACCGGCGACCTCGTGGAGTATCACTCGGCCTGCTATTGCGGCGATGCTTATTTGCGTGAATGGCCGCTGACGCTCGACGCCATCTTGGACTTCCAGCCGCAGGCCATTGCGCCCGGACGTGGCGATGCCCTGCGGGGCAGCCAGCAGGTGCGCGAGGCAGCGGCCATGACTCGCGACTTCGTCACCACTCTCTACGGCGCAGCTGAACTGTCGGCGGCGTGTGGACGCTCGCTGAAGGAGACCTTTGCAGCCACCCGCGAGGTCATGGACCCGAAGTTCGGGAACTTCGCCATCTATGAGCACTGCCTCCCCTTCAACGTCTCGCGTGCTTTTGACGAAGCCTCAGGCATCGACCATCCCGTGATCTGGACCGCCGAGCGGGATCGCGAGATGTGGGCGGCTCTTCAGAGCTGACGCTCGATGTGAGGTGGAGACATGGGAAGCGCCACGAACACCCGCAGGATCCTCTATCAATATGGCTACCGCCGCTGCCCTGATCAGGACCGCCCCTCCCCTGCACGGCATCCGGTGGTGATCGTGGGTGCCGGACCCGTCGGCCTCTGCACGGCCATCGACCTCGCGCAGCGTGGCATCCCCGTGGTGCTTCTCGACGATGCGGACAGGATCGGCGAGGGCTCGCGAGGCATCTGCTATGCCAAGCGCACTCTCGAGATCCTGGATCGTCTTGGCGTTGCAGATCCTTGTCTCGAGAAAGGAGTAACCTGGAAGATCGGCAAGGTCTTCCAGAGCGACGAACTTCTCTATGCCTTCGATCTTCTGCCCGAGGATGGGCACAAGATGCCGGCTTTCATCAACCTCCAGCAATACTACTTGGAACGCGCGCTCGTGGAGCGCGCTGCTGCGCTCCCGAATCTCGGGCTCCGCTGGCGCAACAAGGTGGTTGGGCTGAAGCGCCGCAACGGTGGCGCCACGCTCACAGTCGAGACGCCTGAAGGCCCCTACGATCTCGACGCCGAGTGGGTTGTGGCCGCCGACGGCGCGCGCTCCGCCTTACGTGGATTGCTGGGGCTCGCGTTTCAGGGCGAAGTCTTCGAGGATCGCTTTCTCATCGCCGACGTGAAGATGAAGGGCGATTTTCCGCCCGAGCGCTGGTTCTGGTTTGACCCGCCCTTCCATGAGGGTTACTCCGCTCTTCTGCACAAACAGCCGGACGACGTCTGGCGCATCGACCTGCAGCTTGGGCGCGATGCGGACGTGAAAGCCGAACAGGCACCCGAGCGTGTGATCCCGCGGCTCCGGCAGATGCTGGGCCACGGCGATTTCTCACTGGAATGGGTCTCGGTCTACACCTTCCAGTGCCGCCGGCTGGAGCGCTTCGTGCATGGCCGCGTGGTTTTCGTCGGAGACGCAGCCCACCAAGTCTCGCCCTTTGGCGCACGAGGCGCAAACTCCGGCATTCAGGATGCAGACAATCTGGCGTGGAAGCTTGCTTACATCCTCAATGGAGAGGCGCCCGAGAGCCTGATCGGGTCGTATGATCTCGAACGGTCCGCTGCTGCGGATGAGAATATCGGACACTCGACCCGCTCGACCGACTTCATCGCACCACGCTCGGCGCAGGAGCTTCGCTTTCGCAATGCTGCCCTGTCCCTCGCCCGGCATGCCTCCTTTGCCAAGCGGATGGTGAATTCAGGAAGACTGTCGATGCCATCCACCTACGATACCCCATTATCGACGCCAGATGTAGACCCATGGTCCGGCTCCGCGCGTCTCGGAGCGCCTATTCCCGACGCTCCCATGCGCGACCGCAGCGGACAGCCAATCTGGCTGCTGGAAGCGCTTGGCGGCGAGGAGACAATCCTGCATGTCGCGAACGGAGTTCAGCCACCAAAAGGCTATCGCGTTCTCGTTCTCGGGGAGGATCTCATCGACGAGCAAGGGATCTTCGCACACCGTTTCGACGCGAGCCCTGGAAGCACCTATCTCGTGCGGCCCGACCAGCACCTTGCAGCTCGCTGGCGCCGGGGAACGGCCACTCAGATCGAAAGCGCCTCGCGACGCCTGCGCGGATCCGAGGGAGGCCATGCATGAGCGCGCTCGTGACTGAGAACCGATTGACAGACCCGGATCGCACCTACCGCGCGCTGATCAAGGCGCATCGTGGCTTGTCGGAGGAGGACAGTGCGGCGCTCAACAGCCGCCTCGTGCTGATCCTTGCCAACCATATCGGTGAGCACGCGGTGCTCCTGGAAGCCATCGCCCTCGCGAAGCAGAGCATGGAAGCGGTGGACGCCACATCAGGGTGATCATGTCGGCGGATTACTCGATGCCGAGATAGGCCGCCTTCACTTGAGGATCGGCGAGCAGGGAAGAACCTGTTCCGGTATAGGCGACCTTGCCGGTTTCAAGCACATAACCGCGATCCGCGATGCCTAAAGCCGCGCTGGCGTTCTGCTCCACGAGAAGCACCGTGATCCCATCCTTTCTCAGGGACACGATGGCATCCAGAATCTGGTCAACCAGGAGCGGCGACAATCCAAGGGAAGGTTCATCGAGCAGCAGGAGCTTGGGGCGCCCCATCAGCGCTCGGCCGATCGCCAGCATCTGCTGCTGACCGCCCGACAAGCCGCCGGCCAGGAGATGACGCTTCTCGGCCAGGATCGGGAACATCGCATAAACCCGGTCTCTATCCTGCTCGATCTCTATGTCACGCCGCCTGTAGGCCCCGAGTCTCAGGTTGTCCTCGACGGTGAGAGGCCCGAACACCTGTCGGCCCTCGGGTGACTGGGTAATGCCGAGTTCCACCCGCTGGTGAGATGGCAGGCGGTCGATCCGCTGCCCTTTGAATCGGATCTCACCGCCGGTCATGGGCTGAACGCCGGAAAGAGCGCGCAGAAGCGTCGTCTTTCCTGCCCCATTTGCCCCGATGAGCGCCACGACCTCTCCGGTGCGCACCTCGAGGCTGACACCCTTCAGGACTTCGATCCGGCCGTAAGCGCTGCGCAGGTTCTCCACTTCAAGCACGGGCAGCCTCCCGGGCGCCGTGCTGTCCCAGATAAGCCTCAAGGACCCTGGGATCATCGCGCACCTCCCGCGGCGTTCCTTCGGCCAGTGGCCTGCCTCGCTCCAGAACCAGGATCCTGTCGGAGATCTTCATGACGAGCTTCATGTCATGCTCCACGAGCACGACAGCCACACCCCTGTCGGCAACCTGCCGGATCAGGTGATCGATCTCCTCGGTCTCGACCGCATTGCAGCCGGCCGCTGGCTCATCGAGGAGCAGCACGCGCGGCTCGGCGGCGAGGGCCCGCGCGATCTCAAGGCGCTTGCAGGCGCCGTAGGGGAGCGAGCCGGCCGGCACGTTCGCAACATCCTTCAAGCCCACATAGGCGAGAAGATCGAGGGCCGCGGCCCGTGTCTCCCGGTTCTGGCGAGTCACGGACGGAGCTCTGAACAGCGCCGGCAGGAGACTGCATTTCTCCCTGAGGTGTCGCCCGACCATCACGTTCTCGCAGGCGGTCAAGCGCTGGAAGATTTGCAGGTTCTGGAACGTGCGGGATAGCCCCCGAGCCGCCAGCTTGTGGGGCGGAAGACCGGTTACGTCCTCCTCGGCCAAGTGGATCGTGCCGCGGCTCGCCGCATAGATGCCGGACACGATGTTGAAGAGCGTTGTCTTGCCGGCGCCGTTCGGCCCGATGATCGAGAGGATTTGGCCGGGGCTCACCGAAAAGCTCACTCCGTCGACGGCCTTCACGCCGCCGAAGGAGATGCCGATATCCGTTGCCTTGAGGATCATCATGACCGTGCCCTCCGAAGGAACAGGCCAGAGAGGCTCGGCACGATGCCGTTGCGCATGAAAATCATGGATACGATGATGATGAGCCCGAGCAGAAGATGCTCGTACTCATGGAAGATCGTCAGCGCCTGCGGCAGCGTGACCAGCACCGCCGCGCCGACGATGCTGCCAACGACGGATCCCAGCCCTCCAAGGACCACGATGGTGACGAGTTCAACGGAGTGCAGGAATCCTGCCTGATCCGGGTTGATGAAGCCGTTCATGAAGGCCAGCGCCGAACCTGCGATCGAGGCATAAACGGCGGCGATCACGAAGGCCTGCAGCTTGAAACGGGCAACGTCGACACCCACCACCTGCGCAGCCACTTCGCTGTCATGCAGCGCACGGAAAGCCCGTCCCGTCGGGGTCTCGTCAAGGTTGAGCGCGATCCAGGTTCCGACGAGCAGAAGGGCACCCGTCACCCAGTACCATGTATACGATCCGCTGATGCGCCAGCCGAACAGCGTCAGCCGCTCGACCGGCATGCCGTCCGGTCCACCGGTCCAGCGGCTTTCTGTCGAGATCACAAGCGCGATGAGCACGCCAAGGCCAAGAGTTGCAATCGCCAGATAATGCCCCTTCAGCCGCAGGATCGGGCGACCGACCAGATAGGCGAGCACAGCGGAGAGAACGGCGCCAATGAGGAGCGCCGCCCAGGGCGGGATGCCGAGATGGGCCGGGCCGATGGCGACCGAATAGGCTCCGATCCCGAAGAACGCCGCGTGACCGAGACTGACCTGCCCCGCCTGCCCCATGAGGATATTGAGGCCGATGGCGGCCAGCGCGGACACCCACACGAGCGACGCCACGCGGAAGTAATAGCTTGAAGGAAAGACGAGCGGGAGCACTGCGATGAAGACCGCCAGCACGGCGAGTGTCACAAAGCGCTGGTTCAGAAGTGCACCCATCCTCACACCCTCTCGACGGCTCGGCGTCCGAATAACCCCTGCGGGGCTGCGAACAGGACGATAAGGATGACCAGAAAAGCGAAGGCGTCCTTATAGGTGGAACTTAAGTAACCTGCCCCAAAGGCCTCCAGCAGGCCAAGCAGAAGTCCGCCGACGACAGCACCGAGTGGATTGCCCATGCCCCCCAGCATGGCAGCGGCAAAGCCCTTCAGGGCCAGCAGCGTCCCGACATCGTAGTTCGTCAGGGTGATCGGCGTTACGAGAATACCGGCGATCGCTCCGATGGCGGCGGAACCTCCAAAGGCCAGGGCCATGATGGTGGTCGTGTTGATGCCGACCAGCCGTGCTGCCAACCGGTTCGCAGCAGTCGCCAGAACGGCCTTGCCGAGAAGGGTGTGCTCGAGAAAAACGTAAAGGGTCACCACAACGATTGCGGTTCCGCCGAGAACCCAGAAGCTCTGCGGCTGGACGGCCGCGCCGAGAATATCGATGGGCGTCTCGCCCGTGAAGCCGGGAAGCTTGTGGAACTGCTTATCGAAGACGATCGCGGCAATGCCACGGAGCAGGATCGATGCGCCGATCGTGATGATGATGAGGGTCACGGCCGATGCGCCGCGGGCAGGCTCGATGGCGAGGCGATGGAGGAGAAGTCCGATCCCCACAGCAACCATCACGGCAATGACAGCAGCCAGCGGCAGCGGCACGCCGGCGGCCGATGCGAACACCGTCACCATCCCGCCCAGCATGACGAACTCACCCTGGGCGAAGTTCACCACGCCGGATGCATTGTAGATCAGCGTGAAGCCCAGCGCGACGAGCGCATAGACCGCGCCCACCGTCAGACCGGAAATGAGAAACTGAAGGAACTCGGCCATGATGCTGTCCCGCGTTCGTCAGATTGACGAACGGGAGGCCGATGATCCGCCTCCCGTTCGGTCCCTACGGGCGCGGATCAGCTGCCTGATGCCACCAGGTTCCAGTCGCCACCCTTGATCTCGAGCATGCGGAAAGCCGAGAGATCAAGGCCAAGATGGTCTGTGGCCGACATGTTCACGATGCCGCCCGTTCCGACGAAGCCCTTTGTTTTCTCGATCTCGTCACGGATCTTACCGGAATCCGTGGAGTTGGCGCGCTTCATGGCCTCGACCAGGATGAAAAGCCCGTCATAGGCATGCCCGCCGAAGGTCGAGACGGGCTGCTTCGTGGCGCTCTCGTAGGCCTGCTTGTACTCCGTCACCACCTTCTTCTGCGGGTCGCTCTCCGGCAGCTTGTCGCCGACGAGCAGGGCTGCAGCCGGAAGGCGCACGCCCTCCGCTGCAGCGCCCGCGAGATCGATGAAGCTCTTGGAGGCGACGCCATGGCTCTGGTAGAACGGTATGCTGCTCATGCCGAGCTGGGCATAGTTGCGGGTCACGATGGCGGGACCCTGGCCGAAGCCTGGATTCACCACGGCCTGCACGCCAGCCGTATTCTTGATCTTGGTGAGCTGAGCGGTCATGTCGCTGTCACGTGGGCCGTAATTTTCATCGGCGACGATCTGCATGCCGTAAGTGGGCGCAACCTTCACGCATTGCGCCCGCATGGAGGCCCCGAAACCGTCGGTCCCCGAAATCAGACCGATCTTCGTGAGGTTGCGTTTTTTGAGATCCTCAAAGATCTTTTCGCAAGCCATCTTGTCGGTGTGCGGAGTTTTGAAGACGAACTTGCGCACAGGGTCGACCACCTCGATGGCGCCTGCGAGCGAAATGAATGGAACCTTGGCGTCCTCGAAAGCCGGAATCATCGCCATGGTGCTGCCGGTCGTCGTGCCGCCGACCATGGCGATCACTTCGTCATCCTCGATGAGGCGTGTCGCGAAGGTGCGTGCCTTGTTGGCATCGCCGCCGTCGTCATAGATCACCAGCTCGATCTTCTTGCCGGCGACGCCGCCGGCCGCATTGATCTTGTCGACATAGATCCTGAGCGTCTTGTCCTCAGGCTCGCCAAGGAATGAGGACGGGCCAGTCACCGACAGAACCGAGCCGATCTTGACGGTATCCTGTGCCAAGACGCCTTGAGACAGTCCGAAGCCCATGACACTGGCGACTAACAGGGTCTTAAGCGTTGTTGTCGATTTCATATGTTTCCTCCTGGTTCTTTGTTGGTGTCTTTTCTTATAGTTGTGCAAGGATTGAGGTTGCCACGAGCCTGCGGATCATCGCGAAAATGAAGTGCGTGGATTTCGCTGGCAGCAGCGAATTGCTGAGCGTGCATGAACATCGGCATTCAAGCTGCAGCGCGTGGCGAACGCATCCTGTTCGTCGTCGAAACATGCCATCCCGTTCTGCTCCCTCAAGGGCCGAGTGTTGGCTCATTGACGCTGTTTCTTCAATCAATATAATTGACCGAACGGTTGGTCAATACTACACAAGACGCAGAGAGGCCGCTTGCCATCAGCGATAGTTCGGGAGGGCCATGGTGGAGACTGATCTCATCCTTACGGAGCGGCGGGAGGGATACCGCGTGATTACCCTCAACCGACCCGATCGCCTGAACTCCTTCAACGAAGCCATGCATGCGGAACTGCTGTCCGCGCTCCTCGAAGCCGAGGCTGACGATGGATGCAGGGCGATCATATTGACCGGCGCCGGCCGCGGGTTCTGTGCGGGCCAGGATCTCTCGGATCGCGTCTTCAGCCCCGGACAGGTGCCGGATCTCTCCTCCACCCTGGAGCGTCTCTACAATCCTCTCGTCCGCAAGCTCCGCGCCCTGCAGATGCCGGTCATCTGCGCCGTCAACGGCGTGGCAGCTGGTGCCGGCGCCAACATCGCGCTGGCCTGCGACATCGTTCTAGGGGCGCGCTCGGCCAAGTTCATCCAGGCCTTCGCGAAGCTCGGCCTCGTTCCCGATTCCGGCGGTACCTGGTTCCTGCCGCGCCTCGTCGGCCCGGCCCGCGCCCGGGCCCTCGCGCTCCTGGCGGAGCCTGTTACGGCGGAGCAGGCAGAGGCCTGGGGCATGATCTGGAAGGCTGTCGATGACGCAAGCCTGATGAATGAGGCCAATCGCCTTGCCGCTCACTTCGCAATGCAGCCCACGGCAGGACTGGCGCTGATCAAGCAGGCGCTCGACGCCTCGGAAACGAACGATCTCGACCGGCAGCTCGACCTTGAACGCGATCTGCAGGGCCAGGCGGGCCGCATGCCGGACTACATGGAGGGCGTGACGGCCTTCTTCGAGAAGCGGCAACCGAAGTTCACCGGGAGAGCCTGATGGACGCGCCCTCCTCCGCAATCGCCGCGCACGACATCGCGCAGGCTTGCGCCCAGGCCATGTGGGCCGAGGATCAGGCGAGCCAGGGCCTCGGCATGGTGGTCGAACGCGTCTCACCCGGGGAGGCCGTCCTTTCCATGACGATCCGGCTCGAGATGACCAACGGCCATGGCATCTGCCACGGCGGTTTCATCTTCACGCTGGCCGACTCGGCTTTTGCTTTCGCATGCAACACCTACAACCAGCGCACAGTCGCTCAGCATTGTGCCGTGACGTTCCTGCGGCCGGGACGCAGGGGCGATACGCTGACGGCCCACGCGGTCGAGCGCAACCGCTCAGGCCGCTCCGGCATCTACGACGTCACCGTACGCGATGGCCGGGGTGACGTCGTCGCCGAGTTCCGAGGGCACTCGCGGACCATTGCCGGCACGCTGCTCTCATCCGCTCCCGAAAGCGGCGCCCAACAAGAATGACAGGATGGGAGGTTTCCTTGGACCAGATCCCGCTTCGCAAGCTTTCCGAACTCAAACCTCAGCCGGCCCATCTGGATCGCGTCGAACTGGCCACTCGGGATGAGCTTGCCGCCCTGCAGCGCGAGCGCCTCGCCTGGTCCCTGCGCCACGCCTATGAAAACGTGCCGCACTACAAAGCCAAGTTCGATGCAGCGGGCGTCCACCCGGATGACTTCAGGGATCTGAGTGATCTCGCAAGATTTCCCTTCACCACCAAAGCCGACCTGCGGGACAACTATCCCTTCGGCATGTTCGCCGTCCCTCAAGATCAGGTCGCCCGCGTGCACGGCTCGTCCGGCACCACGGGAAAGCCCACCGTCGTCGGCTACACCAAGCGCGATATCGATACCTGGGCCGACGTGGTGGCCCGATCGATCCGGGCGAGCGGCGCGCGTCCGGGCATGAAGGTGCATGTGGCCTATGGCTACGGGCTCTTCACCGGCGGCTTGGGAGCGCATTACGGAGCCGAGCGCCTCGGCTGCATGGTGATCCCCATGTCGGGCGGCATGACCGAGAGACAGGTTCAGCTCATCAACGACTTCCAGCCGGACGTGATCATGGTCACCCCGTCCTACATGCTGGCGATCCTCGACGAGTTCCGCAAACAGGGACTCGATCCCCGCAAGTCCTCCCTGAAGATCGGCATCTTCGGAGCGGAGCCCTGGACGAACGCCATGCGGGCGGAGATCGAGGAGGCATTCAACATCCATGCGGTGGATATCTACGGTCTCTCCGAGGTCATGGGGCCGGGCGTCGCCTGCGAATGCATCGAGACCAAGGACGGACTGCACATCTGGGAAGACCATTTCTATCCCGAGGTGATCGATCCGCACACAGGTGAGGTTCTGCCCGATGGACAGGAAGGCGAGCTCGTCTTCACCTCGCTCACCAAGGAGGCGATGCCGGTCATCCGCTACCGCACCCGCGACCTCACGCGCCTCATGCCCGGAACCGCGCGGACCATGCGACGCATGGAGAAGGTCACAGGCCGCACGGACGACATGATGATCATCCGGGGCGTGAACGTTTTCCCCAGCCAGATCGAGGAGAAGCTTCTGACCATTCCGTCGCTCTCCGGCCATTACCAGATCGTCCTGACCCGCGAGGGGCGGATGGATCAGATGGAGATCAAGGCCGAGATCAGGCCCGAGGCCGACTATCCGGAAACCCGGAAAGCCGCAGCAGAGCGCTTGAGTCAGGCCATCAAGGAGACTATTGGCATCACCGCCCAGGTCAATGTCCTGGATCCGGAAGGCATCGAGCGCTCGCTTGGCAAGGCAAGGCGCGTGATTGACCGCAGACCGAAAGAATAGCAGCCCCATGGCCCGGACCCGCGCCACAGACTACGACGACAAGCGCCGCGCGATCCTCGATCGCTCGGCCGAGCTTTTTGCCGAGCATGGCTACGACCGTGCCTCGATGAGCAGGATCGCAGAGGCGTGCGGAGTCTCCAAGGCCAACCTGTATCACTACTACAAGGACAAGGAAGAGCTGCTCTTCGACGTCATCCGCTTTCACCTGGAAGAGCTGCTCGAGGTGGTGGAGGTTGCCGGTCAACCCGACCTCTCTCCGGGCGAGCGCCTGAGATCGCTTGTGGCGGCCCTCCTGGAGGCCTATCGCGACGCGGATGCCCAGCACAACGTGCAGATCAATGGCCTGCGCCTCCTGCCGGCGGACCGGCAGGCCGAGCTCAAAGCGATGGAGCGCGACTTGGTGCGCATCTTCTCCGATGCGGTGGCGGGCGTTGCGCCCCAGTTGAAGGGAACCAAGCTGCTGAAGCCCGTGACCATGTCCCTCTTCGGCATGATCAACTGGCATTATCTCTGGTTCAAGAGCACAGGTGAGGTCACGCGGGCGGATTACGCGGAGCTCGTCTCGCAGCTCATCGTGGACGGCACACGCAATCTCTATGCAGAGCCTGCAACGGCCCCCCGGCGTGTTACGGCCGCGGAATAGGAAGGTCTTACCCCTCGAACTTCACTGGAGAGAGGCTTGATCACCGATCGGCGGCGATGCATGCCCCGGAACACCCAGACCAAAGCGCGATAGAATGGGATGAACAATGCCCTGCCACTGGGCAAGCAGCTCTTCCCTTCCCTTCTGACGTAGGCCGTATTTCCGATGATGCGTGAAATGGTCTGACGATCCGCGCCCGAAGGTGTCGGCCACCCGCGGGTACCAGTAGTTCACGGAGGCCTGCGCGTCGGTCCTGTCGTGTCCCCGGTCGAGGGCCACTCTCAACCCCTGCTCACCGAGTTCCGCATGGCGTCTCTCGACGGGCAGGATTCTGGCGAGCATGTCGGCGAGGGGCTGGTAGGAGCCGCGCGTCAGCTCGTCGAGCTGCACCACGGTTGCCTGCCCCATCAGGCAGTTCATCACCACCGCATCGACCCAGCCGTTGATCGGGTAGTGAAACACGTTGAGGCGCATGTCTCCGTCCATGCGCCGGAGCCCAAGATTCACGCTGCGATCGAGGCGCGATGCCCAGGGGTGAGCTCCCACGTACTGATCCGTATTCGCCCCGAACTGCTCCATCAGTTCGAGAACCCGACGGGCATGATCGAACTTCTGCAGGACGATATGCGTGGCTGTGATCCGCTCTTTGAGTCCGGGCGCCAGATTGATGCAATCCGCAAAGCCTGAGGCGCCAGCCATCTCGGAATCGACGAAGATCGCCATGAGACGCATGAGCTCGCCGCGATAGCGGGGCGTGACGTTGTCGGGCGCGCTCAGGCGCCCACCGCCGGCGATGAAACTGACGAGGCTTTCCTCATCGACCATGGGAGCAGCTCCCCTATCACCTGTCGAAATCGACCAGAATCCTGTCGCTCACCGGATAGCTCTGACAGGTCAGGATGTACCCGCGGGCGATCTCGTAATCTTCCAGGGCGAAATTCGCATCCATGTCGACCTCACCCTCAACCAGCATCGCCCGGCAGGTGGAGCACACGCCGCCTTTGCAGGCATAGGGAAGCTCCAAACCCTCCTTCATCGCGGCGTCGAGCACGGACGCGGTGCCCTTCTCGAACGAGAGACTCCGGGCACGCCCATCAATGATGATGGTAGCCTCGCACAGGTTCTTAGCCTCCTCCGCCCTGGCCTCTTCCGGCCTTCGCTGCCGGCGGCCAGGTGACGAGGTGGCGAACAGCTCGAACTTGATCTGCCGCTTGTCGAGGCCGTGCTCTTCGAGGCTTTTGGCCACGCCCAGCATCATGTCCTGCGGCCCGCAGATGAACGCCGTGTCGATGGATGAAGCGTCGACCCAGTGATCGAGAAGCTGGTCGCATTTCTCCTTGGTCAAGCGGCCGTTGAAGAGATCGATATCCTGCTGCTCGCGGCTGAGGATATGGATGAGGCTGAAGCGCTCGAGATGCTCGTTCTTGAGATCTTCGAGTTCCTCGCGGAACATGATCGAGCTTGAGGCACGGTTGCCATAGAAGAGCGTGAAGGACGATTGCGGCTCGGCCACGAGGGTGGTCTTGACGATGCTGATAAGCGGCGTGATCCCGCTGCCCGCGGCAAAGCCGACGAAGCGACGCTTGCGGTCCTTGTCGAGCGGCACGAAGAAATTGCCCATGGGGGGCATGGCCTCGATGGTCTGGCCAGGCGACAGCTGCTCGGCGGCCCAGCTCGAGAACATACCGCCTGCGATCTTCTTAATGCCGACCCGCAGCCTGCTCTCCGTCGGCGCCGCGCAGATGGAGTAGGACCGGCGTACCTCGTCACCGTCGATATGGGTGCGCAGGGTCAGATACTGCCCCGGCGAGAAGCGGAAAGCCTCCTTGTGCTCCTCCGGCACGTCCAGGGTGAGGATGATGGCATCGCGGGTCTCGCGCCTGACATCGGCGACGGTGACGGGATAGAACTTGGTCATGGAGCAGCCGCTCGTTTTCAGATGCACTTGAAATAATCGAACGGTTCGAGGCAGTCGCGGCACTGATACTGCGCCTTGCACGGCGTCGAACCGAACTCGCTCACCCGGTCGGTATTATCGGACTTGCAGCGCGGGCAGGCGATGACCAGAGGCTTGCGCAGGAAGCGGTCGAAGGGAGAAGGAGCCTCTCCCGCGCTCTCGGCCGGCGGCGCGATGCCGTAGGCTTCGAGCTTGCGCCGCCCGGCCTCACTGATCCAGTCCGTCGTCCAGGGCGGCGAGAGCTTGCGTTCGACCCGCAGCCGGTCGAGCCCCTTCGCCCGCAGGGCAGCCTCGATGTCAAGCGCAATGACGCTGGTCGCAGGACAGCCCGAATAGGTCGGCGTGATCGCAACGACGAGTTCGTCATCCTCCCAGCGGACGTCCCGCACGATGCCAAGATCCATGACGGAAACGGCCGGCACTTCCGGGTCGGGCACCTCATTCAACCAAGCCTTCACTTGGTCAAGGTCTGGTTGTGTCAGGCTGCCAGTCATCGGCGTCTGCCTTTTACCACGTGGCGTTGGGATAGGCCCGTTGAAGGAACTGGAAATCGGCCAGGATATAGCCGAGATGTTCCGTATGGATGCCACGCTTGCCGCCACGCTGCGCCCAGCCGGGCTGCGGCAGGGTCAGGGTGGCTTCCTCTGCCGTTGCACGAACGAGGCCGAGCCAGGGCTCATGCAAGGTCGCGAGGTCGGGTGCTAGTCCGTCGCGGACCATCACTTGGTCGACCTCGTCGGATTCGAACAGCTCACCCGTATACATCCAGAGATCGTCGATCCCCGTCTGCATGCGGCGATGGCTCTCCTCCGTACCGTCGCCCAGGCGCAAAATCCAGTCGCGGCTGCGCTCAAGATGATAGGTGACTTCCTTGAGACCCTTTGCGGCGATCTCGGCGATGCGCGCATCCTTCGAGCCCGTCAGCTCCCGCAGCAGCAGATAGTGCCAGGCATCGAAGAAGAACTGGCGCGCCATGGTCGCCGCGAAGTCGCCGTTCGGCTGCTCGACGAGGAGGACATTGCGGAAGTCGCGGGCATCGCGCAGATAAGCGATCTTGTCGGCATCGCGCCCCTTGCCTTCGATTTCACCGGCTAGGTTCAGCCAGAGCTGCGTCTGCCCGATGAGATCGAGTGCGACGTTGGAGAGTGCCAGATCCTCCTCCAGAGCCGGCGAGTGGCCGCACCATTCCGACAGACGGTGCCCGAGAATGAGAGCATTGTCGCCGAGGCGCAGCAGGTACTCGAAGAGCACGTTCTGATCTGCCATCACATATGCCCCAGCTCTTCCGGAATCTCGTAGAAGGTCGGGTGGCGGTAGACCTTGCTGTTGGCGGGATCGAAGAGGGGCCCCTTCTCGCTCGGCGAACTGGCTGCGATATCCGAAGCCTTCACCACCCAGATGCTGACGCCCTCGTTGCGGCGGGTATAGACGTCACGCGCATTCATGATCGCCATCTCGGCATCCGGCGCATGCAGGCTGCCCACGTGGCGGTGGGCTAGACCATGCTGGCTGCGGATGAAAACCTCCCAGAGCGGCCATTCCTTCTTTTCGGTCATTTGTTGTCTCCCGCTCACGCAGCCTTGACTTGTGCACGCGCCGCCTTCTTCGCCGCATAGGCATCGGCGGCCTCGCGCACCCAGCGTCCCTCTTCATAGGCCTTCACCCGCGTGCGCAGGCGCTGACGGTTGCAGGGGCCGTTGCCGGCGATCACCTGATAGAACTCGTCCCAGTTGATCTCGCCGAAATCGTAGTGTCCGCGCTCCGCGTTCCACTTGACCTCCGGATCGGGAACGGCGAGGCCGAGATACTCGGCCTGGGGCACCGTCTGATCGACGAATTTCTGTCGCAGCTCGTCGTTGGAATTGATCTTGATCTTCCAGCGCATCGACTGGGCGCTGTGCACCGATTCCGCGTCGGAGGGACCGAACATCATCAGCGAAGGCCACCACCATCGGTTCAGCGCATCCTGCGCCATCTCCTTCTGCTCAGGCGTTCCTTTCGCCAGCTTCATCATGATGTCGTAGCCCTGCCGCTGGTGGAAGCTCTCCTCCTTGCAGATGCGGATCATGGCGCGGGAATAGGGGCCGTAGGAGCAGCGCTGCAGCGGCACCTGGTTCATGATCGCGGCACCGTCCACGAGCCAGCCGATGGCGCCGATATCGGCCCAGGTGAGTGTGGGGTAATTGAAGATGCTCGAATACTTGGCCTTGCCGCTGTTGAGCTGCTCCAGAAGCTCGTCGCGGCTCACGCCGAGCGTTTCGGCGGCGCAATACAGATAGAGGCCGTGGCCCGCCTCATCCTGCACCTTGGCGAGCAGGATGGCCTTGCGCTCGAGGGTCGGCGCGCGGGTGATCCAATTGCCCTCCGGCTGCATGCCAATGATCTCGGAATGGGCGTGCTGGGAGATCTGCCGGATCAGGGTCTTGCGGTAAGCCTCCGGCATCCATTCCTTCGGCTCGATCTTGATGTCCGCATCGACCCGATCCTGGAAGGCGCGCTCCTCGGGAGACATCTCCTCCTTGGATTGAATGTGATCGACGCCCGTCTTCACCATTTGTGCATACACGGCGCTTCTCCTTAGCCTTCGCTTCCGCCGCCCAACCTGCTTCCGATCAACGATCCGGCGGCTTTTCAAGGGACGGATGACATTGCCCAATCGGCCATATGTTCAACGCAGTTCCGGTCTCGGGGCTCCAACGCAAGCGGGATTGCGCCGTGAGCGTCTCACGAGCTACCTCTAATATGTCACAGAAAATTTGGAATTCAAGGAATTTTCGTAACCTATTCGTCAGAGGGCCCGCAACCCGGCGACTGCCTTGACCGAGGCAAACCGTTGCCCGAAGCCGCTGTCGGCCTCCGGTAGCGCCCCCCTGTCGTTCCGAGCATGGGAATTGATCCAGCCTTCAGAGGCCGGGAGAAGCGACCTGTATATCGCGCCGCAGAGCGCGCGGGCGGCTGCTCCTTGCCATGGCTCCGGAAGAAGCTGCGCCGGCAGCAGCGGATCCTTCAGCACGGCGCGGCGATAGTCGTGGATCAAGAGAATCCTGACCAGAAGGGCATCCAGGTTCGTGAACCCGGCCCCCCGTTCTAGGGCTGCCAGCGTGCCTGAATAGGTGTCGATGAAGCGCCTGTAGCGGTTTTCGATCTCCCGCAGCGGCCAAGCCCGCTCCGCAAGCCGACGAGCGGTCTCAATATCCGCCGGCGCAGCGGAGAGACGGAGATAGAAGCTGGCCTCGCCGACTGCTGCGGAGGCGGCAATCATGAGGTCCGTTCCGAGGGCGCCGTATCCGGCCTCTGACAGCTCGGCCTTGAGCGTCGTCCGATCCTGTGCACTCTCAAGCAGGAGGAGATCGAAGGAGCCCTGCCATTCCTGCGGCGGATCTACATAGATTCGCTGCGTCGCCTGCGCGAACGCTCCCCGCCCGCGGGGGGTGAGCCGATAGTAGCTGTTGCGCCCCACCTTCCAGCGCTCGAACCAGCCGTCGGACACGAGGCGGGACAGGGCCGTTCTGACGAGGGTGTCGCTGATCCTGAAGGCGCGCATGATCTCGAGCAGCGAGGCTAGGGACAACACGCCACCACGGGGCACGACAGCATCCCCGAAGACAGTCACGATCAGCGAACCGGCTCTGATGGGGGTCCGCTCGTGAAACCTGTCCAGAAGGTTTTGCACAAATGCCGCCATTCGAGCCTTATTCCGGTTTACGCATGAGCGAGATGGCACCTGCCTGATGAGCTTGGCATCTCACCTACCGGCTTTTTCCCGCCACTGTCGAGCCTCAGCTGGCCTGGCGATCAGCAAAATTCTTGACTAACCGACCGGTCGGTCAATAATGCCCCAAAGGAGCAGCAATGCCAATGTTGCCTCTATTCATCATCTAAGGTGCCCCATGAGACTTGAGAGCTTCGTTCGCGGAAGTTGGATGTCGCCCGGTCAGGACCTCGCTGAGGTGCGCAGCGCGGTCACAAGCGATGTGGTCGCCGAGGTCGCCAATGGCGGTCTCGACATGGGAGAGGTTCTCGCCTACGCCCGGCAGGTCGGCGGCCCCAACCTCCGGCGAATGACGTTCCACCAGCGCGCAGAGCTTCTGAAACGTCTTGCCATTCATCTGTCAGAGCGCAAGGACCAGCTCTATAAAATCTCCTATCAATCCGGCACCACACGTTCCGACAACTTCATCGACGTGGATGGCGGCATCGGCACGCTGTTCGTCTATGCTTCCAAGGGCCGCCGCGAACTGCCCAACACGACCTTTCTCATCGATGGCGCTGTCGAACCTCTGTCGAAGGGCGGCAGCTTCGTCGGCCAGCATGTGATGGCTCCGCTGCACGGGGTGGCCGTTCACATCAACGCCTTCAACTTCCCCTGTTGGGGCATGCTGGAAAAGCTTGCACCCGCCATCCTGGCAGGCGTGCCGGTGGTCACGAAGCCGGCGACGATCACCTCCTATGTGGCGCATGCCCTGGTGCGTATGATCGCGGAGTCCCACATCCTTCCCGAGGGTGCGCTTCAGTGTATCATCGGCTCCACGGGCGACCTGTTCGATCACCTCACCTGCCAGGATGTGGTGTCCTTCACGGGCTCGGCCGACACAGCCCAGAAGCTGCAGCGGCATCCGGTCATCGCCCGGGAATCCGTTCGCTTCATCGCGGAACGCGACTCGCTCAATGCGGCGATCCTCGCGCCCGACGCCGGTCCTGGCACGCCGGAGTTCGACCTCTTCATCAAGGAGGTTGCGAAGGAGATGACCGTCAAGGCCGGGCAGAAATGCACCGCCATCCGCCGCGCCATCGCGCCGAACGCCCATGTGCCTGCGGTGATCGAGGCCCTGCGTGAGCGGCTCTCCAAGGTCACCGTCGGCAATCCGGAACTCGAGAACGTCCGCATGGGCCCGGTTGTCGGCCTCGGCCAGCGCCGGGATGTGCTGGCGCAGGTGGCGAAGCTGCGGAGCGAGGCTGACATCGTGATCGGCGATCCGGAGAACTTCACCGTCAAGGGTGCGGACCGCGAGCGCGGCGCCTTCATCCCGCCGCTTCTGCTGCACTGCCCGGATCCGATCCGCGCCACCAATGTGCACAGCGTCGAGGCCTTCGGTCCGGTCTGCACCGTCATGGGCTATGACGGGCTCGATCAAGGCATCGCTCTCGCCAACCGTGGCGACGGCAGCCTGGTCGCCTCGGTCTATACCTACGATCCCGCGATCGCGTCCGATCTCGTCTTCGGCATCGACGCCTTCCATGGCCGCTTGGTGCTGATCGACCGCGACTGCGCCAAGGAGCAGACCGGTCACGGCTCGCCCATGCCGCACATGGTCCATGGTGGGCCGGGACGCGCCGGCGGCGGAGAGGAACTCGGCGGCATGCGCGGCGTGCACCACTACATGCAGCGCACGGCCCTACAGGGCTCGCCCGCAATGCTTTCGCGCGTGACGCAGAGCTGGATCAAGGGCGCTCCGACGATCCAGGAGGGGCGGCATCCCTTCCGCTACCACTTCGAGGATCTCTCCATCGGCCAGACCTTCGTCTCGAAGGAGCGCACGATCACCCTGGAGGACATCGAACAGTTTGCCGAGTTCACCGGCGACACCTTCTATGCCCACATGAGTGAAGAGGCCACGAAGGACCATCCGTTCTTCCCCGGCCGCGTCGCCCATGGCTACCTGCTCCTGTCCTTCGCGGCCGGCCTCTTCGTCGATCCGGATCTCGGGCCGGTCCTGGCCAATTACGGCCTCGACTCCTTGCGCTTCATCAGGCCCGTGCAGCCGGGCGAGACCATCAAGGTTCGCCTCACGGCAAAATCCAAGTCGCCGCGAAATGAGCAGTATGGCGAGGTGCGGTGGGATGTGGAGATCAGCACCGATAAGGACGAGACGGTCGCGACCTACGACCTCCTCACCATGAATGCGGTGCGTCCATCATAAAAGTCTCTGGCGCGTGATTTCAGCGGGCCGAGGTTGGGTGCGATCCACAAGATTGGCACAACATTGTCAGCACATGCCAATTGCCCTGGTATACTGCTGATACACGGTGCCACGTCACAACCGGACTTAACGATCAGAAGAACAGCGATTGGGGGGACCATTGTCTACGTTCGACCAAGCCACCGCGGAGCGGATGCTCACCGACGTTTTCGCGCCGTGGATCCAGGATCTCAACCTCTCCATCGAAAGCCTCGACTCCGAGGGCGCGGTCCTGCGGATGCCGTTCTCGGAAAGGCTCTGCCGCGACAACGGCGTGATCTGCGGGCAGGCGCTCATGAGCCTTGCCGACACCGCCATGGTGTTCGCCGTCTCCTCAGCCGGAGGGGCCTACCGCCCCATGACCACGGTCGATCAGACCATGCACTTCCTGCGCCCGGCGGCGAGCGCCGACGTGCTGGCGGAGGCGAAAGTCGTGCGCATGGGGCGCACCATGGCCTTCGGCAGCGTCACGCTCACCACCGCCGGCGACAGCCGGCCCGTCGCCATCGCGCAGCTCGCCTATGCGCTGCTGCCTGAGAGCAAATAAATCAGCCGCGCCATTCAGAACGGCAGCGCCACGCTGGTCTTGATCTCCTTCAGGACCACGTTGGTGCGCACGGTGCGGATGCCGGGCAGACGAAAGATGAACTCGTCGAGGAACTGGTTGTAGGCGTGCATGTCGCGCACCACGACCCGCAGGTGGTAATCGGCGTCGCCCGTCGTGGCAAAGCATTCCAGAACCTCGGCTCGCGCTGTTACACGTGAAACAAATTCATCGACGAATTTCGAGTCGTGCCGTTCGAGCGACACATGCAGGATGGCCGAGGTGGTGAACCCGGCCTTTTCCCGATCCACGAGCGCCGAATAGCCGACGATCACCCCTGTCGCTTCCAGCACCCTGACGCGGCGCCAGCAGGCGGAGGTGGACATGCCCACGTCCTCGGCCAGCTGCTGGTTGGTGGTGCGCCCCTCCTTCTGCAGCTGGGCCAGAATGTGCTCGTCCTGCTTCTCCAGCATGGCACTCCCTTCCTGGTATTACCTACCAGATATAAGGCTGCGTGCTGAAACATCTACCACAAAAAAGATCTGATCCGGAACAAAGAGAAAGCACCTACCAGCCGTTCGGAACTACCATAGTTAGCCAGGGAAATGGCCTCTTTTTTCGGGATCAGGCTGATGACAAGCGTTCCGTTCCTCGACGATTACCGGCTTTCCGACCGCTATACCCGCGAGAGCGGACGGGTGTTCCTGACCGGCACCCAGGCCATCATTCGGATCGTGCTCGACCAGGCCAAGCGCGACGGAAGGGCGGGCCTCAACACGGCCGGCTTCGTCTCCGGCTACCGCGGCTCGCCGCTCGGCGGCGTGGATCTCGAATTCTGGCGCATCAAGGAGCAGCTGAAGGAACACCGGATCGAGTTCCTGCCCGCCGTCAACGAGGACCTCGCGGCCACCGCGGTGCTGGGCTCGCAGCAGGTGGAGACCGACCCGAACCGGCAGGTAGAGGGCGTGTTCGGGCTCTGGTACGGCAAGGGCCCCGGCGTCGACCGCTCGGGTGACGCCTTGAAGCACGGCAACGCCTATGGCTCCTCGCCCCATGGGGGCGTGCTGGTGGTGGCGGGCGACGATCATGGCTGCGTGTCCTCGTCGATGCCGCACCAATCCGATGTCGCCTTCATGAGCTGGTTCATGCCGACGCTCCATCCTGCGAGCGTCGCCGAGTATCTCGAGTTCGGCGAGTACGGTTATGCGCTGAGCCGCTTCTCCGGCATGTGGGTCGGCTTCAAGGCGGTGTCCGAGATCGTCGAGTCCGGCGTCTCCGTCGAACTGCATCCGCCGCGCCGATTCAACGATCCTGATTTCACCCCGCCGCCAGGAGGCCTACACTATCGCTGGCCGGATCTGCCCGGACCGCAGATTGAGGAGCGCATGGAGGCGAAGAAGCACGCGGTGTATGCCTTCGCCAAGGCCAATCCCATCGACCGGCGCATCTACGACATTCGGGATGCATCCTACGGCATCGTCACGGCCGGCAAGGCCCATCTCGACCTCATGGAGGCCCTGCGCCTCATCGGTCTCGACGAGGCCGCCTGCTGGGCGCATGGCATCGACATCTACAAGGTCGGCATGGTGTGGCCGCTGCCGCTGCACGACGCCATGGAGTTCGTGAAGGGGAAGCGCGAGATCCTCGTGGTGGAGGAAAAGCGCGGCATCATCGAAAGCCAGTTCAAGGAATACTTTTACGACTATCCGGGCTCCAAGCCTGAGCGCATGGTCGGCAAGCACGACGAGCTAGGCCAGCGCCTCATCCCCTGGACGGGCGAGCTCACGCCGCGCTTCCTCGCCGGCGTTCTGGCCAAGCGCCTCGATCCCATCTTCCCCGATCTCAACCTCGCGCAGCGCGTGGCGGCCCTGTCCCCTGACCCGGATCGGATGATCGCTGTTCCGGGCGCGACGCGCACGCCTTACTTTTGCTCCGGCTGCCCACACAACACCTCCACCAAGGTGCCGGAAGGCTCCAAGGCGCTTGCCGGAATCGGCTGCCACTTCATGGCGAGCTGGATGGACCGGGAGACCTCGTCGCTGATCCAGATGGGCGGCGAGGGCGTGAACTGGGCGGCCTCGTCCAAGTTCACGGGCCAGGGCCACATCTTCCAGAATCTCGGCGAGGGCACCTATTACCACTCAGGCTCCATGGCGATCCGGCAGTCCATCGCGGCAGGCGCCAACATCACCTACAAGATCCTGTTCAACGATGCGGTCGCCATGACGGGCGGCCAGCCGGTGGACGGGCCGGTGAGCGTCTATGCCATCGCCCACAGCGTGCGCGCGGAAGGCGTGCAGCGCATTGCGCTCGTGTCGGACGATCCTGAGAAATTCATTCCCGCCGATCTGCCCAAAGGCGTGACGATCCATCCGCGCGAGGATCTCGACGGAGTCCAGAAGGAGCTGCGCGACATCTCCGGCGTCACGGTGCTCATCTACGAGCAGACCTGCGCCACGGAAAAGCGCCGCCGCCGCAAGCGCGGCCAGATGGATGACCCCAAGCGCTTCGCCTATATCAACGACCTCGTCTGCGAAGGCTGCGGCGACTGCTCGGTGGCGTCCAACTGCCTGAGCGTGGAGCCGAAGGAGACCCCGTTCGGACGCAAGCGCAAGATCAATCTCTCCACATGTAACAAGGATTTCTCATGCCTGGAGGGCTTCTGCCCCAGCTTCGTGACCGTGGAGGGTGCAACGCGCAAAGTGAAGACCACGTCGGGCTTTGACGCGGCGGCACGAGCTTCAACGCTGCCGGCCCCTGCCCTGCCTGTTCTGGAAAGACCTTTCGATCTGCTCGTCACCGGCGTGGGCGGCACGGGCGTGGTGACCATCGGGGCGCTCATCAGCATGGCGGCGCATCTCGAAGGCCGTGGTGTATCGGTGCTGGACTTCACGGGCTTCGCCCAGAAGTTCGGGCCGGTGCTGAGCTATCTGCGCATCGCGACGCGCCCGGAGGAGCTGAACCAGGTGCGCATCGACCAGGGCGCTGCGGATGCGCTGATCGGCTGCGATGTTGTCGTCAGCTCCTCGCCCAAGGCGTCAGGCACCTATCGGCATGGCACGCGCGCGGTGATCAACACCGCCGAGATGCCCACCGGCGACGTGGTGCGCTTCCGCGATGCCGATCTCGCCGGCCGGACGCGGCTTCGTGCCATCGAGCGCGTCATCGGCGCGGGCAACATGGCGACGGTCAATGCCAATGCGCTCGCCGAGACGCTGCTCGGCGACACGGTCTTCGCCAACGTGATGATGCTGGGCTTTGCCTGGCAGCAGGGGCTCGTGCCGGTCTCGTTCGAGAGCTTGTCGCGTGCCATCGAACTCAACGGCGTCGCGGTCGAGCGCAACCGGCAGGCTTTTGCCTGGGGCCGTCTGCTCAGCGCCGATCCGGCTGTCGTCCATGAGATCGCCAACGACAGGCCGGAAGAGCCCGAGACACTGGATCAGGTGATCGCACGGAGGGTTGCGTTTCTCACCTCTTATCAGGACGCGCTGTACGCCGCCCGCTACGAGATGACGGTGTCGCGAATCCGCAAGGCTGAAGAAACGCTCGGCTCCGAGGCGCTCACCGACGCGGTGGCACACTCGCTGTTCAAGCTCATGGCCTACAAGGACGAGTACGAGGTCGCGCGCCTTCACATGGAGACCGGATTCCTCGACGAGCTGCAGCGGCAGTTCGAAGGCGACTTCACGGTAAACTATCACATGGCGCCGCCTCTTCTCGCCTCCAAGCGCGATGCCCGGGGCCGGCCGAAGAAGCGTTCCTTCGGCCCCTGGATCCAGACACCCATGAAAGTTCTGGCCAGGATGAAGATCGTTCGCGGCACGCTCTTCGATGTCTTCGGCTATACGGCCGAGCGGCGTAACGAGCGGGCCCTGATCGGCTGGTACGAGGCCCAAGTCGAACGCATTCTCGCCCGGCTCGATGCACAGCATTTCGCCGACCTGCTGGCGATCGCAAAAGCCCCGATGGACATCCGCGGCTACGGCCCGGTCAAGGAAGCGGCCATCCACAAGGTGCAGGCCGAGGTCGAGCGCCTATGGGCGCGTCTGACGGAGCAGCCGGAGGTGATCGACACGCGCCGGCGCGAAGCCGCTCACGCCTGAGTCACGCCCGCAGGTCGGAGAGATCCACCCGGCGCGTGATGCCGATCGCCTCCAGGAACGCCTCGTCGTGGCTGACGATCAGGAGCGCGCCGTCATAGGCCCGCAATCCGGCCTCTACCGCCTCGATGGAATCGATGTCGAGATGGTTGGTCGGCTCGTCGAGAATCAGGAGAGCGGGCGGCTTTGAGCCGCCCAGCACGCAGGCGAGACCCGCCCGCAGCAGCTGTCCGCCGCTCAAGGTGGAGACAGGCTGCAGCGCCGCGTCGGCCCGGAACATGAAGCGGGCGAGCGCCGCCCGGCAGGCATTCTCGTCCGCTGCAGGATTGATGCGCCGGAAATTGTCGCGGATGGAGGCGGAAGGATCGAGCAGGCTGACCCGCTGGTCGAACAGGGCATAGCCGGTGAAGACCCGCACGCTCCCGCTCCAGGGCTGCAACCCTCCGGTGACGAGGGCGAGCAGCGTCGTCTTGCCGGAACCGTTGGGCCCGACGACCGCAACGCGCTCAGGTCCCGTGATGGACAAGGAGAGATCACGAAGGATCGGCCGCTCCTGCGCATATCCGGCGCTTGCGCCTTCGATCGCCAGGACCGTCCTGCCGGCCGGCAGGTGAGTCGGCGGCAGGACGACGGAAAAGGGCTGCAGGATTTCGATGCGCTCGCGCGCCGAGGCTGCAGCGTCGAGAGCCTGTGAGCGGCGCCGCTCCGCCAGGCGCGCGTTCTCGCCGCCCGTGTCCTCGCTCCGGTCCTTTCGCGCGTTCATGAGAATGCGCGGCATGTCGCTTTTGGCCCGTTGCCTCCGGCCGGCTCCATCCTTGCGCGCCTTTCGCTCGGCTGTTTCCTGCGTCCTCCGGTCGATCTCCGCCACCCGCTTTTCCGCATCCGCCAGATCGCGGCGGGTCGCCGCGAGCTCCAGCGCTTTGCGTTCGCGGTACCGGCTCCAGTTGCCGCCATAGCGCGTGGCGCCGAGGGACGTCAGCTCGACGATGGCGTCCATGGTCTCGAGCAGCTCCCGGTCATGGCTGACCACGATGGCGCCGCCGCGCCATCGGCCGAGAAGTTCGATCACTGCCGCGCGCCCCTCCCGGTCGAGATTGTTGGTGGGTTCGTCGAGCAGCAGGAAGTCGGGCTCGCCAAAAACCAGCGCGGCGAGGCCTGCCCGCGTGGCTTGCCCGCCCGACAGGGTCGCGAGAGGCGTGCCCGGACCAGCATCCAGGCCGACCTGGGCGAGTGCAGCTTCCATGCGCGCCTCCAGGGTCCAGTCCGCATCCGCAAGCTCTTCGGCGGCAGCCGCGCCGTTCTCGGCGCGGCGCAGGAGGGCCAGTGCCTCGGCAGTCCCGAACAGGTCGGCGACGGTCTCGGACGGGTCGAGCTGAACCGACTGGTGCAGGAATCCCAAGCTGCCGCTGACAGCAACGCTGCCGGAATGCGGCTGCAGGTCGCCGGCGATCAGCCGGAGGAGCGTGCTCTTGCCGACGCCGTTGCGGCCGACGAGGCCGGCCCTTTCCGGGCCGAAGCTCAGATCAAGGCTGGAAAGGAGCGAGCGGCCGTCAGGCGTGGTCCAGGAGAGACGGGAGAGGGTGATCGAAGCAGGCATGATGGATGATCCCGGTGGCAAGGCGAAGCGGCGTTGCTGTCGGGTGGAAATCCATGTCTGCGCACATCCCGTCGAAAGAACGCCTCCCGGTGAGGCGTCGGGCGCAGGTTATAGGGAGGGTTTGGCCGGGCGGCAAGCTACGGTATAGGGCAGGAGACCTACCAGGTCTCTCAGGACGCGCTGCTGCTCTGCGGTCGCTTGGCCATCACGTCCTGCAGCGCCGCGATCAGGTCATCCGGCATGATGGGCTTGTGCAGGAAGGTGGCGTTGGGCGGTAGGTCGCCCGGCCCTGGACCGGTCTTGCCGGAAATCACCAGGACGGCCACCTCCGGCCAGCCCTGCCGCACCAGGCGCGCAAATTCGAAGCCGTCCATGGAGCCCGGCATATCCACATCGGTCAGGATGGCGTCGATTTCCGGCCGCGACTTCAGAAGCTCGAACGCCTCGTCGGCATCCTGGGCTTCGACGACCCAGAACTCGGATTCCTTGAGGATGTCGACCTGGGTGAGACGAACGAGGGGCTCGTCTTCCACCAGCAGGACGACAGGCTGTTTCACGATGCGGCGATGCGGTTTCATGTTGCAAGAAACGGGGTTAGCCCTGTCCAGTTCCCTCCCGTCGAGCAGGCATGAGCCGAGACGCGGGTGCCGGATTGGAGAGCGAGGATGCGGGGGAGCGGGCTAGAGGCGCTTGGCCTTGGCCTTCAGCTGCCTGATTCGGTCCACGACCTCCTGCGTGTGATACGGCTTCTTCATCAGGGGACCGGCCTCGCAGAGGGTTCCGGCAATGTCGGCCGACCGCTCGGCCCCGGAGGTGAGGATGACCTCGGTCCGCGGCATGTGGGCCCGGATCCAGCGGGCCAGCCCGAAGCCGTCCATGCCGCCCGGCATCTCGACGTCGCTGAACACGATGTCGATGGAAACCTCAGGAGCCTGGAGGATAAGGATCGCCTCTTCGGCGCTTACGGCCTCATGGACCCGGTAGCCGCATTCGCGCAGGTATTCGGCGATCACGAGGCGGATCAGCACCTCGTCCTCGACGACGAGGATGGTTTGGAGGGGGGCGCCGGCCTGGGCCGAGAGATTGGTGGATGACGTGCTCACGCAAAGCTAACCGCCGAGCTTTTGCCTTTGTTCCTGCGGTCAAGCTTGGGGAGGATGAGGCCAGTTCAGGGTGCGAGCGACCAGTTCGGCGACCTCGACAGGCCGGTAGGGCTTGCGGACGAACGGCCCGAGATCCTCCGGCGGGTCCGCCTCCCCGGATGTGGCGATCATCCTGGTGAGGGCATGCCACTCCCGAACGTGGTGGACCACGTCCCAGCCGCTGTCGGCCGGCCGCAGGTCGAGGGCCAGAAACAGCAGTTCGATCCGGACGGCATCGAGCACGGTCAATGCCTCCGGTGAGGAACCCGCCTCCAGAACCTTGAAGCCCCAGGCCCGCAATTCGTCGCTGACAAGGCACCGGATCCGGGCATCGCCCTCGACAACAAGGATGGTCGGTGGGGTCCGGCGTGGAAGAACCGTAACGGATGCTGCACTCATTCTTGCCCCAGACGCATACAACAGGCGGACAACGTGGTGGTGCCTTGCGGGTTCTCCAGCTCCTGTGCGCTAAGTCACCACGCGGGAAAGGCTGGCTCCATCGGGCGGAACCGGCTATCAATGGCCACGTTTGCCCCCTGTCCCGCCCTCTTGCCCCCTCGGTCCCGTGTCCGATCAGCAATTCTCAGGCGTCGTTCTCCTGGTCGAAGACGAACCGCTCGTGCGGCTCGTGACGGCCGACATTCTGCTTGAGGCGAACTTCCGCGTCATCGAGGCCGGCGATGCCGAGGAGGCCCTGCGCGTTCTGAGGGCCGAGGTTGCTGTCGACGTGCTGCTCTCGGACGTAGAGATGCCGCCTGGGATGAACGGCTACGAGCTGGTGGCCCATGTCCATCGCGCCTGGCCCCGGGTGGAGATCATCGTCTCCTCCGGGCGCGCATGGCCCAGTGAGGATGATCTGCCGCCAGGAGCGGTCTTCCTCGCAAAGCCCTATCTGAATGCCACGCTGGTGTCTCAGGTTCAGGCGGCGGCCAAGAGGGCGCAGGAAGCCCGTCACCTCCTCCTTGAGAACCCTGACGCCGGCGCTCCCGGCGAGGGCACCCCTATGGGGGATATCTCCAAGACCGCCTGAAGCCTTTCCGGTGCCGGCAGGCCTCCAACGGGAAAGGCGCAGCCCGAAGCGCTGCGCCTTTTGATTCCTGCCGACCGGGTCTTTCGAATCAGCGGCGTCCTGGCAGCCGCGTCACGCCGCCCGGACACCCTGCAGGAAGCCTTCGACCTCCCGGCTCAGGGCCGACGAATTGGTCGCCAGTTCTCCGGCTGCGGCCAGCACCTGGGAGGCGGCCGATCCGGCATGGATTGCCGCCCCCTGGACCTGGACGATGCTCTGGGTCACCTCCTGCGTGCCGCGGGCCGCTTCGCTCACATTGCGGGCGATCTCCTGCGTGGCCGCCTGCTGCTCCTCGACCGCGGCGGCGACATTGGTGGCGATCTGATGCACCTCCTCGATGGTGAGACCGATCTCGCGGATGGCGTCCACGGCGCCCTTGGTCGATTGCTGGATCTGGTTGATGTGAGAGGTGATGTCCTCGGTTGCCCGCGAGGTCTGGTTCGCGAGTTCCTTCACCTCGGCGGCCACGACCGCGAAGCCCTTGCCGGCCTCTCCTGCGCGTGCCGCCTCGATGGTGGCATTGAGCGCCAGCAGGTTGGTCTGGCTCGCGATGCTGTTGATGAGGGCAACGACTTCGCCGATCTTCTGCGCGCCGTCCGCAAGCGTCTCCACGAGCTCGTTTGTCTTGCGCGCGTTCTGCACGGCCCTGGCCGCGGCAGCCGACGTTTGCGCCACCTGAGTTCCGATCTCGTTGGACGATGCGGCAAGTTCCTCCGTCGCGGCGGCCACCGCCTGGACGTTGCTGGAAGTCTGCTCGGCTGCAGCCGCCACCGAGTTCGACTGCTGGTTCGTCTGCTGGGCCGTGGTGGCCATGGAGCGAGCCGTCGCTTCCATCTGCTGGGCGGCGACGGAGAGATGCTGGACGAGTCCCCCCACGCTGCCCTCGAAGCCCTGCGCGAGGGTCATCATCTCGACTTTGCGGCGCTCTACGGCCTGCTTTTCGGATTCCGCCTGCTGGCGCCGGAGCCCATCCGCTTCCTGCATGGTGCCGGCGAAGATCTGGGTCGCCTTCCAGATGTCGCCGACCTCGTCGTTGCCGACCTTCGCCTGCGGCAGATTATAGTCTCCGGAAGCCAGCTTCTGGATCGCCTCCGTGACGATCCGCAGCGGACGGGCGATCTGTCTGTGGCCCACGAGCCAGCCGATCAGGAGAGCCAGGATCGTGCCGCCCAGCGCGATGGAAACAAGCAGGGTGAGACGCTCGCCGTAGAGTTCCGCCGACCTCCGGTCGACCGCGTCGATCTCTTCGCTTCCCTTCTTCGTCAGCGCATCGATGCTGGTCTGAAAGGCTTTTCTGTTGGCCCGGTTTGCGTCGTTGTTGCCCTGCGCATTGGCCGCTTCGGGCGACACCTCGGCGCCGAGGCGTACGGTCTCGGACCTGAAGGTCTTGAACGCGGCAGCATCCTTGACCACCGCATCGAACAGCTCTCTGTGCGAGGCAGGGACGATCGGCTCCCACTCCTTCAGGAGCGTATCGATCTCCTTCAGGCTCGTGGTCACCCCATCGCCGAACTTTCGCGCATCGGCCGTATTCTTCGATGCATAGATGCCGCGCGCTTCCATGACCACGTGCGTCACCAGCCGGTTCAAGCGCTCGCCGTAAAGGGCGCGAGTGGCTGCGAGCCGCACATCATCAACGGCCTGATTGTAGGTCTGCAGGGTATTGATGCCGACGGCAGCGATAACCACCGCAACGAAGCTCAAGGCGGCAACGAGCGCAAATATCTTCGTTCTGATCTTCATGCATCCCCCAAACCGGTCTGATCCGCAATATCGCTTGAATACAGACCTGAGTAATCACGAAATGCTTGTGCAGGGCTTGTGCTGGCGGATGAGAATTTTCAACAGGGTTTCTTTGCGGCAGGTGACGGATTGTTAAGTATAACCTCATAGGAATGATTGCAGTCGATTTTCATAGCGGCGGGTTCCATGGGCGTACGGTTCGATAAAGTGTTGGAGCAGGTGGCCAGGGCGGGCCAAGCCGGGCGCGGAGCCGCCATCGAACCTCGGGATCGTAAGGTGCGCCGCCTCGAGGAAATGATCCGCGCGCGCGAGGCTGTGGGCGATCGGATCGTCATGTGCCTCGGGCTGGCGCTCACCCTCTCGGCCGTCGCTCTGCCGGTCTATGCAGTCTATCTGAGCGACGGGTATGCCTATCTCCAAAGCGCAGGAAACGGCCTGCTGATGAGCAAGGGCACAGAAGTCAGCCATGCCCGCGCGACCGATCTCAGCCCGGCCACGACGGGCTCGTTGAACAGGCAGAAGAATGTGGAGCCCGCTCAGGAGGCCAAGACCGACAAGGCGCTTCTGGCCATCGATCGGCAGAGCCAGTTCCAGCGCTATGTGATCCACCGCGCCACGAGCGAATCCGCTCTGATCGAGGGTCCCGAGGGCGTCTGGTGGGTTACGCCCGGAATGACGCTTCCCGGAATCGGCCAGATCATCTCGATCGAGCGTTCCGACAACGGCTGGGTCGTCCTGACCTCCGAGACGATGATCAGCCAGCGGCCGACCGCGAAGATTGCGAGCTGAAAGACATCTTTGCCCGCATGAGCGCGGCTCCCGCGCTCATGCGATGGCTCGATCATCCTGCTTATTTGGTGGCCGTCACGATCGGGGCCGCCTGATTGCCGAGCCACACCCAGGCCGTGCCCTCCGACCCTTCCCGCTTCACATAACGGTAGCCGGTATCCTGCCAGGACAGAACGGCCGCACGCTTGTTGTCCAGGATGTAGTCGCCGCGATCGGTGCGCGCCATCAGCACTGCATGGCCGGCGCCGAGCTCGTCGATGACCACCGTCATCCGCAGGGCTCGCCGAGGCAGGCCTGCCTCGATGAGCACGCGGCGCTTCAGGATCTGGATGTCCTCGCAGTCCCCCATCCCGTCATCGGGATAGTCCCAGCGATCCGCCACCCCCCAATGCTCCTGGTCCGTCACCGGCAGGATCCTGGCGTTCACGCGCTCGTTGACATCGGCGAGGAGCTTCCAGGTGGCCTGATCCAACGCGATGATGGCGGGCTCTGAGGAATCGAGCGCGCACTCGCCGGGCATCTGCTTGCAGAACGCGATCCAGGCCGGCGTCGGCCCGGCCTGTCCGGTTGACAGGATGGCAGCGTTCATGACCGGCAGGTTCGACTGCGGAAACGCATGAGCCGAATGAACGGCAGCGACACTTGACAGGATCGAGGCGCCAAGCCCCGCAACGGCCAGGAGCCGCCTCCATGTCTGTTTTGAAACTCCAATCCTGTTCATGCCCCGCACCCATCCGCTTCTTTTGATCAAAGCTGTCAGCCGCACGGGATCTGCGCAAGCGCGATTCGGGGGAAGATCTCAGAACGATGTCGCAGTGTTGACTTCAAGCAACAGAACGATGAACCGGGCGCCGATACTCTTCGAATGAAGAGGAGCGCAGGAATCGACTCTGCCGCATGCAAAAACGTCTTGGCCCTGAAGAAACGCCCCGATCTCGCCGAGCAACCCGCCGCGGCGGCATCTTTTCGCACAATGCCCGCTCGGACTTCTTCAGTAACGGCGCAGAAACCCGCTCTGGCTTCTGGCCCAGGTCCTGGCTCTTTTTGAAGATGCCATGAGGCGAATGGTGGGTGTACCCACAAGCCCGATCAGCGACCCGGCAATAACCGGCACCAGAATGATACTCATCCGCTTCCCCCAGAGTTCGACGATATCGTCGTTCCGGGCGCATCATGCGTCGGCAGCCTTGTGCGAAACTGGCACGAGCAGGCAGGGGTAGCTCGCGAGAAAGGCATCGGGCAAAACGCGCCACGTCTTTACCAAGAGAGGCGAAGGCTCATTGCAATGGATCGGAGCGCCAGAATTTCCATGATACATTCCGCAGGTCATTGGGAGGCCTGCTTGAGATCCATTCTCGCCTTACTCGCGATTGCTTTCGGTGCCGGCGCCTGCACGACGGCCACCTATGAAGCCGCCGAGATGTCCTGTTCGGACTACATCGGAAAGCCGATTTCGTCGCACATTGCAGCCTATGGCCCGCCCACATCCGTGTATCGGATCAACCCCAGCCAGGTGGGCTATGTCTTCAAGACCAAGACGACCGCTTATGTGGGGGGCGAGCCCTTCTACACCGTGAACTACCTGACGGGCGCTGACAAGCACCACACTCCCGTCCGTAAAATCACACGGGTCTGCCATGGCATATACGTCGTCCATGCCCCGTCGGACACCATCCCTGTGTCCGAACGGATCATCGTGAGCGTTCTGCCTTAAGGTGGAGCTGTCATGGCGATGCCGCGCCCATGCGGTGCGCGGCACTCGGATCAGAAGCCGCCCGGACGGAGCTTGGCGATGCTCATCATCAGGTCCACGCTGAAGCCCTGCTGGACCGATGATTGATCGAAGAGCGTCAGCACCGGCGCAGCGGTGGCCATGCTGGGATTGGTCACGTCCCACATGGCATTGAAGCGCTGGATCAGCTTGTCGACCTTCTTCGGGTCCTGCAGATCCTTGATGTTGATGTGCTTCTCCAGGTTGCGGACCTGGATGTCGAGATCAGCCTTGGAGGCATTCTGCGGGATATTGAAGGCGGTCTGGACGAATTTGAGAAGCGCTTTGTCGGCGAGCAGACCCATGGTCGTCGTGACTGACGAAGCCTTGCGCTTGAAGTACATGGCGAGCTGCACGCCCTGGTTCTGATCGCCCTCCTTCTTCTCGAGGGTCATCTGGATATATTTCTGCACCGCCTCGGTCGTGGCACTGGCCTCCGACGTTGCCGCAGCTCCCTTCGCCTTGAAGTCGAACGCTTTGGCGAACTCCTTGTACAGCGGGTTCGACATCTTGTTCGCCATGCTCAGGCGGTCGGTCACGCCTTCCTGGAGCAGCTTCTTGAAGAGCCCCTTGGCGTAGGCCATGTCCTCCAAGCCATAGGCCTTCATGGCGAACTTGAAGATGCGGTCGTTCTTGACGAAGTCTTCAATCGTTTTGATGGTCTTGATGTTCGCCTGATAATACTCGATCTCGCGCTTCGTTGCCGGATCCTTCTCGATCAGGGACTTCGTCCGTGCCAGATCCCGGGTGACGAGGTGGTAGCGTGTGGATGTGCTGATCATGGCGGACCCTTTCAGCTCTGAATCAGGCGGTCACTCGGCGAGCGAAGAATCATCGATTTTTTCGCGAAGGATAGCGGCGCAGTCTTTCCTGAACCTGTCCGCGACGTTGCTGGTGTCTTTCGGGTCAAACCGGAACTCGTGCTGCTGCGTCTCATAACGATAGTTCGAGAGCTCGATGGTCAGGCTTTTCGCTCCGGCGAGCTTGTCGATGAAGGCCCGCACCTGACCGGGATCCGGGATTTGGCCGTGCCGGTCGCGGTAGATCCAGTGTCCGACCTCGGGGCCATTGTCGTCGAACCAGTAGACGGTGCTTCTCCCATTCGGATTGCTCCGGCCCAGGAACTGCTTCTGCACAACGGCGACCGTCGTAAAAGGGGTCGAGGGCTGATCGGGCTCCGATGCAAGGCGCTGGCACGTGAGCCAGAGCAGAGAGCCGTTTTCTCCCCGCAACCGGGCGAAGGCCGCCTGGGGCTGCCCCTCGTCATCGTGCCTCAAGACATAGTCCCAGGGGCCGAACCAGGTGGCCAATCCATGGCTCTCACTGGAAAGCCCCATCCCGAGGATGCCGGCTGTCAGCCCTGCGGCCAGCAGCTTGAGCCGGAACGGAAAGCGAAATGATCGGATGACGGACATGATACGCTCTTCCCGAACGAAAGGAGCCCCGCCTTTCACAAGGCGAGGCTCCCTTCAGGTCGATACTAAAACTCTTACTGGAAGAGCTTCAGGATCATCTGGCTGTTCTGGTTAGCCATCGAGAGAGCCTGCACGCCGAGCTGCTGCTGGGTTTGCAGAGCCTGGTTGCGGGTCGAAGCCTCGTTCATGTCGGCGTCGATGAAGGCGCTGACGCCAGCGGTGAGCGAGTCGGAGAGGGTGCTGATGAACTCTTCCTGGGTTTCCAGGAGTGCCTTGTTGGCACCGAGGATCGCTGAGCCCTTCGTGACGCTTGCAATGGCCGTATCGATGTTCTTCAGAGCCTGCGCAATCTCACCAGATTGGAACGTGCCGCTCATGACGACGTTATTTGCTGCCGAGGTGATAGTTAGCCCAGTGGTGGCATTCCACGCAGCAGCCTCATCGGTAGAAAGACTATCGATCGCTGCTGTGAGAGTCGCGGTCGTCTCGCCAGCCACCATCGTGTAGGACTTCTCAACTCCACCAACGCTGAAAGTGATCTTGTTTCCTTCAGCAATTTCCAGTTTGTCAGGCGTCCAGGCCAGCGTCGTGGGAGCAGCTGTCGCCGGAGTAGAGGCTACACCTGCTCTGGTCGGGGCGATCGTCGCAATGCTGGTTGCGACATTATCCAAAAGACCGGTCTTGGTTCCGGTCGCCCGGCTGTCGAACAGGATGGTGTCGGCGGTATTGATGCCGAGAGTGCCGACGGAGTTGTCCGTTCCGTTGTAAGACACCACAAGATTGGTCGTCAGGACGGCAGCCGGAGCGCTCTTATCGCCCTTGAGCCAGTTCTGGCCGTTGAACTGAGCCGACTCGGCGGTGCTCTTCATACCGGCGATGTGAGCATCGAACTCCGTCTGGATCTTAGCCAGATCCGCGCCAGGCTGAGTTGCGGCAACGAGGCCTTCCTTCATCTTGTTGAGATAGGTCAGCGACTTGTCGAGCGCCGACGTGAAGGTGTTGATCATCGCCTTCGACTGCTTGATGGAGTCCTTCACAGCGCCGAGAGCGCCGTTGTCCGACTTCATTTGCGTCGAGATCGACCAGTAGGAAGCGTTGTGGGAGGCCTCTCCGACGCGCAGACCCGTGGAGATCTGGTTCTGGTTCTTGTTCATGGCATTCTGCGTGCTCTTGAGAGCCTGCAGGGCAGTCATGGCGGAAAGGTTTGTGTTGATCGAAGACATGTGCTTCTTCCTTGAATGATGTGATTTTCAGGGAATGTCGGGATCTAACCGACCCAGCGGAATGGCTTCATGCCTCGAGAGAATCTCGATCCGCTGCTCACATGACATCCGGGCTTTTACCGGCAAAATGGAATGGCATCATGCCTGGCCTTCCTGCGAAGGCGTACCATAGTGCTTTCTCTGCACCTGGAGATCTTTTAAGTTCTCCGTCTGCGGTGCTTGCAGCTCTTGTCTACCAACCTCACCTTCCAGCGTCAAGCATCGAAAACGAAGTTGGAACACAATTTTTGCTGTTAATCTTCCATTAACTATAAAAGGCAGAGCCATTTACTTGCCCAGCACGCCATTCAAACCTCAAACAACGCCATCGACGAAGGCAGAGCTAAGATGAATGTGTGTTCTCATCCGGGTTATCGCCCACCGACGGCGAACATCTTCGGCGCAGCGCTTGAAACGTTCTTGGAATACAGTCCCCGATGAGCCGGATCGAGCGTCAGAGCGTCGGTCACGCCGAGCACCGTCTCCGAGGCACCGAGCAGCAGGGAGCCGTCGGGCGTCATGACGTTGGCGATCCGGCGCAGCACATCGGCCTTCAGGTTGGCGTCGAAGTAGATCAGCACGTTGCGGCAATAGACGATATCGAACTGGCCCAGGCGATTGAAATCCTCGATCAGGTTCAGGTACCGGAAATCCACCATGCTGCGGATCTCAGGCGCAATCTGCCACTGGTCGCCCACCTGGGTGAAGTATTTGACCAGGAAGCGGATCGGCAGGCCGCGCTGCACCTCGAACTGGTTGTAGAAGCCCGCCTTCGCCCTCTCCAGAACCTCGTTGGAGATGTCGGACGCCACGATGTCGATGTGCCAGCCCGGCATGCGAGGCGCGGCCTCCTTGAGCAGCATGGCGAGCGAATACGGCTCCTGGCCGGTGGAAGCCGCCGCACACCAGATCCGGAGCCTTCGGGTCGATGCCCGCTCCTTCAGGTATTTCGGCAGCAGGACCTCCTGGAACAGATCGAATGGCGACTTGTCTCGGAAGAAGAAGGTTTCGTTCGTGGTCATCGCGTCGACGGTGGCCTTCTCCAGCGCGATCGACCGCCCTGCCCTGATCTCGCGCACCAGATGCGACAGGCTGTCGATCTTGAAGCGCGTGCAGACGGACGAGAGACGGCTCTCCACGAGATACCGTTTGTCCGCAGACAGCGCCAGGCCCGAACGGGCTTTGAGAAAGGCGCGCAGGGCGTCGAGTTCGGCCTCGGTCATTTCGAAGATCCGGTGATATGGCCCTTCAGAGAGCGGCCGATGGATTCCAAGGGAAGAACCTCGTGGGCCAGACCGGCCTTCACGACGCTTCCCGGCATTCCCCAAACGATGCTCGTGGCTTCGTCCTGGGCGATGATCGTGGCGCCTGCCTTCGCGAGAAGGCGTGCTCCGTGCGTTCCGTCGGATCCCATGCCGGTGAGCACGGCCGCAATGACCGAGGCGCCGAACACGCCTGCCGCTTCTCGGAAGAGCACGTCAACGGCGGGTCGGCAGAAGTTCTCGGGCGGTCCATCGTTCAGCCGGATGACGGCCCTGCCGCTCGACGAGACCACACCCATGTGCCGCCCGCCTGGAGCGACAAGGATCGTTCCAGGAGTGACAACGTCTCCGTCCTTTGCCTCACGGGCCGGAACGGAGAGGAACGATTGCAGGTGCTCGGCAAAGACGGCCGTGAACATGGCAGGCATGTGCTGCACGATCAGCACCGGGATGCTGGAGAGGGCGGGCTTGAGATCGAGCAGAACCCGTTCGACCGCACGCGGACCGCCGGTGGAGGATCCGATCAGCAGGCATTGCGGCCTCACCGCGCCGGGCTTCGCAGCAGGCGGAGTAAATGGCTTCGACGGAACCGGCAAAACGGGTGCCGGCGCTCTCGCCTGGCGTCCCTTCGCCTCGCCAAGAGCGCGAAGCTTCGCGATAAGGTCGCGCTGGAAGTCGGCCGCCGCACCTGCCGCGCGGGCGCTTTCCGGCTTTGCCAAATAATCGACCGCCCCCAGGGAAAGGCAATTCAGGGAGATTTCCGCATTTCTCAGCGTCAAGGTCGAGATGACGATGACCTTGCTCGCCGGATGCACCTTGAGGATCATCGGAAGAGCCGCGAGGCCGTCGACTTCCGGCATTTCGATGTCGAGGAGGATGATCTCGGGCTTGGAGCGCTCGGCGGCATCGACCGCCATGCGCCCGTTGGATGCCGTGGCGACGATCTCGAAGCCTCCAGCCTCGGTGAGCCAGCGCGCGATCATCCCGCGGATAACGGCACTGTCGTCGACGATCATGACGCGGGTCGGCCGGCTCTGAGCAGGACCAGGCTGAATGACAGGAGCAAGCGACATGAAATCACGCTGAATGGGAGGCGGGAAGGACGCCGAGTTCCTGGAACTTGGCTGCGAGGATATCCCTGTCGAACGGCTTCATGATGTACTCGTTCGCTCCTGCGTCCAAAGCTCGCGTGATATGATCGATATCGTTCTCCGTCGTGCAGAACACGACCTTGGGAGCCTGCCCCTCCGGCGTTGCACGCAGATGCTTGAGGAAGCTGTACCCGTCCATGACGGGCATGTTCCAGTCCAGGAGGATCACGTCCGGCATCTCTGCCTGGCACGCCTGGAGCCCCACCTCCCCGTTCTCCGCCTCGGAAACGCGGAAGGCCAACCCTTCGGCGATTTCGCGGGAGACCTTCCGGATGACGCGCGAGTCATCAATGATTAGACAATAACTCATTTGAAAAGCTTCCTGTCCCCGAGCAGTTCGGCTCCCGGCGGAGCGCAGATTGGCTAGGAGCGAATGGCGGACTTGTCGACGAAGTTGAAATTTTCGACCAGGATTTCCTTGACGATCTCGGCACCCAGACGCTTGTTGATTTTGTCTCGAACGTTACTGATCATCCCGTTGACGTTGTAGCGGGACAGTTTCTTGAAATCGAGGGTCTCGTCGGCATAGACATACCGGAATACCTCGTCCTGAATGAAGGCTTCGGGTGGAATCGAGATCTCCCGCAACGTCTTGGCATCGGCCGTGAAGACGAGATTGGCGATCACGTACCCCTGGACGGCTCCCTCGGCAATGACCGGAATGTTCATTGCCGGCAGCTTCTTGTACTGCAGGCCTTCATAGCTTCCCTTGTCCTCGACGGGTGCCTTCCCGACGGTCCATGTCACCGCCGCATAGCACGAGGCCAGCGTGACGGCGCAAACCCAGAAACCCGCCATCACGTTCTTGATCATGCGCCGTGACCTGTCCTGGCCACATGAGCCGAATAGGTGCTGTCGGATTCAGCTTTCTGGATCGCATTCGAGATGATGCTGGCGACCTCCTGCACGGCATGCATGTGGCGCCGGAGAATGTCCTGGTTCTGCTCGATCTTGCCCTGCAGGTTCTGAAGACGCTTGGTCGCCTTGGGATCGAGGGCGCTGATTTCGGCCGTCCGGACGATACGGCTGATCTCGAGGAGGCACTGGCTCTTGCGGCGGTTGAACTCGTCCAGGTTGGAGAGATCCCGCGCCATGAGCGCCGATGTTTCCATGTCGAGCGTCTCTTCAAGGCGGTCCAGCGATTTCATCAACATGGGCATATTCCTCTGTTCGTATGGTCTTTCACGGCTGGCGTCACACCTTGCCGAGCAGGGTGTTCATCGATTGGCTCGGCACCTGCGGCCCGGCAGCGGACGGACCGTGCTTGCGGGCATCGAGAAGCCTCTCGGCGATCCCGATACCGCCGGCCTTCGACAGCTGCCCACCGATCTGCTCGGCCAGCATGGATTTCCAGATCGAGCCCGCATTGCCCTTGCCGTAGGTATTCTCGGCATCCTTCGGCAACATCGACTCGACGAAGGTTTGCAGGATGTAGGCCTCGAAATCCTGATGAGCCTTGCGCACTTTATCGGCGTTCGCGGTCTCAGCATCGTTGCGCAACGAGTTGCGCAGGGAATAAATGTCGGCCCCGGGCATCATGAGCGGCCTGTCCGCGGCTGCCTTCACGGCGTCGTCGAAGCTTGCGCCTTCCGCCGGTGAGGCTCCCTCCGTGAGCTTGCGCGAAGCGGCCTGAAGGCGTGCCGGATCGGCTGCTCTTGCAACGTCGCTGATAATATCTGAGGGCGGGCTGATCGCCATCGCGTGACTCTCGGTTCTTGCGTTCGGCTCTTTTTACATCGGCTAGCTTACGGGAAGCTTGCGCTGCTGCCCTTTGCAAGCGTTTCGAGAATCGCAGCGAGATCCTTCTTCTCCATCTCACGCCGATCCTGGCCTTTGAGGTTCGTCAGCATCTTCTCCGTCCGCTTCGCCTGCATGGCCTTATCCAGAGCAACGGCTTTCTGGGCCGCCTTTGCCTTTTCTACCTGGCCTTCCCGCATGGACAGAGCCTGCAAGCGCTTGGCGGCCACATCCACGAACAGGCCGTGGAGCGTATCGTGATCGTTCATCGAGTGAATAATGGCTTCCTGCGCCGTTCTCAGTTCTGCAGCTTCTCTTTCGAGAAGCGAGACCTTCAGCTCGGCTTCCTGCTTGAGACGTTCCTGCACCTTCAGGATGCGGTTTATCTTTCGGATGCGCTGCTTCATGTCACCTATCCGTTTCGAAGCCAGACGGAGAAGGCGTCGATGAAGAGAAGAACGTAATCGTGGGCGGCGAAGTACATGATGAACAGGCCACCGAGCATGATGAAGGGTGTCGCCAAAAAGTAGACCGGGATCTGCGGCGTCAGCTTGTTGGTGAGCCCCACGGCCAAGTTGACGATGACGGAATAGACGATAAACGGGCTGCTGATCCTGAGTGCCAGCACGAAGGCCGCGGCGATCTGGTCCACCAGTTGGTTCAGAGACAAGCGGTTTCCGAATCCCACTCCCATCGGCAGTCGCGTATAGGACTCCACGATGCCGCGGTAGAGCTCCCAATGCAGGTCGGAGAAGAACAGGATCGCCGTAGCCGCCATCATTATGAAGGAGCTGATCGGCGGAAGCGGCTCAGCCTCATCGATCGGAGTTCCGGGCATGCCGCCGAGGCTCAAGGCCATGGCGACGGCGCTCAGCATGGTCTGCAGAGCCAGAAAGTAGACCCGCCCCAACAGCCCGATAAGGAGGCCTGTCAGCAACTCGGACCCAATCGAGACGAACATCGCGGCGGGCGCAAGACCGGCGGCGCCACCGCTGAATTTCGTCAGCAGGACGGGCGCCAGGGCGAGACTGGTTGTCAGGGCGATGAACAGGCGCACCTGCATCGAAATGCGGAAGCTTGAGAAGCCGGGGGCGATGAGCAGGCAGCCGCCAACCCGGCAGAAGATCAGGAAGATGCCGAGCAGGATCTCGGAAGAGGCTTCAGTCACGAAATCGTCCCGAGCGCGTTGACCTCCACACCGCGCGCGATTTCCAGGTGGGACAGCACGGGCAGCGAAGAGAACATGCGCTCGATGATCATCCGCACATAGGGGCGCGCGTCCGGCGCCGTGACGATGGCGAAGGTCTGAACCTGCCCCATCCGGGCCTTGATCGCATCGGAGGCTTCGGTGCCGAACTGCTCTACAAGGCGTGGGTCGATATCGAACTCGACCACGTCGCCCTTTGCGTCCCGCTTCAGGCTCTGATGGAAGGCGATGTCCCACTTGTTGCCCAGGCGCAGCACGTTGAGGGCGCCGCCTTCCGCCAGATCGCCGCAGATCTGCTGCGCAATGCGCACCCGAACATGCTCAACCAGCTGCTCGGCACGCCGCGCATGCGGGGCAATCTCCGCGATCGCTTCAAGAATGAGGCTCAAGTTTCGGATCGAGACCCGCTCGGCCAGCAGGAGCTTCAGCACGGCCTGGAGCCCCGAATAGGAGATCTGCGAAGGGCAGATATCATCCAGCAGCCTCTTGTACTCCGTGTCGAGGCCATCCAGGAGATTGCGAACGTCTTTGTAGGAGAGAAGCTGCGGCAGGTTGTTGCGGATCACCTCGCTCAGATGCGTGAGCAGAACCGAGCCGCCATCGACGGCCGTGAAACCCTGCCGCTTGATCTCGCCCACATAGACGTCGGAGATCCACAGAGCCTTCATTCCGAAAGCAGGCTCGCGGACCTCGTCACCCGGAACGTCCGGCATCGGGCCGTCACCGAGCACGACGAGAAGATCGCCCGGCCGGATTTCCTGCGTCGCCACCACGGTTCCGTGGATCTTGATCTGATAGCTCTTCGGCGGGATCATCAGGCTGTCGGAGAGCTTCACATCCGGAAGGACGAAGCCGTAATCCTGCGCGAACTTCTTGCGCATCTTGCCGACGCGGTGCGCCAGGTCCCCATGTGAGCTTGCGAGATAGGACGCGAGATGCTTGCCGAGGCATACCTCGATTTCGGCCAGCTTCAGGGACTCCTTCACCGAATCCCGCGACTCCAGCAAGTTCTTCTGCTGCTCCTCGGCGACCTTGACCTTAGCCTTCGCTTCCAGGTCGGCTCTCTGCCTCGGGATCGAATAGGCGATGAAGCCCATGCAGCCGCCCAGCGCTAGGAAGGGGATCATGGGAAGGCCAGGCATGATGGCGAACACGAACATCAGGGCAGCAGACACCATCAGGGCCCGCGGATAGGCTCCCAGCTGATCGAGAACCGCCTCCTGCGCCTGCCCGCGCGTTCCGCCCTTCGAGACGAGAAGGCCGGCTGCGAGGGAGACCACCAGTGCCGGGATCTGGCTGACGAGGCCGTCACCCACGGAGAGCTGCGTGAACACGTCGGCGGCCTTGGACAGCTCCATGCCGTGCCGGGTCACACCGATGATGATCCCGCCGAAGATGTTGACCGCGATCGTGATCAGGCTCGCGATGGCCTCACCGCGGACGAACTTGGAGGCGCCGTCCATTGAACCGAAGAAGGCACTCTCCTCCTCGAGCTCACGCCGCCGCTTCTGAGCTTCCTTCTCATCGATCAGGCCCGCAGACAAATCCGCGTCAATGGCCATCTGCTTGCCGGGGATGGCATCGAGGGTGAAGCGAGCACCGACCTCCGCGATTCGGGTCGCGCCCTTGGTAATGACCAGGAAGTTGACGGTGATGAGAATGATGAAGACGACGATACCGATAACGAAGTCGCCGCTCATCACGAACTGGGAGAAGCCGCTGATCACGTGTCCGGCCGCATCGATGCCCTTGTGACCTTCGGAGAGGATCAGGCGGGTCGATGCGATGCTCAGAGCGAGACGCAACAGGGTCACGATGAGAAGGACCGTCGGAAAAGCCGAAAATTCAAGCGGCTTGTGAATCCAGAGAGCCACCATCAGGATCAGGACGGACATGGCGACCGAGAGGGCAAGGCCCATATCGATCAGTAGGGGAGGAATCGGAAGGAAGAGAATGGCCAGAATAGCCACCACGCCGCCGGCGAAGGCCACATCCCTGCCGCGGCTCAGCGCTGTAGTTTGAACTGCTTCCATGTGCCTGTCAGCTCACCGATTGAACGTTGAGCCTGACAGATGCACCATGAAGCTTGCGCGGAGGTCGCAAGCCGTTGGGGAGCGGGAGAATATCGCGCCCCGTTCGGCAAAGAACTTAGGCTTTTAAAACCCTGTTACAATCCGGCCGTAGACAAGTTCAGTGAACGCGAAGATCTGGGAGCCGACGAAGGAACCCGTCACCAGCGTGACGACCAGGATCGCGATGATCTTCGGAATGAACGTGAGGGTGACCTCCTGGATCTGAGTCAGTGCCTGAATCAAGGCGATGACGATGCCGATCACCATGGCGGCGGCCACGGCGGGGCCGGCTCCGATGATGACGGTCCAGATTGCGGCGCGGACCAGTTCCAAGGCGTCGACCTCGTTCATGTCAGCTCACCACGATGCCCGGGCCGAGCAGAACGTTGGCGCCACCCGTCAGCTTGGCGACGGCGCCTTCGTTGGTGATGATCACCGAGTCCACCTTGCCCGAGATCTTGCCGTCTGCCGTCGTCACGGTCCGGCCGATCACGCTGTCGGCCTGGGCGAGAGCCGACGACGCGAGCAGCGCATCGAGCTTGGCGTTGCTCTGCACCGTCTGCTCGACCTGGGAGAAGGTCGCGAGCTGAGCCATGTATTCAGTCGACTTCATGGGCTCCGTCGGGTCCTGATTTTTCATCTGGGCCATCAGGAGCTTCAGGAAGTTGTCGTAGGTCGCCGTAGCGGTCGACTGGCCGGTCGCACCCGACCGGCTTGCGACAGGCGATGATACGGAGGTCACATTCATCGTAAGACTCCCGGTTAGGCGGCCTGGACGGCTGCAGGGACTGGAGTGACTGAGAGCTCCTCCGGCTCGAACAGGGTCCTGATGAGCTTGAGAGCCTCGAAGATCCGATCCGCCTCGACCAGATCGCCTGCCCTGCGAAGGGCCTCCTTCGTGGGCTCGTCCGCTGCGACCAAGAGGATCGAGTCGTAAAGCTTGCGGAAGGCGCCCATCACCTTGTCGGCTTCCTGGGGGTTGATCAGGATGGACTGCGCGACGAAATAGAGCTGGCGCATCGGCGTGGTTGCTTCCGCAACCTGAAGCACATGGCTCTCCAGGAGGAAGCGCGCTTCGTTCAGAAGGCTCAAGGTGACCTTCTGGCTCACCGTCAGCACCGCGCCATTGATGAAAATCCGCTCGCCCGCCTTGAGGGAAAACCGCATCTTCGCTTTCATTTCAGGCCTTCCTGGATCATGGCATTGATATCGATCAGAGCTTCAAGATTGTTGTGTTCACCTCTGACCACGCGATCGGACTCACGCATGATCCAGAGGCCGATGGAAATGAGTTGTCCCTTCAGTTTATCCGGGAGCCCATTATCAGGATGGCCGATATCCTTGATCAGATAGGTCCAGAGACGCTGAACGAAGACGATGGCCTCAAGCATTTCCTGGGACTGTGACGGCTTGCCTTTAGCCGCCTTCAGCATGGTGATGGCCCGATCGAAAAGCTGGTATTCGCGGTCGCGGCAATCTCTGGAGGAGTCCTCAATGACTTCGGCGTAGGAGAAACGGTACATACTTCACTCCACCCATTACAAATAGTTGATCAGGCTCATGGTCCTGAGTTGTGCCGTCAGGGAGTAGGACGTCTGGATTTGCGTCATCAGCCGGTCGACCCTGATCTTCGCCTCGGCCGGATCGACCGCCTCCAGATGGATGATCTTCGCGTCGAAAATATCCTTCTGCAGGCTCATCCGCTCGTCAGCCTCCTCAACCTTCTCCTGAACGGCTCCAAGCTTCGATTGCATGATGGTCACGCCCGTAGTGGCCTCGGAGAAGGTCGCAATCGCTTTGTTGACGAGAGTTTCCCGGGTACTCTCACCCAGACGATCGAGGCCGAGTTCGGAGATCATCGTATAGGCCATCGCCATTTTCTGGATCCCCTGACCATTGGCGTTGGTGGATGCCTCCACCTTTTCCGTTGCGGAGATCTTGCTTTGAATGTTCTGGCTCGATGCGTTCGACCAGTCCTGCCAGTTGGTCCCTTCGAAAAGCGCCGCGAAAGAACCTTCCAGGAAGGCTCTCATATCGCCGGGCGTAATCGTCGATACGGCAGCGTCATCCAACCCGAACCCGAAGGTCGACCTGAAGGCCGAGGCGACAGCGGCTTGAGGGCTTCGCGTGACGGCTCCCGCGACCGGGACTCCGGTTCCGTCCACATTCGTGAAGGAGCCCGTCACATCGATCTTGCCCGTCGGATCGGTCGATTTCAGCACGAGATTGCCGGTCACCGGATCGCGGGATGCCTCTACGCCGCTGAGGGTGTTCGCCGTGACCGCTGCGTTAATGGACGCGACAAGATCGTCGACGGTGGTCTCTCCGATGACAGTGAAGACCTGGTCTGGAGCGCCGCCCACACTAAAGCTGATGACATCGTTGGCTGACAAGCCCGACACGGGAATGCTGACACTCGCGCGCAGAGGAGGCGTTCCGCCCGAGTAGTCGTTGAGTGGTTTTTCCTGCGAGTTGATGCCGCCGAAGATGTACTGACCGCCCACGTTGCTGTTCATCGACGACGTCATGCTTTGGAGATTGGCTTTCGCCTGATACATGATTGTCGAAAGGCTCGACGAACTCAGCGGCGTCGCAATGAGCGCATCCATGAACTTGTCGCCGTTGGTCCGCACCTGATCGAGGGCTGTCGTGCTCGAATTCATCCGAAGCAGGATCGAGGCATTGCTGTCGATCAGGGCGTCGATCTCAGCTCGATCCTGGCGCAAGGAGAGAGTCTGGCCGGTCTTGTAGCCGAGCTTCAAGCCCACATCGGACTCGCGGCCGGTGACAAGCTCCTTGTTTGCCTTCACAAGGCCTGTCTGCAGCTTGTCGAGCGACGTTTTGGATGAATTCCAGAGCGCCAGAGTCGAGACAAAAGTCGTTCTCATGGATTAGCCCACCACGCTGAGGAGTGTCTTGAGCATCTGATCGATGACGGAGAGCAGCTTGGCCGAAGCGGAATAGGATTTCTCCAGCTGCAGCATGAGTGCAGTCTCGTCATCCATGTTCACGTCCGTCGCATTGGACAGCGCCTCGGATGCATGGCCGAGAAGGGTCGTCTGATACTCCACCCGCTGATGCGCACTCTGACGCGTCGCCTCAAGCCAGCTGCCCGACGATGAGGTAAGGCTGAGAAGCGATGCCTGTGGGCCGAATCCCAGGCCGGTGTTGATCGGACGCTTCACCGACATGGCATCCACAAGCCCGGAGAGGCGCTCGGAGAATGCAGCATTCGGGCTGGTGGCCCGGTTGTAGGCGTAGTCATCTCCGTTGATGCCGCCATCGCGGATCAGCTCGAACTTTCCGCCCTCAGCCGGATTGACCGCAGCGTTCACCCGCAGCACCCCGGCGAGCCCGATCGGAGCCGGCGTTCCAGGCACAGTTTTGCCAGCCGGATAGGTGAAGACACCAGGCTTGTCCACATCTGGCGGCACCGTCTGGTCCTTCTCCGCGAAGGCCTCGACAAGGGTGCGGGCGATTTCGTCGAGCTGTCCCTGGTAGGTTGTGGTGATGTCGTCACGCAGCTGGGTCAGCCCCGCAAGGTTGCCGGAATTCAGCGGCATCGGCGCACCCGGTCCCGTGACGCGGATGCCGTCGATGAACACATCCGCTCCCGTCACCGCAGGTCCGAACACGGTCGTGCGCGCGAACGTCACGGTCCGCGGAGACCGGTCGAAGAGCGGGACACCGCTATCCGTGTAGAGAGCAACATCGTTGCCTGCGCGGGGAGCGACCGTGATGCCGATCTCCTCGGACAGCTGCGCGATGAGGCTGTCACGCTGGTCCATCGCGTCGCTCACATCGGCTCCAAGAGCCGATCCGCTCATCACTTGGTTGTTTGCCTTCTCGTATTTGAGAAGTAGGTCGTTGATGCGCGCAACCGAATCCCCGATCTGGCCGTCGGCTTCCAGGCGGACGGCCTGAACCGTGGATGTGGCATCGTTGAGGCTCGTCGCCATCTCTGTGGCGGCCTTGACGACCGCCTGAGCGAGATCAGGATTGTCCGGTGCATTCGCGTATTGTTGGAGCGCGCTGTTCAGAGCTCCCATGCGAGCCGCCGGCGATTGATCGAGCTCCGTATCGCCAATGGTCGCGCTGAGCTTTTGCAGCCCTTCGAGCAGCGCCTTCTGGGTTGCGGCACTGGAGGTGGTCTCCAGCATCTTCGACAAAAGGGCGCTGTCGCTCGCCCGAAGCACCGTGATCCGGGCGAATCCACCCGTCGTCGTTAGCGCCCCGATCTTGCGTGAGTAGTTCGGGTCCGAAGCACCGACCGTATTGCGCGACACAACCGCCATCTGCGATTGCGACGCCTGGAGCGATGAACGTGCCGTGTTGTAGGCAACAGACAAAGACATAGATCAATGGCCTTGGGGCAAGAGAGTGCAGGTTACCGCTTCAGGTTCATCAGAACGTCGAGCAGTTCCGACCCGGTCTGGAAGACCTTCGAGTTGGCCGTGTAGCTGGTCTGAGCTTCGATCATCGCCGTGAGCTCGGTGCCGATATCGACGTTCGACCCTTCCAGGGCTCCCGAAGCGATCGAGCCGAAGCCGGACATTTCCGGGAAGCCGACCTGATAGCCGCCGGAAGCCGCCGTCGTCTCATAGACGTTGCCGGCTCGCGGGCTGAGGTTGTCGGGACTCGGAACGGTCGCGAGCGGAATCCGATAGGCGCCAACACGGGTACCGTCCTCATAGACCGCGTAGACTGTGCCATCGGCAGCGAATTCGACGTCCTTGACGGCCGAAGGCGCATTGCCGTTTGAGCTGCCGGTGACGTTGTACTCGCCGGCGAGCTGCGTCATGCCCGTCATGTCGAGGTTGAAGGCCTCGCCGCCAGGGATGTTGAAGCCCAGCACGCCCGATCCGGTCAGCTTGCCGTCCGCATCGAAGTTCAGCTCCATCGCTGTCGTTCCCGTGAGCGGTGCGGCGGGATCGCTGCCGTTGAAGACGCTGATGGTCCAGGTATCGGCGTCGATCTTCGAGAGCGAGATGTCGACTTTAATCGGATTTCCGACCTTGTCGTAAACCTGAAGCGAAGATGCCTTGCTCACCGATGTAAAGGATCCCGTCACACTGGTCGTCGTGGGTGAGACGGTTGACGTCAGAATCAGATCGCCGGCGGCATTCGTCGTGGCGTTCACTCCGGAGAGCGTACCGGCCGTGACGGCAGCATTGATGGCTGTAGCGACTTCGGCAGGTGTCTTTTGCGTCGTAACTGTAAAGAACTGATCCGCGCCGCCACCGACGCTGAATGCGATCTGTGCGCCGCGACTCACGGCAGGAGCCTCGAAACGAGTGCTGCCGGCCACGGGCGGCGCAGCAGTCGGAGGCGTTGGTACGCCGGTGGCGACTGCGACGGGCTGGCCGAAGGGAAGATTGCCCTTGAATGTTCCCGCCGTCGACCCCGTCGCCTGCATGCCGAAGGAAGCCATGTTGACCGGCTCGACGCCATCGAGGCTGTTCAGGGAAGGATCGACCGCCTCCGTTCCAAGCTTGTAGCCCATCAGCGTGAAGCCCGCCGCGTTGATCAGATTGCCGGTCCGCCCGTCTTTGACGAAGTTGCCGGCGCGCGTGAGATAAGGAGAGCCGCTCGGGTCGGTGACCACGAAGAAGCCATTGCCCGAGATCGCCAGATCCGACCCGGATGTCGTGTAGGCGATAGGCCCCTGATCGGCGATGGTATAGCGGACGCGACTCGTGACGGAGCCGGAATTGTAGTTGCCCTCGCTCGAAGGCAGGATCAGCGACGAGAACTCCGTCGAGGCGCGCTTATATCCGGTCGTGCTCGAATTCTGGATGTTTTCGGCGACAGTCCCTAGCTTGTTGGACTGGGCGTTCATGCCAGAGACGCCGCTACGAAGAACGCCATAAAGACTCATGGATAGCTCCTAGATTTCAGCCTGAACTAAACACCACGACGCTTGTGCGAAGCTGTGTTGAGCCATGCTTTGGATGGGGGTGAAAGGTTCATGCTATTGTCTCAGGATCTGAGCCAAATCCATGAAAGCGTCGCGGCTCGCCGGCATCGAGGGATCCTGCCGCAGAGCATCGTAGATTTTTGGGACGAGCACCACGGCCTGATCGAGCTCCTGATCGTTGCCAGGGTGGTAACCACCCATCAGCCGGAGATCGCGCGTATCCTCGAATCGCGCGATGAGGCCGCGCAGGCGACGAACGAGCTCCTTCTGATCGGGCGACCACACGTGATCGGCCAAGCGCGAGATCGAGCCGAGGACATTGATGGCTGGATAGCGCCCCTGATCGGCGATGGCGCGATCAAGAACGATATGCCCGTCGAGCGTTCCGCGGATGTTGTCGGCCACAGGATCGTTGTGATCGTCGCCATCGATAAGCACCGAGAAGATGCCCGTGATCGCTCCTCCCCGGCCCTCTTCTCCCGGCCCGGCACGCTCGAGAAGGCGCGGGAGATCGCTGAACACGCTGGGCGTATATCCGCGCGCGACCGCAGGCTCGCCGGCGGCAAGCGCCACATCGCGGGCCGCATGGGCATAGCGGGTTACGGAATCGACGATGAGCAAAACCGATTCGCCGCAATCGCGGAAGTATTCCGCCAGGGCCACGGCTGTCCTCGGCGCCTGACGGCGCATCATCGGGCTCTCATCCCCGGTCGAGACGACCATGATCGACTTGTGGAGATTAGCCTGGATCGGCCCCTCCAGGAACTCTCTGACCTCACGTCCACGCTCGCCGACCAGGGCAACGACGATGGTGTCGAAGCCGTCGCACTTCGCCAGCATGGTCAGGAGGGTGGACTTGCCGACGCCCGAACCGGCGAAGATCCCGATGCGCTGCCCTTTGCAGATCGGGGTGAACAGGTCGATGGCCTTCACGCCGGTCCTGAGCGGCTCCTTGACCCTAGAGCGCAGCATGGCCGATGGGGGTTCGGCGTCGTTCAGAACCGCTTTGGCGCCCGGAATGAGCGGCCCTAATCCATCCAGCGGCTCTCCGAGGGCGTTGATCACCCTCCCGCGCCAGCTGTGATCGGGGCTCAAGCCGATATCCCCCACGAGGAAGGCCGGCATACCGAGACCGGCCTCAATCCTTCCGTTGAAGGGTTTGACCGTGACGCCGCCGCTGTCGATGCGGACGACTTCCCCGATCTCGGTCTTGTCCTGAGCAGCAAACCCGACCCGATCCCCGAGCTTGACGAACTGGGACAGACCGGCGACGCGGTAGTAGCTCGGCGTGACTTCGTTGATGACGCCGCTGATCCTGACCTTCCGCCGCGCCCCACCTTCGGTGAGAACGAACTCTTCGAGCGATTGCAGCGCGTTCATAGCAGCCATCAGGTGCTAGGACCCAGGGTCTTGATTGCATCCATGAGAGTCGATTCGCTCTCCTGAATCGTCGTCGCCGCGCTCTCGAAGCTTCTCTGAACGGCTATCATCTTGGTCATTTCCAAGACCGGATTGACGTTCGATCCCTCGCTGTAGCCCTGCTGAATACCGTTCGAGTTGAAGTCCTGAACGACGTCACCCGGGACGCTCGAGATCACGCCCGAGTTTCGATAGCGGGTGAGCTTGGCATCAGGGCTCAGGTTGAAGAGACCGATGGCCCCGACCTGGTTGTTGCCCTGGGAGATCGTGCCGTCCCGGCCGATCGTGGGAGTTCCTGCTATCGGGTCAAGGGCAATGGGAGCCCCACCCGCATCGAGCACCTGGAACCCTTCGACGGTCAGCAGGTCGCCATTCTCGTTCATCTTGAACCGGCCATCCCGCGTGTAGACGGCTCCGTTGGGACCGTTGAAAGCGAACCAGGCCTCTCCCTGGATCGCAACATCCAACGGATTGTCCGTCTTCACGATGGGTCCCGTACGTCGGGATACGAAGTTCTGACCGGATGAGGCGAACGACACATTCTCCTTCGCCGCGAGGGACAGGATCTCCTCGAACTTCACCTCGTCCGCGCGAAAGCCGCCCGTGTTGATATTTGCAACGTTATTCGCAATCGTGCTGAGGCGCTTTTCCATGGCCACGTGAGCGGACAGCGACACATAGAGCGAAGATTGCATCTGAACTCCTCCAGCCTGCGTCCCCGTGGGACACCGATGTCACCAGGTGGTGCGCCAGCCTTTCAGATGCGGCAGCTGCAGGCCCGGTGATCTATGCAGGATCCGTAGTCGAGCAGCCTTGCACGAGGCTTGCTCCCGCGTTTCCAGCTTCGCGCAAGCCTCCGTGGTTAGGACATCGTCAACAGGTTGAATTTCGATAGAGGACTACGACATTGGGCGTCTTGATCGGACTGGCAGTTGCCATCGGCTCGCTCGTCAGCGGCTATGTCGCCATGGGCGGGCATTTGGCCGTCATCTGGCAGCCTTGGGAATACGTGATCATCTGCGGCATCGCGATCGGCACCTTCATCATCGCCAATCCCATGCCCCTGGTGAAGGACACCGGGCGCGCCGCCCGTGAGGCAATCTCCGGCACCGTTCCCAAGCGGGAACACTACCTCTCGATCCTCGGCCTCCTCTACGCCCTGATGCGGGAACTGAAGAACAGGCCGCGCAACGAGGTCGAGGGGCACATCGATCAGCCCGAGGAATCGGAGATCTTCAAGTCGTTCCCGAGCGTCCTGAAAGACCGGGACCTGACACTCTTCATCTGCGACTATGCCCGCTTGATCATCATCGGCAATGCCCGTCCCCATGAGATCGAAGCGCTCATGGAGGAGGAGATCGCGACTCTCAAGCGTGATCGTATGAAGCCGTACTATTCCCTCAACACCGTCTCTGAAGCCCTGCCGGCGCTCGGCATCGTGGCTGCCGTGCTCGGGATCGTGAAGGCTCTCGGCGCCATCGACCAATCCCCGGCGATCCTGGGCGGTCTGATTGCCTCGGCCCTAGTGGGAACCTTTGTCGGCATCTTCATCTCCTATGCGTTCCTGTCGCCCCTCGCCAACAAGGTCAAGGCGACGAGGGAAAAGCAGACGCGTGTCTATGTGATCGTGAAGCAGGCGCTCATCGCCTACATGAACGGCGCGCTGCCGCAGATCGCCGTCGAGCATGGCCGTAAGGGCATCTCGGTGGAGTACCGCCCCACCATCGACGAGGTCGAAGCCGCCACGACGACGGGTGGCCGTTCCGAAGAACTGAAAGAGGCGGCCTAAACGATGAGCGGCACACAGAGCGCCAACGACATTCGCGACATGCTGCTGGACTCGGCGGGTCTCTCGCTCGACCGGCTTCCGATGCTCCATGTCATCTTCGACCGCATGACCACGAGCTGCGCCGAGCATCTGCGCCACATGGCGGCCTCGCCCATGTACTACTCGCTCAGCGGCCTCGAGAGCGGGCGAGTCAGCGAAATCCTCGAGATGTACGAGGCCAATGCGGTCGCCGGCATCTTTCATGCCCCAGAGTGGGACAGCCACATCTTGATCGGTTTCGATCGCGACTTCATCTACACGATGGTGGAAGTACTCTTCGGATCCGACGGATCCGAGGCACCCGTCGAGGAGGCCCGCGGCTTCTCCACCATCGAGCTGCGGATGGCGCAGACGCTGTTCGAGCAGGTTGCCAAGGCCCTGCAAGCATCCTTCGCGCTGGTCGCCGACACCAAGTTCAAGCTCGAGCGCATCGAAACCCGCATGGACTTTGCGGTCATCGGACGCCGGAACAATCAGGCCGTGGCCGCGAAGTTCCTGCTTCAGGCGCTCAACCGCGGCGGCGAGATGTTCGTCGTCATTCCGCAATCGGTTCTGAACCCGATGCGCAAGGTGCTCTCCCGCGTCGTATCAAGCGAGTCTTCCGGCCGGGATCCGCGCTGGATGAAGCAGATCGCAACCGAGGTGAAGAAGACGGAAGTGACGCTCAAGGCGGTGCTCGAGGAGCGCTTCCTATCCCTGGGCGAGATCGCCGATCTGAAGGTGGGTGACGTCATCGAACTGCAGGCGACACCCCGCAGCCGGGTCAAGCTCGAAGGCAACAATCAAGGCTTGTTCTGGTGCAATATCGGCCAGTCTGAAGGCACCTACGTTCTTAAGGTCGACGAGCACATCGACCAAGAAAAGGAATTCCTCGACGATGTCCTCCCTCGCTAACATCATCCTCTTCCTGGCTCTTGTCACGACCAGCATCATGGTTGCGGTCATGTACGTGAAGCTCAAGAAGCTCGATCGGTACCATGCCGAGTATCAGCAGATCTTCGACAGAACGGGAGACGCCCTTAAGGGCGCTCAAACGGCAGTCATGAGCTTCGGGGCTGAAGGCAAGGAGACGCTCGCCCTGCTCGGCTCGCGTATCGAAGAGGCCAAAGCGGTCGCAGCGCAACTGGAAACCCTCACACGAGAGGCCAGCCGGCAAGCTCAGCCACGCCCCAATTCCCTTAATTCGTAAGGTTCGTTCCCATGACAAATCCCTTCGATCCTAAGTCTCACGACAAGGCCATCTGGCAGCAGGAGAGTGCCATCTCCTCGCAGGACGACAAGCTTGGAGGCAGAAACCTCGACTCCATCTTGCGAATCCCGGTCACGATCCAGGTGGTTCTCGGATCCGCCACCATGCCCGTCGCCAACCTGATGAAGCTCGGCAGAGGAGCCATCGTTCCGCTCGATCACCGCGTAGGCGAACCTGTCGATGTCGTGGTCAATGGCCGAATTATTGCCCGTGGCGAAGTGGTGGTTGTCGAGGACGACAATTCCCGCTTCGGGATCTCGCTGACCGAGATCGTCGGGCCTCCGAGCAACGATCTTAACGGCTGAAGTGGCTTATCCGCATGGTCGCACCAGTTCCCATGAAGGCGAATGGCTCCAAGGTCCTGAAGGGCCCCGAGCGTGTCGCAACACTGCTTTTTGCGATGGGGAAGCCTGCTGCTAGTAGGGTCCTAAAGCATTTCAGCGAGGATGAGATCCGCCTCGTCACCAAGTCGGCCGCGCATCTGGGCCCCGTCTCGCCCACGCAGATCGAACAACTGGTGGAGGAATTCGCATCCAACTTCACGGATGGAGCGGACCTCATCGGAGGCGCTGCCCACATCGAGAAGCTGCTGACCGGAATCTTAAGCCCGGAGCAGATCGCCAGCATCATGAGCGAGGTGGTCGGCAATGCCAACAGGAGCATCTGGGAGCGGATCTCGACGGTGTCTGAAAGCGCCATCGCTTCCTACCTGATGAAGGAGCACCCTCAGACGGCAGCCTTGATCCTCTCCAAGGTCAAGCCCTCCTGCGCAGCGAAAGTTATGGTTCAGCTTCCTCAGCCGCTTCGGAACAACCTCATGCGCCGTATGCTCAGCATGAAGCCGATCGTGGATGAGACCATGAAGAATATCGAGAAAACGCTCCATGAGGACTTCATGGCAAACTTCTCGAAGAACGCTGGCGCGGACACCCACGCCAAGATCGCCGACATCATCAACAAGATGGAACGCGATCACATGGAAGACGTCCTGACCAATCTCTCGACCGTCCGTCCGAAATCGGCGGAAATTCTCAGAGGGCTGCTCTTCACATTCGACGATATCGTCAAGCTCACTCCCAAGGATCGTACGACGCTGTTCGATCAGGTGCCGCCGGATCGTGTGGTCCTCGCCCTTAAGGGAACGAACGACGAGTTCCGTAAAGTCGTCCTGTCGGCTCTCTCATCGCGTGTTCGCCGCATGATCGAGCACGAGTTGAACAGCAAGGAGCCTTCGGCGCATCGCGACATCGCGGAAGCTCGCCGGACAATCACGGACTTGGCACTCGAGATGGCCGGTCGCGGAGAGATCGTCATCAACTCAGAGACAGAGGATGAAGCCTACTTCTAGGCGGCAGGTTTCAGCTTATGTCTGATACGGATGACAAGGACAGCAAGACAGAAGCGCCTTCCGATAAGAAGGTGCGCGATGCCCTGGAGAAGGGGAACATTCCTTTCTCCAGGGAGGCGCCTCTGTTCGCCTCGGTCCTAGGCATCCTCATCGGCCTGACCTTTGCGGTTCGCAACAACACCAAGACGCTGACGGAAAAACTGTCGCTTTTCATCAACCGTCCGCAGGATTTCCGCCTGGAGACGGGCGCCGATGCGGCGAACCTGATGCAGGCTGTTGCCATGGAGGTGGGACAATGCCTGCTGCCCGTCATCGTCATCTTGGCCGCCTGCAGCCTTTCGGCCTCAATCCTTCAGAATGTTCCGTCCGTGGTGTCTGAACGGATCAGGCCCCAATGGAACAGGGTCTCACCCGCCGGTGGCTTGAAGCGCATCTTCGGCAAGCAGGGCCTCGTCGAATTCTTGAAGTCGTTGTTCAAGTTCGGAACAATGACACTGGTCAGCATCCTGCTCCTGAGATCGGAGCAACATAAGGTCTTGAATGCCATGTTCAGTGATCCGTCCCTTCTTCCGGAGCTGATGTTGACCATGGCGATGCGTCTCGTCTCCGCCATCGCGATTGCCACGATTGTCCTCGTCGCCGCTGACCTCCTCTGGGCTCGGTTCAAGTGGCGCAGCGACCTGAAGATGACCAAGCAGGAGGTGAAGGAGGAGTACAAGCAGATGGAAGGCGATCCCATGGTCAAGGCACGTATGCGCTCCCTGGCTCAGGATCGAAGCCGCAAACGGATGCTGGCCGCCGTACCGAAAGCTACCTTCGTCATCGCAAACCCGACTCACTACGCGATTGCTCTGCGCTACGAGCGCAGCGAGGCAAACGCGCCGATCGTTGTCGCCAAGGGGCAGGACCTCATCGCGCTCAAGATCCGCGAGATTGCCGAGAAGAGTGGCGTTCCCGTCATCGAAGACAAGCCTCTGGCAAGATCCATGTACAATCATGTTGAGGTGGATCGCATGATTCCTCCTGACTTCTACAAAGCTGTCGCACAGATCCTGTTCTACATTCTCACGAGGTCGAAATGAGAAGCATTCGCGCCGTGGACATGGTGGCCTCGTCAATCGAGCATCTGGATATCCGGGCGTTCGAGGAGGTCCTCGCTTGCAATATTAAGGATGTCATTGCGGATTTTTGCCTCGCGGATGCCGATATCATCAGGTACTATGCTGACAACCAGCTGCACGGAAACATGGATGAGATGCTGACCTCGTCCGCCGAACTGTTCTTCAAGGACGAGACCCTGTCATATGGCCATGTCGCCCATGTCAGAACGGTCCGGGGCGACCAGTCCTGCGTCATCCTCGATATGGAATTCGTGCACGATTCCGTGACCGTTTTTTTCCAGCTTATCTTCGGCGACTACTACATTGGTGTGAAGATCAGCAGGGTTCTGCTCGATCCAGCCTTCAAGCGATCCGACTTCAATCTATCCTCCTTCGCGCGCATCGTTTCCTCCGCGCGCCTCCGGCCCCTTCCTCCGCGTTTCCAGTCTTCCTACTGCCTTACTGAAGCTGTTCGGCATTGATGACTGAGCGCCCGCGGCTTAAACTCATGAATCGCAAAGCAGCTTCCAAGGTTGCCGTGTTCATGGTTGCAGGCACGGTCTCAGCGTGCAACTCGACGGACGGTCCTTATCGCCAAGGCCCATGGGGGCACACTTCCACACTAAGGAGCTACCCAGCCTATTCCGCTCCTTGGGGGAAACCGCAGGTTCTGTCCATAGACGGAGTTGCCATTCAGCAGGCCCATGAGACGACCCATGTCGTTGAAGCGCCTTTGAGCGCCGTCCGGAAAGGCTATGAGGTCCATCTTGAGCCGGAGCTCCCTCCTGGATCGCTTCCAAGCCGGTCGGCGCTTGGCACCGACGTCTACCAGGAGCCTCTTCCCGCATCCGGTTCCCAGGACTCTGCGCCTGTGCAACGCGAGACCAGCCCCGATGCTCAGGCCAGTGCCCCTGGAGTTTTCACGCCGCCTCGTCGCCCATCTTCCTATGCGGGTACATGGAATGCCAATGTCGGATCCGCCTCGTGCCGCATCCAGCTCTCGAGTGTCCCATCGCTGGATCTGTATAGAGCTTCGACACAGGGCTGCTCCAGCGACACCCTCAAGATGGTCAATGCATGGAGCATCCGTGACAACGAGGTCACCCTGTTCTCACGGGGGCAGGTCATCGCCCGTTTGTCAGGCGCCGAGGCGGCTCTGTCTGGTACGCTGAGCGGCTCCAAGACTGAACTGACGATGACCCGCTAGGACGGCTCGCCCTAGCGGGAAAAGTGATCTCGTGGAGGTTTCCTAATCGGCGGAAGCTGTTTGCCCGGGGTTAAGGCCCGGAGCATCCGCGCAGAACGAGCGCGCCCCAGGGGTCCAGGCGCCGAACCCCGTTGCGACCATGTTGGCAATAACACGGCAGACATAGCGCTTCTGCGCCGGATCGTTATTGGGTCCGGCGTGATAACGCGCGACCGCCATGGTCCATGTGTCGTGACGGGTCTTCAGTTCTTTGAGAAAGCGCGCAGCATATTCCACGTTCATGCGCGGGTTCAGCATGCTCTCGATCGTTGGGAACTTCTCGCGGTGGTAGTGATGGTTGATCTGCATGCAGCCCATGTCGACCAGCTTGGCTCCGGACCGGCTCGCCTGCTCGAACTTCTGGATTGCCTCGGCCGCACTGTTCGAGAAGACGGCTTTGCCCTCGACGTTCATAGCATAGGGCTGCAGGCTACCTCGCCTTCCGGTCTCGGTGAGGCCTACGGAATAGAGCATTCCCAGCGGAACGCCATACAAAGCGGAAGCGCGCATCATTTCACGCTCGCACAGCCCTGATTGAGGCTGAGCGACTGCCGATGACACGTGAATGACGCTAGAGGTAAACCCCGCCAGAGCTGCTGCTGCCAACAGTCCCACTCTGCTGCTTCGGCTCATTGCGGATTTCCGTCTCGTCTCGCCCATGCTGTCTGGAGGAATGATTCCGGCCGTCTGCATTGCCTTGGAAGCTTTGGTCTTGCGCACCTGAATGCGGACGCTGGAAGGAATTGCGGTCATGGTTGGTTGTTTCAGCAGTCTGAATGTTGATCACGTCTGGCTTGTAACCAGAAGTTCTCAGCAGGCTGGAGAGTCTTTCGGTATCGTTTCTGAGGAGTTCGGCCGTTTCCTGTTTCTCAACCTGAAGCTCCATTTCCAGGCTGTCGCCGGATAGACGCATCTTGATCGTCACGAGGCCCAGTTCCACTGGATTGAGCTGCAGACTGAGAACCCTGAGAACACCTCCTGAGGCGCGGGCTACGGCAACGCGATGCACGCCGTCACCCGCGAAAGAAGGCTGTTGGAGGCTGGAGACTTCCGACACATCGTCCAGGATCGCTCTGGCCATCTGATGGAGCGTTCCAGCTGGTAGCGAACCGCCATCGGCCTTCTGAACTCCTACGGCAGTTTGTTTCTGCACCTCGGTCCGGTCAGCCAGGCGACCGTGAGAAATTCTGTCGAAGCCCATCTCCTCATCAACCCGACGGGTGCCTGGCGCGTCAGCATCACGGCGCACCGGCTCGTCGCCCAATCGCTGCTGCAGATTGATTGGAGGCTGCCTCGTTGCAACCTCTATGGGTTTCCTGACGCCAAGATCCCTCGAAGAAACTTCGGTCGAAGCCTCGATCGATTCGGCCGGAGCCGTCTCTGGAAGTGCTGCTTCGAAGCCCTCGACGATGGGCCGGAAATGCGTTTCCTGGTTCTGAACCGAAACCGATAGCTTCGGCCCGATGGCAGGGCTCAGGATGGTGTCGGCCGTTGCATCTGAGGTCAGCAGCGGAAGCATCGAAGAAGCGCCGTTGCGCATCTCCGGATCGGCATCGCCGCTTGCACCGCTCTGCGGCAGGATGCGAGGCAGAAGGCTCTCAAGAACGGAATAGGCTTGACTTCCTGCCGAGGGGACGGCCGTTCCCGCACTGGTCCCGTCCGGCGAGGTGGCCGAGAGCAGAGCCTCTAATGCTGTCGTGTCGACTGGAGGCGATTCCGCTGCCTGCTCGGTCAGGTTCAACAGATTATCATCCGGAAAAGGATCCACGCTCTCCCGACCCTGCTCCCGCGAGAGACCTTCGAGCACAGTGTCGAACCCCGTCACCCCGCTCCCGGAGCCTTTACCACCCTGCCGAGCATCGGGAGCGGAGGAGAGACCGCGCGGCGTCTGCGTCGAGTCGGCGGGACGCGGCGGTGTCTGAGACATGAGATCGAGACGGTTCATTGAGTTACGGACGCCTGATTCTTGATTAACCTGTCGACGCGGCTCAAGGCGTCACGGGCTTTGGATAGGGCCTGAAGCTGTTCCAGCCCTTGCGCTGGAACGGTCAGGTCCGCGGTCCTCTCGGGGGCTGCCTTGGAGGGCAAGGGCTTCTCCTTCTCGGCCAGACCAGGAGGCGCGCCCGGCATCGTCTGAATGTGGTTGGCCATTGCGATGGCTGAATCCAGCAAAGCCACGTCGCTCGCAGGAAGAACTGACCGGTCGAGTTGGCGAAGTTCTTCGGCTGCCGCTTTGATACTCTCAGGCGAAGTGATCATGGAGGCCGCACGATAGAGCCTTGCGCGGACGGCGCTAGACCTATCGCCCTCCACCAGTTCCTGGGCTTTCTCCGCCAGCAGGCGAGCGGATTTGGTAAATCCCTGGTCGACGGATGCGCGGGCAGCAAGAAGGTAAAGATCGCGTCGCGCCTCGGGTTCAAGCTCTTGCATCATAGCGACAAAGCCGTCGAACCGGGACTTGTCCTGACCGAAGTCTATCCGTGTCGAGGCAGAAGCGAGACGTTGCCGGAAGTTGCCTGCATAAACCGAGTGCCGGAAGCGCCGGAGGTAATTTGCTGCGAGATACTGAAACTTTTCGATGTGGTCCGTCTGGCTTGCAATGAAGACCTGCCGTCTCAGCGCAGCCTCTTCAAAAAGCGTGCCTGGCGCCTGGAGCCGCACGAAGTCAAGCAGTTCATCGGATTTCGCAGGATCCTTCCGGACGACGAGTGCCGACTGAACCAATGCCAGCTGCGCGCTCATGGTCGGTGGAAAGGTGCGCGGGTCCAGGGACACGAGGGCATTGTATGCGGTCTCTTCCCGGCCCTCGACATAGGCGAGAGCGCCTTCGACGAGAGGCCTGTCATTCTCTGCGACCACGGAGGAACCCAATTCCAGAAGCTTCCGCAAGAGCCCAGGATTGCCGCCGCTGAGAACGAACAACACGGCGGCATGAACGTTCTTGCCGTTCTGCCAGACCTCCGGCGCCAGCTCCATGAAACGAATATCCAGAACACCCAACAAGCCTCTTTGAGCGACATGAGCCTCCGTCGAGCCCGTTGCGATCTGATCCTGCATCAGGTGCAGCGTGCGCACCATCTGGAGGGGGCTGGGAACAGCCAAAGGTCTGGGCTCCTCGACAGCAGGCTTCGGCGCAGCCTCGACAGGGCGGCCGCTCTCGTTCGCAATGCCATGCGTAGTGAGGAGCGAAATCATCCCGAAAGCAGCGAGCAGGCGTAATCTCACCGTCATTACTCCTGCAGAAGAATCTCGACTCGGCGGTTCTGGTCGGCATTCGGATCGGACGGGATCTTCGGCTCCCGGTCTGCATGCCCCTCGACGCGTACGATCCTCTTCTCATCCAAGCCTCCTCGCACGAGCATGTACAAGGCCATCTGGGCTCTGGCATGGGACAGGCGCCAATTGTCGTAATTGGCCGATTTGAAGGGGCGAGCGTCGGTGTGACCACGGATCACGATCTTCCCCGGGCGCGCCTGCAGGATCTTGGCGATTTCAGCCATGGCGCGCACGACCTTGGCGTGCGGCTCGGCGGAGCCGAGCGCGAACATCGTGAAGTCGAAATCGTCCGTGAGGCTGATGAGCGTCCCGGCGCCTGTCCGGCGGACCTCGATATGCGGTTGAGGCGTCACGTCTTTTGTCGGCTGAACGGCCTTGAGGATCTCCCGCTTCAGCTCCGCCGCCTTCTGGTCGGCGGCGTTCACCTCCGCGGCATTCTGTTCTGCAGGGGAGCCGAGAGCCGACGAAGGCGCAGCCCGGCCCTCTGCGGATGCCGTACCGCCTGAAGGCGCCTGCTGTTGCGTCTTGTGACCTGCCTGCGGCTTTTCGCTCGAGGATGCGATTGCATCGATGATGGCTTTGGACGGCGCCGACGGCGCCGTACCGGGCTTCAACGGCGTGTCGGTCTTCATTTCCTCGACGGGCGCGACCTGCCAGTAGAGCGGATCGAATGGATCGCGGAAAGCTTCGCCGGCCTTCAAACCAGGCACGTCGCTCTCACCAGGAGTGACGTCCGCGCCGAGTGTGTCGTGCGGCGTTGCCTCGACCTCGTCTGCGATTCGGGCGAGCACGGCGTAAGGATCCTGGAACAAGGCCCCTTCCTTGAACCGAGGCTTCTGCAATTGGTGGGACTTCCCGCCTGTTCCCTCGCCGCTGCCCTTCTCTTTACCGTCCTTCGTATTGTCGGTCTCCTTATCGGGCGGCACATTCTGCGGGTCGTCGAGTCCCTTCTTGTTTGGGGACGATTCCGCAAGCTGCACTGGGTTGAAGTAGTTGGCTACGCCGCTGCGCGTCTCCTCATCCGTCAGGCTGATGAGCCACATGACAAGAAAGAAGGCCATCATGGCGGTCATGAAATCGGCATGAGCGATCTTCCACGCTCCGCCCTTCACGACATCCTCGTCGTCACCGCCTCTCCTGACGATGACGATTTCCTGCTTATCCGATTTTGACATCATGGCTCAGCTTTCAAAACCCGCTCGAGTCGATCCGACCAAGCACGCAGCTGGGTCTGAACAGTCGTGTCACGGGTGGTGACGCTCACCTCGACATAGTCGCCCGGAAGAAAATCGATCACAGCGCTGTGGGGGCCGAGACTCTCTTTCAGCACCAGCAATAGATCCTTGGGGCCCGCGATCTTCATCGGCCCGGTCTCCTCACCAAGGAGAAGAGTGGCGAGCACTTCCTTAAACTCGACGATGCTCTGCTGCCGGAAGGCTTCAGAAACGAAAGGCCTCAGAACGTTGGCCACTCTCTCAGACAGCATGGTTTCGATCCGGCCGAGACCTTCCACGATCAACGTCGAGAGCTGTCCGGCCTGCTGCTCAGCCCAGATTACCCGCTGGGCCGCCAATTCCTCGTCGCAGCGTGCCTTTTCGGCCGCAACTGCCTCCTCAAGCTGCTGCCGGGCACTCTCCCTCTCCTCAGCCCTCACCTTCGCTTCGAGAGCTTTGGCGAGTTCGGCCTGCCGGTCCACCGCCGGCGGTGGCGGCGTGAGGTCGGGTTCAGCCGCAACCTTGACGGAGCGCAGAATCCCAATTCCCACTGGTTCCCTGCGGGGCGCTGGCGAGAAATCCTCAAGCAGGCTGGCGATCGCTCCAGGCATCATGCGGCCTCCCGCCCGAGCCACTGCTTCAGCACGGCAGCGGCATGCTCTTCGCTGAGCTCAATGATCTGCTCAAGCTTGCGCTGTGGAGTACGAGGCATCTCGATGAGGTTCTGCTCCTCCCGTTCGAGAGCGGCCTGAAGCGCCTGCCTTCCATTCTCATTCTCAGCCTCCTCGGCCTCCGCGGCAGCCAGAGCAGCCGCCTGCTCGCGCTGAAGCTCGAGTTCAGCCTGATGGCGCGCCATCAGCATTCTCACGGCAGGGCGCAGGCCGAACCAGATCATCATTGCGCACAGAGCCAGAATGGTAAGGGCATTCACGACCGTGCCGAACTGGCGCATCAGGATCTCGGTCAGCGACGGGCCGGGTACTGGCTGCAGCATGCCGCCATCGTCGACGAAGCTCACAGCCGCGACCTTGATCTGGTCGCCTCGCATCTTGCTGAAGCCGGTAGCCGAAGACACCAGCTGCTCGATCTCCGTCATCTTCGCGTCCATCTCTGCAGGAGTGGCATTCTCGCCCAGCAGGGAGGCGATCCGGGATTTATTCACCAGCACGGCAACGGAGAGGTTCTTGATCTGGTAGCCGTCGCTGATGGTCTGGATCGTTTTCGAGGAGATCTCATAGTTGGTGAGTTCCTCGCGACGCTGGTTGTCTTCGCTCGAGCTGTCCCCCGACTCGGCGCGGACGTTCTCGTCAGGCAGATTCTGCTGAACGGTCGTCGGTTTCTGTCCGCTCCTGTTCTGCGCGACTTCCGTCTCCTTGACCGTGCGGACCGAGCGCTCGACCTTCGATTCGGGGTTGAAGATCGTCTCGCTGGTGTTGACCTTGTCCGTGCTCAGGCGAGCCGCGACACTGATCTCGAAATTGCCTGTGCCAAGGTAGGGTGCCAGGGTGCGGCGAACGTTGTCCTGGATCTCCAGACCCACTGTCTTCTCAAGGCGGGCCATCTTGCCTGTCGAAGCATTGGCGGCATCATCCCCGGACATCAGAAGAGTGCCGTCAGTGTTCATGACGGTCACCTTGTCGACGGCCATGCCTGGGATGGCGGCTGCCACGAGGTGCCGAATCGCCTGGGCCGCCGTTGCATCATCAGCCGGCGAGGTGCGGATGACCACGGAGGCGGAAGGCACCTGCTGTTCACGGCGGAAGGAGCCGCGATCCGGAAGAACGATGTGGACGCGGGCAGCCTTGATTCCCTTCATGCCCTGAATGGTGCGTGCCAGCTCGCCTTCGAGGGCACGAACTTTCGTGACCTCCTGCATGAAGGAGGTCAGGCCGAGTGAACCGAGATCGTTGAAGAGCTCGTAGCCGGATTTCGTGCTGTGCGGCAGCCCCTTCTCGGCCAGCAGCATTCTAGCGGCAGCCGTGTTGCCGTAGCTGACTAGGAGAGCCGTTCCGTCGGCGCTGACGTCGAAGGGAATGCCCGCGTCCTTGAGAACGGCGCCCATTCGGCCGACATCTTCCCGGTCGAGGCCCGTGTACAGGGTCTCCTGCGCCGGACGGCTGAGGTAATAGGCTCCGACGCCGACGGACAGGAAGACAGCAAGGCCGATGGCGGCCAAGGCAGCCAGGCGACGTGGGCCCAGCAGCAGCAAACTACTCCAGAGTCTTTCGGCGTGTTGACGACCAGGCATGAGGAATCTCGGTACTGATAGAAGTTATCGAGACTACTTTTGCGTCGCCAACCTTGTGCGAAGGTTGCTGCCTCTCAGAGTTTGCTCAATTCGTTGGTGGGGAGCTTGCCGCGCCAGGTGGAAATCAAAAGTAGGAGCGCACCAAGCCGCTCACGAGGATGTTCCAGCCGTCGATCAGGACGAAGAAGAGGATCTTGAACGGCAGGGCCAGGACGGTCGGGGGCATCATCATCATGCCCATTGACATCACCAGGGTGGCGACGATCATATCGATCACGAGAAACGGGAGAGCGATCAGGAACCCGATCTCGAAACCGCGCCTCAGTTCGGAAATCATGAAGGCTGGAATCAGGATGCGCAGGTCAATCTTCTCGCCTTCCTCGGGCTTGGGATAATTGACGGCAGCCAGATCGCTGAACATCTGGAGATCCTTCGGCCTGACATGCGTCAGCATAAAATCCCGGAACGGCTCCGTGGTTTTGGTGAAAGCCTCCGTCTCGGTGATTCGGTTCTCCGTCAGCGGTCGAACACCCTCATTCCATGCCTTGTCGAAGGTCGGGCCCATGACGAAGAAGGTCATGAACAGGGATAGGCTGATCAGGAAGATATTGGCCGGCGTGCTCTGGAGACCAAGCCCCGAGCGCAGGAACGAGAAGGCCACGACGAATCTGGTGAAGCTCGTCACCATGATCAGAAGACCCGGCGCGAGAGACAGCACCGTCAGGAGCACGACAAGCTGAATGATGCGTCCGCTGACGGCGCCCTCCCCGGAAGGAAGCAGAGCCTGGAGATCCGCCAATTGGGCATTGGCGCTTGATGCCAGCAGAATGAATGCGCCGGTCAGGATAAGGCGGAGAGGCATGGCAATGGTCTTTCGGGAGAATGAACTGGCGGTTTGAAAACTCAGACTGCGTTCGCACCTACTGGACGATAAGGGTTTCGAGAACAAGCTCCTGGACGGCACCCTTCGAGCGCAATTTGACGCGCTCGTTGAGATCCTCCCTGAGATGGAGAAGGCCGCTCGGCCCTTGGATCTGCGCTAGCGACAGCGTGCGGAGGTAGGCCAGGATATCCTGTCGGATCTCACCGGCCATCACGTCGGGATTCTGCCCCTCGCTCATCTTGTAGACGATGGAAGCCTCCACCCTCACCCAATCCTCGGCCGAGGCGGCGAGATTCGTCACGACCGGGGCGAGCTTCTTGATCCCGATGTCGCCGGCATAAGGACTTGCGACTTCAGTCTTTTCAGGCAGAGCCTTGTACTTCTCTTCGACCCGCTTCTCGATGCCGGAGACCATCACCAGCCCGAACCCACCTCCGATTGCCGCCGAGAGCAGGGTCAGGAGGCCGAGCGTCAGGATCCATCTCAACGATCCCTCCCGGGCCGGTGCGCTGCCGGCTGGAGCCGGAAGTTCCAGTGCCTTGGCCATGTTTCTGATCCTCGTATTCTGGCTAGAAGGGGGTCAGAACATCGAACAGCTGCTGCCCATAGGCAGGCTGCTGGACTTCCATGAGGCGCCCGCGTCCGCCATAGGAAACCCTGGCCTCGGCGATCTTGTCGTAGCTGATGGTGTTCTTCGGCGAAATGTCGCGGGGCCGCACGATGCCGGCGATGTTGAGCACGCGAACCTCGTAGTTCACGCGTACCTCCTGCGAGCCGCTGATCACCACGTTGCCGTTCGGCAGCACCTCGTTGACGATCGCGGCAACCGACAGGCGCAGCTTCTCGGAGCGATCAATGGTCCCCTGCCCTTTCGAGTCGGATGAGGAGTTGATTCCGGCATCCGCCGTGCCATCCGCATTCCAGCCTTTGAAAGAGAACGCATAGTCGAGACCGGCGCCCACCGAGGATCGCCTCGACCGGTCACTGGCGTTCTCGAACTCCGCCTTATCGTCGATCTGGATGTTCACCGTCACGATGTCGCCCACCTGCCGGGCCCGTGGGCTGGTGAAGAGATCGGCGCTGGCATTGCTCCAGGTAGAATTGGCGGCCGACGGTCCGGTACCCTTGAACAGGTGCGGGAGCGGCTCGCGCTGGACGGCAATACCCGAGCCGACGGGCGTCATGCCTGGCTCACGCCCCAGATCCTCCGGTCTTGTCGCGCAGGCGGCAAGGAAACACAGGCCGACAATGGCAATGAGATGATTCAATTTTGCCTCACGAGGTTCTTTTCGCGCTTGGGAGCGTCGGTGATGACATTGGCCAGCTGGGCAGCGCGCGCCGGCTCCATCTCGTTCAGAACCGCGCTTGCGGCACGTGGATTGAGCTTGGCGATGACGGCTGCCGCGATCTCTTCATCCATATTCATGAGCTGGAGAGCCGCCGCGTCCGGACGCATCCGCGAATAGATCATGACGATTGTCTCGTCAGCTTTCTCCAGAACCTCGTTGCGGCGCTTGAGCCATTCCTCGTACTCGGCGCGCTTTGCCTCCAGGACCTTGATGCGGCCCTCGATTTCCTTTTCCATATCGGCAAGGGCCTGCTTCTGCAGCGCAAAGCGCGCATCCGAGGCCGCATCGGCGATATTGGTGCAAAACTGGCTGTTCTTAGGGGACGCATTCGCGTCCTGGGCCTTAACGCCGCCGGATGCCATGCTCCCCAGGATCAGGCCGCAGGCTGCCATTCGCCGCCACTTCTGACGCGTCATGTGAGAGATCATTGGATCACCAACTCCGCTTGAAGAGCTCCTGCGGTCTTGACCGCCTGGAGGATCGCGATGACATCGGACGGCTTGAGACCCATCTGGTTCAACCCTTTGACAAGGGTCTGCAGATCCGAGCCCCGGACGATCGCGAGGGGCACACGCTCTTCCGCTGCCGTGATCTGCGTGCGCGGCACCACCACTGTCTGACCCATCGAGAACGGATCCGGCTGCGAGACTTCGGGCGTCTCCGTCACACGGATCGTGAGAGCCCCATGAGTGATCGCCACCGTCGAGATCTGCACGTTCTTTCCGATAACGACCGTTCCGGTCCGTTGATCGATGACGATTCGCGCAGGCGTATCGGGCCGGATCTCCAGATCGCCGAGTTCGGCGATGAAGCGGGTTGCTGCGATGTTCTTCGGCTTCTGCAGCACGACTGTCCGGAAGTCCCGGGGAGACGCGACGCGGAAGCCGAAACGCTGCTGGGCATACTGGTTGATCGCATCGGTGATCAGCGTCGCCGTCTTATAGTCAGGGTTCTTGAGCTCGAACGCCAGCCCACCGACGGCATCGAAGCCCCCTTGGACCTCACGCTCGATCAATGCGCCGTTCGGAATGCGTCCGGCCGTTGCAACCCCGGAGGTCAAGGTCTCGGCCTGCCCTTGCGCGGAGAAACCGGACACTGCGATGGCGCCCTGGGCAACCGCGTAGACCTGGCCGTCGCCGCCTTGCAAAGCGGTCAGCATGAGGGTGCCGCCTTTCAGCGACGTCGCATCACCCATGGATGTGACGGTCACGTCGATTCGCGACCCGGTGCCGACGAAGGGCGGCAGGTCGGCCGTGATGATGACGGCTGCGACGTTGCGGGTGCGCAGGTTGATGTCGCGAACATTCACGCCCATGCGGTCGAGCATGGATTGCAGGGACTGCTCGGTGAACTGGGAGTTGCGGAGGGTGTCGCCGGTTCCCTGCAGGCCCATGACGAGGCCATAGCCGATCAGCTGGTTGTCCCTGACGCCCTGAACCGATGCCACGTCCTTGATGCGCGTGGCAGCCTGAACCTGACCTGCGAGCAGGGCGGCGAAGAGAAAGAGGAAAACGCGAAGCATCAATAGACTCCAATCCGGACCCGGCCGTCGGCCTGAACCCGTCCGGTGATGACCCGACCGCTGTCGACGTTCTTGACCTGGATCGTCTCGCCCATGGTGCCGGACTGCAAGGGAACGCCGACTCCCATGATCGAGAGCCCGCCTTCCTCGAATACGATCTGAGCCTGAACGCCACGCGTGACGAGCTTAGGGTTGTCGACGGCGTTCATCGGAATCGGCTCGCCTGGCAGAAGGGTTCGGCGCGCCATCTTTCCAGCTAAGACGCGGGGCGACTCCACGACTGCCGTACGGTAGCGGTAGTTCTCCGGGAAAGCCCTATCCTTGAGCATCGACTCCTGGATCGTATCGCCCACATAGATGGTCACGGCTGGAACCGGCAGGATACGCTCCTCCGCCATCGCAACATGCAGCATTCCGATGTTTAGCATCGTTGCGGCGAGAGTGAGCTTGACGATGTGCTTCATAATGGGATCACTCGGATACCGCTTTTAGCGGATGCCTTTTGAGACGGTTCCGGCCATGTCGTCCGCGGCCTGGATGACCTTGGAGTTCATCTCGAAAGCGCGCTGGGCCGAAATCAGATTCGTGATTTCCTTGATCGGATCCACGTTCGAGGCTTCGAGGTATCCCTGATGGATCTTTCCGTAACCGGGATCGGACGGAATGCCCACAGCCGGAGCGCCTGAGGCCAGAGTCTCACGGTAGTAGTTTCCGCCGAGAGGCTCCAGGCCTGCATCGTTGGCGAAGTTCGCAAGGGTCAACTGGCCCAGGTTCTGAGGCTGAGCCTCCCCAGCGATCTTCGCGAAGATCTCGCCTGACTCATTGATCGTCACGTCGAGCGTATTCGGCGGAACGAGGATGGGCGGATTGAGGGTGTAGCCGTCGAGGGTGACGAGTTGTCCATCGCCGTTCTTGTTGAATGATCCTGCACGAGTATAGACAATCTCGCCACTCGGTGCGTTCACCTGAAACCAACCGCGTCCGTTCAGGGCAAGATCGAACTGGTTCGAGGTGTTCGTCAGGGAGCCCTGCCGGTGGAGGTTGCGGATGGCCGCCGTCTTCACGCCGAGACCCAGCATAGCCCCTTCAGGCACAGGGCTCGAGCCTGCCTGGTTCGGGATCGCCTGAGAACGCTCGGTCTGATAGAGCAGGTCCGTGAACTCCGCCCGTGCCGCCTTGAAGGCAGTTGTATTGACGTTCGAGATGTTGTTGGCGATCACCTCGACATTCAGCTGCTGAGCATTCATTCCCGTAGCAGCAATCGCAAGCGCTCTCATTGTCTTATCCCCTTAGATCGCCATCCGTGCGATTTCCTGATAGGCCGCAACCACCTTGTCACGGATGGCGATTGCAGTCTGAAGTGTCTGTTCGGCCGACATCACTGCCTCGACCACCTGCTGCACCGAGGCCTTTCCCTGGATGCCCGCAATAGACGCGGCTTCGCCCGCCTTCATCGTGTCGACGGCAGACGTGGCCACTTGAGCCATCATGTCGCTGAAGCTCACTGGCGACGCGCCGGCGGCGGCTCCTGCCGGCGGCTGCATCGTGCCGAACGCTGGAACAGCAGTGACCGCCGCAGGACTGTCAATCATTGAAGAGATGGAGGATACGGCGCTGATCATATCAGCCTCTCATGAGATCAATTGTTGCGGAGATCATGGCTCTCGCCTGCTTCATCATCTGCAGGTTGGCCTGATAGGAACGATTGGCTTCCCGCATGTCGGCCATTTCGATCAGCATGTTCACGTTCGGTTTCTTGACCATGCCGTTCTCATCGGCAGCCGGGTTGCCGGGATCATACTCGACCGGGAAAGGAGCCTCGTCTTGGCCGACATCCTTCACCGACACCGAAGCCGCGCCCAGTGTCCGGTCGAGCTCGGAGCGGAAGGTGATCGTCTTGCGCGAATAGGGGTCTGACCCTGGGGTCCGCCCGGTGGAATTCGCATTTGCGATATTCTCAGACACCACCCGCAAACGCGCGGACTGTGCTTCCAGGCCAGCGCTGGACAGCTTACCGGAAGCAATCAAAGGATCTATCATGACGGGGTCCTCACGCTAGTCAGCAGCATTCTGTGGAATGACTTGACGATGCTCGTGTTCAGGGAGTGCTGGCGATTGACCTCGCCTGCCTTGATGAGCTCCTGCTCAAGGCTCACGGAGTTCTTCGAGTAGACCGTGTCCCAGCTCTCGGACTTCTTCACCTTCGTTGCTTCAACACGCGATTGAGGAATCCCGATATGTCCGTTGTCCGTCGCCGCCATGACCAGCTTGGTCTTGTCGAGAACATCGGCGAAAGGCTCCACGTCCCGGGCGCGATAGCCGGGAGTATTGGCATTCGCGACATTGCCGGAAATTGTTGTCTGGCGCGCGGCAAGCCATTGAGCCTGTCGCGATGCCAGATCGAACAGATAGACAGGTGCCGTCACAGGAATCTCCGAGCAAACATGGTAAAGAGGCATTTAAGCCGCTAACCTTGCACGAGGCTGACTTGGCCTCTGCGGATGTCAGTACGGCTGGAGCCGGAGGCTAAAGTGCGTCTTCAAACGCATGAGACCTGCGGCTCAGAGCAGATCGTTGAAACTCTGTTCCGAAAACTCTGATTTATTACTGAATTACATTGCGCTTGTGAGCGCTACCATGTCGCATTCGAATCAGTTGCTTTTCGACCAGCTATCCTCATGAAGAGCGCGGTCGCCGGAACACTCTTCAATGCCACATGAGCATATCCGGTTTGCCGATTTGCACGATCAATTGCCAATACGTTAAAAACCTGCAAGCAACGCAGCTCTTGGGTTGGGGGGTCATGACTCATACATCTGCGTTCAAGGATCTTGTCAGCGGGCCTGCGTCTCACGCGAGCCCCGATCCTGCCTGCGTTCTTAATGCCATAGTCGATTTCGCCCTGATCACTCTCGATCAGGATGGAAATGTTATATCTTGGAATATGGGCGCAGAGCGCATCTATGGCTGGCGATCGGATGAGATCCTGAACCGCCACTTTTCCCTTCTCTATTCATCGGATGCGCAGCTTCGCGGGAAGCCCCTGCAGGATCTCAACACAGCCGCCGCTTCCGGGCACTCAGCCGACCAAGTCCGCTGTAGGACAAAGGATGGCATCCACATCCTGTGCCGATTGACGCTTGATGCGCTTCGCACCGGAGACGATGAAAAGCCCAGCTTCGTCCTCACCGCCCGCGACATCAGCCGCTTCATGGCTGCGGAAGCAGCCTTGAAAACTCAGGAGGAGCGTTACCGGGCCCTCATCGAGGCAAGCTCCGCGATCGTCTGGCGTGCAGATGCCAGTGGGATGATCATTGACGGCGCTCTGAGCTGGGACACACACCCCTCCCTACCGTCTGAGAGCGGCGGAGACTTTGCCTGGCTTGATGCCGTTCATCCCGAAGATCGAGAGCGCGTGACGGCAGCCTGGCTGGAAACCCTGGCTTCAGAGGAAACGGGGACCAATGAGTATCGAACTCTTGCGCCGGACGGCGAATATAGCTGGGTCCTGATGAGAGCCGTCCCCCTTCTCGATGCCGATGGCGCAGTTCAGGAGTGGATTGGTACGGTCACGGACATTCATGAGCAGAAGTTGGCTGCTGAGCGGTTGCGACGAAGCGAGGAGCAGTACCGCGCACTCATCGAAGCCAGTTCCGCGATCGTCTGGCGTGCGGCGACGGACGGTGCGATTACCAAAGTCTGGGGCTGGGAAGCCTTCAGCGGCCAGTCCAACGAGAATTACACGGGTTTCGGTTTCTTGGATACCGTGCATCCGGACGACCGGAAGAAGCTCACCGCCCAGTGGCAGGTCATCCGTGCGGCAGAAGAGCCCGGCATGCTCGAATACCGCGTCCGGCGCCTCGACGGCAAATATCGCTGGATGCTGGCCAGGGCAGTCCCGCTGCTCAACGAAGATGGTCAAGTTCAGGAATGGGTGGGCACCGTCACGGACATCCACGATCAGCGCCGGGCGGAGATGAGGCTGCGCAGCAGCGAGGAAAGGCTGCGCCTGGCCATCGAAACCACAGCCCTTGGCATCTGGGATCAAGACCTTGTCACCGGCAGGCGCCAGTGGATGCCTGAGGCGCGGCAGATCCTTGGTTTGGCGCCGGATGTGACCATCACGCGCGAAGTCATTCTCGACTGCGTCCACCCCGATGATCGTGAGCGAATGGCGAACACCTTCTACGATGATCAGCCGGGCAGCGACCTGACCTACAGCGGCAGTTTCAGGATCATTCGTGCCGACACCGGTGTAGAACGCTGGGTTACGGCGATCGGCCGCACCCTGGTCGATGATGACGGCCGTCCCATTCGCAAGATCGGAACGGTTCAAGACATCACGGAACGCAAGCTGGCCGAGAATGCCCTGCGCTCGAGCGAAGAGCGCCTGCGTACGAGCGAGGCGCATCTTAGGTCCATTCTCGAGACTGTCCCAGACGCGATGGTCGTGGCCGACGAGAGCGGCATCATTCAGTCCTTCAGCGCGACAGCCGTGAACATGTTCGGCTACCAGCCCGAGGAAATCATTGGCACTAACGTCAAATTCCTGATGCCCCTGCCCTATCGCGAGCAGCATGACGGCTACATCCGCCGTTATCGCGAGACGGGAGAACGACGCATCATCGGGAGCGGACGCGTGGTGGTCGCCCAGCGCAAGGATGGCTCAACCTTTCCGATGGAGGTTCAGGTCGGCGAGATGGAATCGGAAGGAGAGCGCTTCTTCACGGCTTTCATCCGCGATCTGACGGAACGCCAGCGTACCGAGACCCGGATGCAGGAGTTGCAATCCGAACTCGCCTACATGTCTCGGTTCACCGCTTTGGGCGAGATGGGCTCGACGTTGGCCCATGAAATCAATCAACCCCTGACGGCCATCACAAGCTACCTGAAAGGATGTGGCCTCATCCTCAGTAACGTTGAAGGCGACAAGATATCCCTCGTCCGCCATGCCGTTAACGAGGCCGCCGAGGAGGCCCTGCGCGCCGGAGAGGTAATTCGGCAATTGCGGGAGTTCGTGTCCAGGGGAGGAAGCGAGCACCAGATCGAGGCGCTCCAGCGTCTCGTCGAGGAAGCCAGTGCCCTGGCTCTGGTGGGCGCCAAGGAAGAAGACGTAAAGGTTGAATACGACTTTCCGTCCGAGAATCCGCTGGTCTTTGTAAACCGCGTACAGATCCAGCAGGTGCTGCTCAATCTGATCCGCAATGCCATCGAAGCGATGCAGGAGGCGGACCGGCGCGAACTGCTGATCAAGGCTCAGCCTGTGCCAGCGGAGTCCATGGTCCAGGTCAGTGTCCAGGACACGGGTTCAGGGATTGCGCCGGAGGTCTTGAAGAACCTTTTCAAGCCCTTTACCACGACGAAACGAAGCGGCATGGGCGTGGGGCTCTCGATCAGCCGGACGATCGTGGAGTCCCATGGCGGCAAGATCTGGGCTGTGTCGATCCCTGGTGAAGGCACCACCTTTCATTTTACCCTCAGAACCGTCGACAAGGAGGACATGGCCAGTGTCGAACACGCCGATCGTGTATGTGGTGGATGATGACGTCGGAGTGCGAAAGGCTCTCTCCTTCCTGCTGGTGTCGGCTGGCCTGAACGTTCGTCTGTATGAATCCGCCAAAGCCTTTCTCGACGAGGTCAACGATCCAGGGCGATGCTGCATTGTAACAGATGTGCGGATGCCCGGCATCGACGGCTTGGAGTTCATTCGGCGCCTCAATGGGCGTGGGCTGAATGTTCCTGTAATCGTCATGACTGGCCATGCGGACATTCCGCTCGCCGTGGAAGCCATGAAGGCAGGGGCCATCGATTTCCTCGAAAAGCCATTCCGGGAGGACCGCTTCCTGGAGGTTGTCCGCTTTGCGCTTGTCTGCGACGAGAAAAGCGTTCGCAGAAACCAGGAGCTTCTTCGAACCCAGGCGCGGCTGCAGTCGCTCTCACAGCGGGAGCGGCAAGTGCTCGATGGCTTGGTTGCCGGCAAAGCCAACAAGATGATTGCTCACGAGTTGAACATTAGCATCCGCACAGTGGAGATCCATCGGTCGAATGTCATGGCGAAGATGGAAGCCAAGAGTCTCTCCGAGCTGATCCGCATGGCCCTGTTCCTAGAGGTCACAACAGGAAACTGACCAAACCAGCAGGCGAACTGAAGCTCAGGCTTCTGCGTCGCTTGGTGGCTGCGAATTTTCAATTGACCGGGCTCTGACTCTGTCGGAAGTGAACAAGGTTCGCGCTGGCGTGTACGGCAAACCCTCCTCGACAAACCTTTCCACCTAGAACTCTGGTGCCTCAATGGCCGATGTCATACAGATCCTTCCGGCACCACGGGACCGCGGCGAGGAAACACCTCAAGAGGAAAACGGCGCCCGACAGTTTGTCGTTGCGAACCAGAACCGATGGTCGCGAGCCACTCTCGAATTCAAGGATCTTACGCAGGATGCTTGGTGCGAGCTCAGCTTCCAGATCTCCTGGCACCCCGAAGAGAAAAGTAGGATGGTGCATGATTTCGCGGTCATTGGCTTGGATTTCCTGACCGAGGATAGCTCAAGCATCGACTTCGCTTATGTTCCGGGTCTGACCCGTGCTCAGATCGACCCTCACAGCTGCCACATTGCCGGCCCCGACTACTACGATCGAAGCAGCGATCAGAGGAATGCGGCAGAGGTTCAATGCGCTTTTCTGGTGCCTTCTCCGGCGAAGCACATCACGATTACCTTCCGCAGTTGGCGCAATTCACATCCCTTCACCATTGTCGACCCAAAGCTTCTGCAGATTGCCCAGCATGCAAGTGACGAGGCAGATGCATCGAGCATTCCCTCTCATCCAATAGCAAGTGGCCCGCGTCGCTCCTGGGTTCAGTTGAAGACCGACCCAGCCTGGTTTTCCTACGGGGTCGCCCCTGCCAAAACCCTTTTTGTTCGAGGCCAACTCGTCAACCAGAATTTAAGCGCCGAAGGAGCCTTGGCGCGCGTCATCTTTCGCAACACAGACGGGGAGATTGTAGCCCCGCCGGGCGATCTGCAAAGCTTGCCTGGTGTCGGAGCCTACATCGATATACCGATCAACCGACAGACGAGACGCTTCACATTAGAGCTGGCTCCGCCGGATCAGGCCGTAACGGTCGACCTCGGTTTTCAAGTTCGGCGAGACGAGGCGCAAGTCAGCCTTGTGACCCCACTCGAGACATCTCTCGGTGACGATCTCCTGCTGGAGAGCATCATGGGCGAAGAGAAGTCCGATGCCTTGGCTTTCGTGAATGAGGTCTTCCGACAGCTTCAGACAAGCTCTACAGGTAGGGCTAGCATCAATGACACCAGCATGATCGACAGTCTGATCGATCGTCAGACGCTGGCAACTGCACCGACAATACACGACAAGCTGCGGGGAGTTCAGCAGGGCCAATCGGCAGCCCTCGCCGATGGCCTGCTCACTCTCGGCAGCTTCCAGGCGTGGCCCTTGCCTTCATCACCGGATTGGGCCGAGGATCCCTATCAGTCGCCCGCATGGCGCCTGGAATACCAGTCTCTGTCATGGCTTTTGGATCTGGTTGACGATCCGCAGGCGAGCGGGGTGCAAAGGGCCGTGGACCTCGCCTTCTCCTGGTCTCGTATTAATCCATGGGGGCATCCCAAGGACCCCCTCAGCGCCTATCCTGCGTCGGTCGCCGTACGGACGGAAGTTCTGCTTCGGTTGCTCGCAGCCGCAGCAATCGTCAAGAAGAGACCTGTCGAAAAGCTGCGCGTGATCGCTGCGGAGGTCATTCAGCATGGGTTCGCTCTCGCCGAGATCCTGGGCCAGAATATCTTCCTCCATTCCATTCTGCAAATCCGCATCGCCTGTGCCCTTTTGAGCGCTTCGTCCGGCATTCCGAACTTCCCCCTTTCCCAATACTGGCGATCAGTTGCCCTTGCCCAATTGCGTAACGGCTTTGACCATCTCCTCGGTCCAGGCGGGTCATCGAATGAGCAGTCCCAACACTACCGGCTGGAATTGATATCCATTGGCATGATCCTGTCCCAGCATCTCAAGGATCAACGTGGGGCTGAGGACCTCACACAGCTTCTCGACGCGCGTCTGAAGGACAGCCTTAAAGCTCTTGTCGCAACGACTGACCCGGCCGGGATGCTTGCTCCCTTCGGAGACATTCCGCGTAGCCTCCATCACGCCTCCTGGCTGCGGCGCCTGATCTCGGGATACGGAAGACATCTCCTATCGGATCAGGCTCTCGCGGGGGAGCTGGCTTACCCATTGGGTCCGAGGCTCCATATATCGGATCATGCAGGTCTCATCGCCTTCCGGAACTACGCCCAGAAGCCGGACTGGAGCTATCTCTGTGCCACGATCAACGAGCAGCGGCATGAGAATGGGCATTACGACTGCACGTCATTCGTTTATTCCGCCCGCGGAGTGAGGTGGATTACGGATCCTGGAGGATCGGGAGTCCTGGAGGCCGGTCCTACGCGCCAGTACCTGCTCGCGTCACGAGCTCATAACGTGGCTGTTCCAGATCATCGCGAACAGACTGCTGGCTTTGGATGGATTGAAGCAGCGCTATCGCTCGAGAAGGCCTGCGCCATTCGGGTGGGCACGAATGTGCATGGCCCCTGCTACGATCATTCGCGCATTCTCGTGTGCCTGGATGATATGAACGCGATCGCAATCTTCGATCGCTTCCGATCTTCCCGAAGCACAGCTGGCTTCGAGGCCCATCTTCATTTCGAAGAGAATATTGCGGTTGCCCTTGCCAACAGCAACCTCGCCATCGCCTTTCACAAGCGTGATAGGCTGCGGATTATCCCTCATCCTCTTGCGGGGCAGTTTACCGGATTGAGAGTCCAGAATGGACATACCGGCCGAGCAGGGTCCTTGCAAGGCTATCTCTCGAATGGCACCGGCGGCCTTAGGCCTGCAACTGTGTTGAGTTATGGCTTCGCCGGCGGTTCTGAAGTGTGTGGCGGCATAATTCTGGCAATAACAGAAGATGGTTTGAAGAGGCTCATGAGCCTCATCGCCTCGCAGCAGGTGCAAAAGCTATTGAGTTAGCATTTCCGGCAACCCGAAACTGCCGTACAGCATAAGCCCAGCCCTCGGAGGCTGGGCTTATGCTGTACCTAAAAGTCTGACGGTCACCCAGCCGGGATTAGTTGAACAACGCGTCAATGGCGTCCTGGGACGTCACCCCGTTATCATATGCCAAAGCTGGTCCATTGAGGAGCGCCTTATCTCCCTCGCGCTTCGGATCGTCGATAGTTTCGACATCCTTGAAGCTTTCCATGCCGCCCCAAATCTCCATCATGTGATGAACGCGTTCCTCAACGAACTTCATCGCATTGACGACCTTGCTGATTCGCTGACCCGTAATGTCCTGGAAGTTGCAGGCCTCAAAGATACTGATCACATGATCCAGGATCTCACGAGCGATATCCTGATCACTTCCTGCTAGCCGTGATGACAAGTTGCTGGAGAGCTCATCGATTTTTTCTGCGGCAGCGAGGATCGAATTCGTGGCTGTCTCCGTTCCGGTAACGATGGCGCCGAGCTCGTCCGTTACCCGGGTGATCTCCTTTCCCTGGGCACCGGCATACCGGAGTGTGGCGATCTCTCTCTTCGTGCGCTCGATCGCCTCATAGATCGAATCGAGCTCCGCCTTCAGCCGAAGAGCCTCCTGCATATCGCGGCGGTGTTCCTCCAGCAGAGATGTTGAGATCTCTTTTGCCGGGACGATCGACTCCTTGATCGTCGCCAGCATTCCCATGACTTCGGAATGACGCTCGATAACACTTTCGTCCTGCGAACCAATGCCTAGGCTCGCCTCGATGCGGTAGCTCTTTCTAACGGTCATGATCGTTGCTCTTGTTCTACTTATCAACCAAAGACAGCGCTGATTTTAGATCGCAACGTATCCGCATTGAACGGCTTGACGATGTAGTTGTTGACGCCGGCCTGCTTGGCGGCCACCACGTTCTCGGTCTTGGCCTCCGCGGTGATCATGATGAAGGGCAGGCTGCCCAGCTCCGCATCGGCACGCACCTTCTGGAGCAGCTCGAAGCCCGTCATGGGCGCCATGTTCCAGTCGGAGATCACCAGCCCGTACTTCTTCTCCTTGAGCTTGCCCAAGGCCTCGGAGCCGTCCTTGGCCTCATCGACGTCGTTGAAGCCGATCTGCTTCAGGAGGTTGCGGATGATGCGAAGCATCGTCTGGTAGTCGTCAACGATGAGAACAGGTGTTGATAGATCAAGACTCACGACAAACTTCCTATATCCTGATTTGATGAACTGAAGCACACGGGCTCAACGAACGTGACTTACGCAGCTTCCCGCTCCGTCTCGAAGGCTAGTACGGCGTCAACATCGAGCACGATCAGCAACTGGTCCCTCAATTGATGAACGCCCTGCGAGAGCCCTACCCAGCCACGATCCATATGAACCGGGTTCGGCTGCATTTCGTCCGGATCCAGCTTGAGGACCTCACCGACGTCATCCACGAGAAGTCCATAGGCCTCGCCCTGGTTCTCGAGGCCGACAGCCATGCGTCTACCTCCTTCGTAGGTGTCGTCCAATCCGAGACGACGACGCAGCGACACTGCGGTAACGACCCTCCCACGGAGGTTCAGGAGACCTGCGATTTCCCCAGGCGCCAAAGGAACGGTGGTCATCTCGCTCACGACGAAGACATCATGCACACGACTGATCGGCAGCCCCAGCAATTGTCCCGCCACTGTGACCGTCACGAACTCCATCTGCCTGGAGGTGGTTTTCACGTTCCCCGAAGGGATTGAGTCAATGAGTTTCATGATTAAGCAGCCTCTTCAAGCGAGCCATTGAGCTCTGAAAGTGCGGAGAGAAGGCCTCTACGGTCGATTTTGGAGACGATCTCGGAGATACGCAGCTTCCTCGCCAAGGCAATTTGCTGAGGGTCGGGCTTGACGGTCAGCCCGATCACCGGAGTCGTGCTGTGATGCGGATCAGCCCGGAGGGACGCAACCAAGGCGAAGCCGGAATGCCCTGAAAGCTCCAGGTCCGTGACGACCACATCAACCTGCAGGCCATTGGAAAGTAGGCGAACCGCATCCTGGGCTGTCGAAGCGGTCTGAACGCGGTAACCCGACGCCTTCAGAACCGGCACAAGCATGTCCCGGAAGAAGGTCGAGCTGTCGACGAGGAGCAGGGACTTCTCCGAGCCGCCCCTTCGATCCTTGCGCGACCATGTCTCGAGAACCATTGGCAGGTAGTGTGCCACATTGACGATCTCAGTGGTGCGTCCCCTGACAACCGCGGAGCCGACAAGGTCGGAGCGCTCGGCAAGGAGCTCGATATCGAGTTTGTCCTCCACGATGTCGACGATCTCGGCCACGGCGAGCCCCATCGACACGTCACCATCCGAGAACACCAGCAGCGACTGCATGCCTTGCCGCTTGATCGTGAGTTCTTCGTCACAAGAGACCAGTGGCATCAGACGTCCACGGTACTGAACGACCGGACGTCCGCTCGACCACTCGATGGTCGATGCCTCGATTTCCTCTAGGCGCGTCACCAGGGAGAGCGGAACCGCCTTCAGGCTCTCGCCTCCTCCGCGGAAGACGAGCAGGCTCGTCATCTCGTCCGCTGCAACCACCGTCTGCTCGAGGTTGGCCTCGCTCTGGAACTCGTTGCGGTCAGATTCCGAGCCGACCATGCGGGCAAGCCCGTTAGGGTCGATGATCAGCACCACGGCTCCGTCGCCCAGAATGGTGTTTCCGGAGAAGAGCTGGATGTGCCTCAGCTTGGAGGACATCGGCTTTACGACGATCTCCTCAGTATGGAATACTCCGTCGACGAGAATGCCGAAGCGCTGATGCGCCACCTGCGTCACCACCACGAAGCCGTGGTTGACGTCCTCGTTTCCGGACAGGCCCATGACCTTCGACAGCGGCACGATCGGCAGCAGGCGGTCTCGTAGGCGCAGGATCGGCGTCCCGTTGATGCGCTCGATCGAGTGCTCGGAGGTGGGCGACACCCGGACGAGTTCCGATACAGCGACTTGAGGAATGGCGAAGCGCTGGTCTTTGGACGACACGATGAGCGCTGCCACGATAGCCAGCGTCAGCGGGATCTTGATCGTAAAGGTCGTTCCACGCCCCTGCTCTGAGCGGATGTCGACTGTTCCGCCGATGAGCTCGATATTGGTCTTGACCACATCCATGCCGACGCCGCGACCCGAGACGGAAGTCACCTTCGCGGCGGTGGAGAAGCCAGGGTGAAAGATGAACTTCGCCACTTGGGCATCGCTCATCCGCTCGAGTTCGGCATCGCTTGCGATCCCACGCTCGGCAGCCTTCTTCCTGATGGCCGCGAAGTTCAACCCCTTGCCGTCATCCGCGATCTCGATCGTGATCGAGCCACCTTCGTGGTAGGCATTGAGGCGGATTGTGCCCTTCTCCGGCTTGCCGGCCACCTTCCGGTCGGCCGGGCTCTCGATGCCATGATCCGCCGAGTTGCGGACCATATGGGTGAGAGGATCCTTAATGACCTCCAAGACCTGCCGATCGAGCTCAGTGTCGGCACCCTGCATCACAAGCTCGATTTTCTTCGAGAGCTCGTTCGACAGGTCACGCACGACGCGCGGCAGCTTCTGCCAGGCGTTTCCTATCGGTTGCATCCGGGTCTTCATCACCCCGTCCTGCAACTCGGCCGTAACCTGGGACAGACGCTGCAGTGGCACCTTGTAGCCGTGGTCCTCCGAACTGCGCCGGGCAATCTCTAGCAGCTGATTCCGGGTGAGAACGAGCTCCGACACCATCGTCATGAGATGTTCGAGGGTGTCGACGTTGACACGGATCGTCTGAACCTTGCCGGAGATGCCTTCCCCACCCTCACCAGCTTCCGGCGAGTCGGAATTCTTCTTAGCAGCTGAAGGCGCTGCAGCGGGAGCCACGGACTTCTCGCTTGATGCTTTCTCAGCAGGCTTGTCGATCACGAGAGGAGCCGGCCCAGGAGCCTCGCGGAATGCACGCTCCAGCTCATCCAAAGAAACCTCGCCCGGCTTCAGAGGACGCTCAAGCACCTGATATGCCAGAGTTCCGGCGGTCACAGTCTTCTCCGGACCTGGAGCTTCCTGGAAGGCGCGCTCCAACTCGTCGAGCGAGACCTCACCCGGCTTCAGCTCCCGGTCCAGCACTTGGTGAACTGCAGTGACCGAAGATCGCGCCGGCTGTGGAGCAGGAGTTGCTACCGGGGCAGGCGCTTCCTGCGCGGCCATTCTCTCCAAGTGCTCGATGAGATCGCCATCCGACCCTTCCGGCTCGGCTCCCTGGCGCTCCAGTTCCCCAAGAATCTCCTTGATTCGATCAAGGGTAGTGAGGATCAGCGAAACGGCCGGTGTTGTGACCGGCATCCCATCACGGAACTTGCCCATGAGCGTTTCCGCGGCATGGGCCAGCGCCTCGAGCCGCGGCAGGCCGAGAAAGCCACAGGTTCCCTTGATGGTATGAACCAGGCGGAAGATGTTGCTGAGAATTGCCTCGTTATTCGGATCCTGCTCGAAACGGACCATCTCCACGTCGACCGTTTCGAGATGCTCGTTGGTCTCCGTCAGAAACTCAAGAAGAAGGTCGTCCATTGCCGTGTCTCAACTCTTACTATGTGAACTGAGCAGCGCCGATCACCTGGCGCTTCAGTATGGGAGGATCATGCGGCCTTCACGCCGGCAATAAAGCGCTGAACCTCATGTTCACGCGTGGAAACGGAAGGGTCGACTTCAGTTCAGGATCGGAGAACCGGAATGCACCTGCCGTATACGTGCCGCATACAGGCCGTGGCCTGCGGAATTTTCATCTTCATGACAGCACCCCAGTCCGCCTCGTTCATTCCGTCACTTTGCCAGCCACTTAGGCTGAGCGGCCGGACCTGATCATTGCTTCGCCTGAAGTCGGACGAAGAATTGATCCGTTGAGCTTTGCGCCTCTTGAGCCGCAGCCATGACGTTGAGGAAGAATAAGACGGCGTTTCCTGCAATAGAGTTAACGCACGCATGAGACGGGCACTTATGCGGCTCGATTTCGACAGAAAATTGCTCAGGCGCAGTGTAGTAAGGTTTCAGATGGCCCTGCCGTTACATCTGCAAGTCTGGGTAATGGATTTGTCACTATCGCCTCCGAATCCATTCGGAGAGAACAATCGATCAGCATAGAAGCCAATGATGCGCGTCTGCAGATCGCCGGCAAACATGGTTCGCGAGCATTGCATAACCCGTCGAAGCTCTTGGAGAAGAGAGACCTTGTTCAGCCATGGGAGTTCGACAGGCGAGCGCCTCAATGAGCGAATTGCCGGACTTATGAAGGCCTGAAGCCCTTTCAGAAACTGCTCTAGTCCTGCGGGATCTGTAAAGACATAGGCTATCGCAGCTAGGTGCGATGGCCGAACATCAAAGCGACAAGGATCTAGGAGGCGACACCTACGTAGGAATAGCCGATATACCGCTTGGCATCGATCGGATCATACCCGAGCCGCTGCCGCAGCTTCTTGCGCAGCTTGCTGATATGTCCCTCAACAACGCTGTCCTCGACGTCATCGCTGTAGATTCCGTAAACCGCATCGAAGATCTGCTTCTTGGTCAGACGGTGACCCTTCTTGCGAACCAGGTACTCAAGAATGTGCCTCTCACGGCGCGGGAGGGAGAGAGGGAGCCCATCGATCTCCGGATCCCGTCCATCAAAGAAAACTTTGAGCCTGTCGCTCTCATCCTGAACTTTTTTCCCAGAGCTTGCATTCACCCGGCGCCAGACGGCTTCGGCCCGTGCAAGAATTTCCCGGACGTGAACAGGTTTACGCACAACATCGTCAAACTTCGCAGTGAAGAGTTCCAGCGTTTCTTCAAGAGACCGAACATCACTCAATGCGATGATCGGTGCTTTGGAATAGCGCCGGATGCTCTCGGCAGAGTGAACCCGCTCTTCGAAGCTGCCGAGCACGAAGCCTTGTACTGCTTCCAGATCGGAGTCGGAGGCTGACTCGAGCCAATCGCTGAATTCGTCTGCATATAAGCCAAGGGAGGATATGCCTTCACGCTTGAAGCTTGCAACATATCCAGACGTAACCATCTGCCGGTCATCGACGACGATATACATTTTTTCTGCCCCGCCTTAGTAATTAAGTGCGTCAATTTATTCTATGCTTGCCGCATGCTGATATTTACTTTGTTTTATGTCGCTTAGCGGCTGAGGCAGAAACTATAATTTGGCCCTCACGAGGACAATACGTAAATAAAGGGAGCTGTTACTGGCTTATGGTTAATGCTCCTTAACCAACGTTAAACAATACTTTCAGGGGCAGAATGTCCCATCAGCTCGTGACAGGCACATCCCATCGCCGAGTTCAAGCAGTTGCCAAAATTGATGTTTTTCACTTCATGGAACTTTGCATCCCCTCTCCTGCTCTCTAGGATTGTTGTTATGATCTCATGTAACTACGTAGTCTCCGTAATCTAGGGGTACGTAGAACCACTTACGCAACCTGCGAAATCAGCAGGCTGCCACGGCCAAATTGAGTGCAAAGCTTCATGTCAGTCGAGGCGAAGCTCTTTCAGGCATCAGCGCACGACAGGTAGATCCGTACGGTTCCCCACGCCGGCAAAACAGGTATCGTTACACGTGCAACAGGCAAGACTCTCATGAGGCTTTCATTAACTCTAAAGCTCGGTGTCATGTTGCTGCTTCTTGACCTTAGGTAGAGCGGCAAGTACCTCGTTTGTTTGACAATCGTTCAATCATTGCGAACTTGAAGTCATCAGCACTATGGCAGGTCTTTTCCTAAGACCAGCATGACGCACTGCCATTTTACCGGTCAGCCCGGATCATCGATTTGCAACGGATCGAGTGACTGCTCGAAGGAATGATGCCGCTCCATCGGGTCGGCAGCAGCCTGGCATCTCCGAACAGCCCCTATGTTTCCCAACAGGCAGTTTTTGCATGCTTGAGTGCCCTGGTCACAGCAATCTGCCTCATTGGAAAGAGGTTGACCGCCTCGCTGCGCTCCAGAACTTTAACATTCTGGACACGGAACCGGAGATCGAGTTTGATAGCCTTGCGAAGATCGCGGCTCAGATCTGTAATACCCCGATTGCCTATGTTTCATTCCTTGATGATGATCGGCAGTGGTTCAAGGCCAGGATCGGACTTGAACTCACAGAGAGCCCTCGTGAAAATTCAGTCTGCAATCACGCCATTCTGCAGCCAGGCCTTTTCGTTGTTTCCGATTTAAGCCTGGACCCACGTTTCAAGGATAGAGTCCGTGTCGAAGGTGAGCCTGACGTACGCTTCTACGCGGGGGTTCCACTCAGAACGAAGGACGGCCTACCTCTGGGAATGCTCTGCGTTCTCGATCACGTTGCACGTCCTGCTGGACTCGCTGAGCATCAGGGAGAAGCGCTTTCAACTCTAGCCCAAGCCATCATGTGCCAAATCGAACTGAAGCTTGCCGGCAAGACGGCCGCAGAAAGCGAGGAGTTTACCCGCCGCCTTCTGGCAAGCTCGGACGACTGCATCAAGGTATTCGATTTGAAGGGGCGTCTGCGCTTCATGAGCCAGGGTGGCATGCGTGCCATGGAAGTCGAGGATTTCCGCACGATTGAAGGCCGCCATTGGGCTGAAATCTGGAGCAGCATTAACGGCAAGGAGGCCGAGGAGGCCATCGACGCTGTCAAGGCGGGCGGGATAGGACGTTTCCAAGGACCATGCGCAACGATGACAGGAACCCAGAAGTGGTGGGATGTTGTCGTCACCGCCATAAGAGGGGGTGACAGCGACCCGCAAGGCTTCCTGTGCATCTCGCGGGATATCACGGGTTTTCGCGCGACTGAGGAGCGTCTGCGAAAGAGCGAGAGGCGCCTCCGCACTCTTATCGACGTCATGCCGCAGTCCTTCAGCGCGCCGCAGGTCGTCTGGTTCAGCAACCCCGACGGAGACTTCACCTACTGTAACGATGTCTGGTACGAGTATACTGGCCTGCGTTCCGAGGATGGCCCTGCCGACGGTTGGGCCTCCGTAATTCATCCCGTTCATCGCGAGCAGATTCTCGGCATGTGGAGCGCCTCCCTCGGCAAAGGCATTTCCTTCGAGATCGAGATGCCGTTGCGCCGTGCTCTGGACGGCATGTATCGCTGGTTCATCGTGCGTGGGCAGCCCCTGAAGAATGAGCAAGGGAAGGTCGAGCAATGGTTCGGCATTGCCATGGATATCCACGAACGCAAGCAGTCGGAGCAGGCACTGAGGGCGAGCGAAGAACGCCTGCAGCTGGCGCTGAAGGCTGCCCATATGATTGCATGGGAGTTCAATCCGCAATCAGGCGCAACCACCCGCTCTGAAAATTCTCTCGCCCTTCTTGGTATCAGGTCAGGTGTCGACGGAACCTTCATGACGGGCATTCATCCTGATGATCACCAGGCAGTGGAGAGCTTTCTGCGGCAGATTCAGGCAGACGGCGCCAGTTCTATCGAATGCCGCTATGTGTTGCCGAGCGGGGAGACCCGTTGGCTGCGCGCCAGAGGTGAACAGGCCGGCCCCGATCGTATCGTGGGCGTCACCTTCGACATCAGCGAGCAGAAGGAAGCGGAAAGAGAGATATGGCGGTCGGCGAATCATGATGCTCTGACCGGTCTCCCCAACCGCACCTTGTTTCAGCACCGCCTCGATGCCGCTCTAGATTATGCGCGGCAGAACGATACAAGCGTCAGCCTTCTCTTGATCGACTTGGACGACTTCAAGGATATCAACGATACAATCGGACACGATGCGGGGGACGCCCTGCTGCAGGAAACGGCTCGCCGCCTGTCAACGATGGTCCGCGGATGCGATACTGTGGCGCGGATTGGCGGCGACGAGTTTGCCGTTCTCGTCGTCGACCCGCTGAAGCTTGAGAATGCGACACGGCTCGGCTCTTTGTTCGCCGAGATGCTTCGGCAGCCATTCATTTACCGGAAGCGGACGCTGATCAGCCGCGTGAGTATCGGCATTGCCGCCTATCCTGATCATGATGGCATTCCCGCGGAACTGATCAAGGATGCTGACATTGCGATGTACCAAGCCAAGTCTCAGGGGAGGAACCGTGTCATTACGTACTCGCCCGAGATGCGGAATGTCATCGAGCAGCGGGTGTCACTCGGACGGGGCATGCGCGAGGCCATCGCCAACGACGAGATCGTTCCCTTCTATCAGCCGAAGATCTGCCTCACGACAGGCGAGATCATTGGCCTTGAAGCGCTGGCACGATGGCAGCATCCGACAGAGGGTTTGCTCACCCCTGGCTACTTCGGTGCGGTCTTCGAGGACCATGACATCGCGGCCTCCATCGGCAAGAAGCTGACCGCAAAAGTAGCCGCCGATGTCCGCAACTGGCTGGATCAGGATCTCCAGATCGGCCGGGTGGCGCTGAACCTTTCCCCTGCAGAGTTCAGCCAATCGGGCATCGTCGACAACCTGCTGCGGACACTCGACCGGTTGAGAGTGCCGGCCTCGCTGTTCGAGGTGGAGGTCACGGAAACGGTTCTTCTTGGCAAGAATTCAGACAACGTCTCCTCGGCTCTCGCGAAATTCCGGCAGCAGGGGATCCAGATTGCACTGGATGATTTCGGAACTGGATATGCCTCCCTGACACATCTGAAGCAATTTCCCGTGGATCACATCAAGATTGACCGAAGCTTCGTGCGGGATCTCGAGCAGGACTCCGATGACGAAGCGATTATCGCGGCTGTCATCAGCCTTGGAAAGAGCCTGCAGCTTCGGGTCACGGCCGAAGGAGTGGAGACACACGGGCAGGCCCGCCGCCTTTGCGAGCTAGGTTGCGATTATGCCCAGGGCTTTCTGTATGCGAAACCGATGGCAGCCTCACAGATCCCAGATCTCGTGAGCCGGTGGAGTTCCATGCTTGTCAGGCCTCGCCTCGACAGAACGGCAAAGCTGTTCGGCAAATAATAGACCGCAGTCCACACCCTGGCAGACCTGTTGCGGAGCCGCGTTGTTCAAGCGAATTACTTTTCAAGAGAAGGCTAGTAAGGCGGGGGAAAACTCTTGGTTTCTTTCCTGAAGCTTCATCAGCCTTGTCCATCCTGCCTCGGGCCCCATCTGCCTATCCGCGTCTTAGTGCTTAGGTCTGCCATGGGAAAGGAAGCTTGAAGAATGAGCGTCACCATATCCAGTCCACAGCTGAGAGCCCAAGTGTCTGCCGAGGGAGCCGAGCTCATTCGACTTCAGGATGAGCGGGGGCATGATTGGCTCTGGGACGGAGATCCTGCCTTCTGGACCGGACGCTCTCCCCTGCTCTTCCCCATCATAGGCCGCGTGAGGAACGATCGCATCCGTCTCAACGGCTCGGACTACGAGTTGCCCAGGCATGGTTTTGCCCGCACGTCTCGCTTTGAGGTCAAAGAGGCAAGCTCATCTCAGTGCCACTTCCGGCTCTGCTCCAGTGAAGCCACGCTTCAGCGCTATCCTTTTCCCTTCCAGCTGGATGTGACCTATGCGGTTGAGGGTTCAACTTTGAGCATCGCGGCGGCTGTCATCAACACCGGCTCCTCCGGTCTGCCCGTCTCGTTCGGCTTCCACCCGGCCTTTAGATGGCCGCTGCCCTATGGCGACCCGCGCGATGCACATGAGATTCGATTTGAGCATGAGGAAACCGCGCCGGTCCGCCGACCTCTCGAGGGTCTTCTCCGCCAGGAGACGGAACCCAGCCCTGTGCAAGGCCGTACCCTCGCTCTGCGCGACAGTCTCTTTGAAGCGGATGCTCTTGTGTTTGATCGGCTCAGAAGCCGTTCCGTCGAATATGGCGCCCGCGGTAATGCCTCGCTTCGCGTCGACTTTCCTGACATGCCGCATCTGGGAATTTGGTCCAAACCGGGAGCAGGTTTCATCTGCATCGAACCATGGCAAGGACATGCAGATCCGCAAGATTTCACGGGCGACTTCTCAGACAAGCCAGGGATTGTATTAATCCAGCCCGGAGAAACGCGCTGCTTCGCGATCGCGATAACCGTCAAGCCTCAAGAACAGCTCTCGTGATGAGACAAGCAGATCGGGATCAATGGCTCGTTACGAGTTCACGGATCTGCTGGACTACGTCGTCGCTGCAATAAGGTTTAGGCACGAATCGTCCGTCATCTGGGAGCGCTTCAGGGCCCGGGCGGTGATAAGCCGAGGAAATCAAGAGCGAGATATGCGGCCAGCGCTGCTGAACGTTTTCCGCAAGATCCAGCCCATTCATGGACCCCGGCATGTCGATGTCCGTAAAGAGAACCTGTACGTTCTCGGAGCAGGTTTCCAGAACCGCCAGCGCGACATCGGCATTGGCAGCCTCCAGAACATGGAAGCCCGCTTCCTGCAGGTCGTCGGCCGCCGCCATGCGCACGAGCGGCTCATCCTCGACGAGCAGGACGACAGGAGATTGGTGTGAATAGCTGTTCATCATGAGGCGTGGAACGAAACTAACCTATGTTAGTTCCTACTGCTCAGGTCGTTATCGAGTGGGGAAGCGTGCCATGACGTCGCACAAGTTCAAAGTCGGAGACCGGGTGCGATTGGTCAAGCTCGCAAGCACCAACACGGTGGAAGCTTTTCTCAACATGGTGACGACTACCGACACCATGCGCCCTGAGGACATCTGGGAGGTCACTCGTCTCCTCCCAGCGGATCAAGCCGGCTTTCAATATCACGTGCGAGGAACCCACGATGGTCCAGCGCGCCTCGTTCGCGAGGAGCAGTTGCAGCCAGCCTAATGCTTCGCTGCCCTTGCGCGAACCAAAGCCCCTCATTGACAATGGGCCATGCCATTGCCTCAGGTAGTCGTGGCACATCGGCAATCGGTATGACTTAGCCTGCCTTGCGGAGGAGAACTCCTGACTCATGCTCTACCTGCCCGATGGCAGAATGCCTGCGTCGGAAATCGTGAAGCTCCTGCCTGACCGTTTCCAGAACAGGATCGAACGACGACCCATGCTCTTTGGCGATCTCAACGAGCACATCAATTGCCCGAAGCAGGCGCTCCTCGGTAACAGGCTCCCACTTGCGCCCTGACCACTCGTCCATCTCAGATCCTCCTCGTGGATTGAGACAAACTCTGGTCCAACATCCTTGCAGCGCGGTTAAGGATGATGGTTAACGTTTCTTGCGCCCGGCAGGCATCCTGCCACGTTCCAAAACCCCGAGTTCGGGCCACTGAACGAAGCAAGCCATGAAACTTTTTACAGCCGCGTTTGTTGGTTTGCCGTCACGTTCTACTCGACCGCTATGGAACAGCGAATCCGGATCAGCCAGTTGACGATGCTCGCGGCTGAAAGGGGCAACAGTGTCTTGGCATGGAGCGACAGTGCTCCATTTAAACAGCGGCAGAACGACCGAAAACAAGTTCTTTGAAGACTTTTAGAAAGGGAGCATGGGCTCTTGGTGCAATCTGACCTCAAATCGCGGACTCTGCCCCATAGCGCCCACAACCCCCGCCAGTCAGAGCGCGCCGAGCGTCGATACGAGAGGGATGAGGCCCATTGGACGACTCTCGAAATCGAAACTCCTAAGGAGGCGTCCCGCCCTCTCGTCGTCGACCTCGACGGCACCTTGATCGCCTCTGACCTCCTGATCGAAACAGCCTTTTCGGAATTGGGCCGTCGACCGCAATCCGTCTTCGACATGCTGATGGCGCTCTCCCGTGGCAAGGCCGCCCTCAAGCACCGCCTGTCCGAGCCTGTCGATTTCGACCCCGGAACGTTGCCGTACGACCCCGAAGTCCTGTCCCTGATCCATCAGGCCAGAGCTGCTGGACGCCCTGTCTATCTCGCTTCCGCCAGTCACCAGCGTTTGGTGGAGGGCATCGCGGAGCACCTTGGCCTCTTCAACGGATGGTTCGCTTCCAACGAGACCACGAATCTGGCCGGTCAAAGGAAAGCCCAGCAGCTCGTCGAGGCTTTCGGGGAGCGTGGGTTCGACTATGTCGGAAACGATGCAGCAGATCTTCCCGTCTGGGAGAAAGCTGCCAAGTCCATCGCCATCCGCACCTCTGCCGGGGTGCGGAGAAAGCTTGCCAGCCAATGTCCTGATGCCGAGCACCTGAACCATGCGCGCCCGACCTGGCGGACCTGGGCCAAGATGCTGCGTGTGCATCAGTATGCCAAGAATGCGCTCATCTTCCTCCCCCTCCTGGCAGCTCATCTGTTCACGCTGGAGGCTGTCACCCAGGCTGTTCTGGCGTTCATTGCGTTCTCGCTCTGCGCCTCGAGCATCTACATTCTCAACGATCTGGTGGATCTGCAGGACGACCGGGGGCATCGCAGCAAGTGCAAGCGCCCCCTGCCAAGCGGCGCCATTCCCCTGATGCACGGCGTAATTGCCATCCCGGTTCTTTTTCTCGCAGCCTTGGTTGTCGGGTCCGCTGTGTCGCTGTCGTTCCTGGGAGTGCTGCTTGGCTACTTCGCTCTGACCACTGCCTATTCCTTCGTGCTCAAACGCATGATGGTGGTCGACGTGATCACGCTGGCTGGCCTTTACTCGGTCCGGGTGGTCGGAGGCGCTGTGGCTGCATCCGTGGCCGTGTCCGAGTGGCTGATCGCCTTCAGCATGATGATCTTCATGTCGCTGGCCCTGATCAAGCGCTACGTGGAACTGGCAGCTCGCCGCGACGCCAATCTTCCGGACCCGACCAGCCGTGACTACAAGAACAGCGACCTGGACATCGTAGCGGCCCTGGCTGCGGCTGCGGGCTTCAACGCCGTGACGATCCTGGCACTCTACATCTCGAGCGACAGCGTCAATGAGCTCTACTCGCGTCCTCAGCTCCTCTGGCTTGTAGGACCGCTTCTCATGTTCTGGATCGCACGCGCGCTGATGCTCGCCGGGCGACGGATAATGGATGATGATCCTGTGGTGTTCGCGCTCAAGGACAGAGGCAGCCTTATGACAGTGGCAGCCGCCGCTATCCTGATCCTGGCTGCCGTCTAGGTCATGACCCGTCGGCGAGCAATCCAGAGCACAGGACCTTCTCAAAGCCTCCTCCAAGGCCTCACGGGAGAGCGGGGTCGATGATGTTTGTCCGCTATGTCCTGTTCGCCATCATCGCGACCCTGGTTAATCTGGTCACCCAGGAGATCGTCATCCGGACCGCGCCCGTCGCTCCCTTGGCATTGTCCATCCTGATGGGAACGGCCGCCGGCTTCATCCTAAAATACGTGCTCGACAAAAAGTGGGTGTTCGACGATGACTATGGGGGCCATCGGCAGGAGTTCCAGAAGATCACCCTCTATGGCGCCTTCAGCGTTCTGACCACTTTGGTCTTCTGGGGTTTCGAGGTGGCCTTCTGGATGATCTGGCAAACGGATCTGGCAAAGTATACCGGCGCGGTGCTTGGACTTTCCATCGGCTACGCCGCCAAGTTCATTCTGGATCGGACCTTCGTGTTCAAGGAGCGACAGGCATGACGGAACTCACCGGTTGGGGACGCTACCCCCGCCATCCGTCAGAGACCCTCAGCCCCACGTCCTCCAAAGCCTTCCCTTCCCTGATGGCCTCCCGGACCGGGCTGGTGGCCCGCGGCAACGGGCGCGCCTATGGCGATGCCGCCATCGGAGAACGGGTCACTCTCATGGCCAGGGGGCTCGATCGCATCCGAGCCTTCGATCGGACGACGGGCCGCATCCAAGTCGAAGCAGGCGTCCTGCTCTCCGACCTGCTCGACATCGTGGTTTCAAGGGGCTTTTTCCCTCCCGTTGTGCCGGGCACCAAGTTCGTCACCATCGGAGGCATGATCGCCTCGGACGTTCATGGCAAGAACCACCACAGGGACGGTGGGTTCGGGGACCACGTGGAGAGCTTGACGCTGGCTCTGCCGGACGGAGACATCGTCACCTGCTCGCGTGACGAGAATCCCGAGCTCCTGTCCGCCACGATCGGCGGGATGGGGCTTACGGGCACCATCCTTGATGCCACCTTCCGTCTCCGGCCCATCGAGACCGGATGGATGCGCCAGACGACCACTATGGCCCACGATCTCGACGGCGCCATCCAGGCCCTCAAGGAGACGAGCCGCGCCACCTATTCGGTGGCCTGGATCGACTGCTTGTCCCGCGGCGCTTCGCTCGGTCGTTCACTGATCTTTGCGGCCGAGCACGCCACCGGCCGGGACGTGGACGCCCTCCGACCCGGAGCCGAGCCCTATCCGTCCTCCAGGCTCGGGCGCCTGGGAGTTCCGCTCGACCTGCCCTCCTTCACTCTCAACCGTTTGTCGGTGTCCGCCTTCAACGAGCTGTACTTCCGGGCAGGCGCCGTGAAGTCCGGCTATCCTTTCCTGGTGCACTGGAATCCTTATTTCTTCCCCCTCGACGGGATCGGCAACTGGAACCGCATCTATGGTCGGCGCGGCTTCCTGCAGTATCAATGCGTCATCCCCACCGCGCAGGCACAAGCTGTCCTGGGCGGCATCCTCGAGCGGATCTCCAAACATGGCAACGCGTCCTTCCTGGCCGTACTCAAGCAATTGGGGCCGAGCCACGGCGATCTCTCGTTCCCGCTCGAGGGGTTCACCCTGACCCTCGACCTGCCCGTCGGCGATGACACCTTCCCTCTGCTCGACGAGCTTGACCGCTTGGTGGTCGAAGCCGGGGGACGGCTCTATCTAGCCAAGGATGCAAGGCAATCGCCTGCAACCTTTGAGGCCGGCTATCCCGGATTGTCCCGCTTTCGTGACATGCGGCGGGCCATAGGGGCGACCGGCCGAATTTCTTCACGTTTGTCGGCACGGCTGGGCATCTGATGGAACCTTCGAAAACTCTCCTTCTCGTGGGCGGCACCTCCGATATCGGACGCGCTACGGCCCTTCACTACGCTCAGGCCGGGTGGCAGGTGCAGCTCGCCGCCCGAAACGAGGAGGAGGCCCGGCGCAACGCTGATGACATCCGCGCTCGTACCGGCGCCGAGGTGACGGTGCACCGGCTCGACATCCTCGAGACCGGTGCCTTCGAGAGCTTCGCCGATGCCTTGTCCACGCTGCCGGATTCGGTGGTGTGCGTCATCGGGGAACTGGGCGATCAGGCCAAGGGTCAGACCGACATGAGCCATGCATCCCTCGTGCTGCGAACGAATTTCGAGGGGCCGGCGCTCCTGCTCGGATTGTTCGCCGAGCGCTTCCTGGCGCGCGGATCCGGCACCCTTGTCGGCGTGAGTTCCGTTGCAGGCGATCGCGGACGCGGGTCCAACTATCTCTATGGCGCCGCCAAGGCAGGCTTCACGGCGTTCCTGTCAGGCCTGCGCAACCGTCTGGCGCCTAAAGGCATGCGGGTGGTGACCGTCAAACCCGGTTTCGTGCGTACGCAGATGACAGCCGGCATGAAGCTGCCTCCCGTCCTGACTGCGGAGCCCAGTGAGGTTGGACGCGCCATCTTCACGGCTGCCGAGAAGAGCGGCCGTGACGTGATCTACGTGCGCCCGATCTGGCGGCCCGTCATGATGGCCATCGGGAGCATTCCGGAACGTTTCTTCAAGCGCTTGCGCCTCTAACAACCCTTGACGCCTGGAGGATAAGAACCATGCGGCTCTGGACTGAGCGCCCCATGAAGATTGGGCCGATCCTGCTCGCAGCCGCGGCCTTCCTCGCCCTGCTGCTCGCCCTTCCAGGACAAACCGTTACGACCCGCTACCTAAATGATCTTTTCGTCATTCTGGACGGCGCCTACCGGGTCGCCGCAGGTCAAGTCCCGAATCAGGACTTCCATACGCCTCTAGGTCCCTTCGCTTATTACCTTTCGGCAGCTGGCTATTTTCTGTCAGGAAGCCTCGGCGGCACCATGCCCACCGCCATGGCCCTGATCACCCTCGTGCTCGCCCTGCCGATGGCGCATATTCTCGGCTCGCGGCTTCATCCCTTCATCGCCATACCCTACGGCCTGTTCCTGCTCCTGATTCTGGCGGCGCCCATCAATCTCGGCGAGGGCGTCACATCCCTGTCCTTTGCCAAGTTCTACAACCGGATCGGCTGGGTCGCCCTAGGCGCGCTCCTCGTCATGTATCTCCACCCGCTGAGTATCGACCGTCGCCAGACGATCCTGGATACGACCTGCGCGACCGCTCTGACGCTTCTGATGCTCTACACGAAGCTCAGCTACGGTGCTGTGGCCCTCGCCTTTCTTGTGCTCATGCTGTCCGACCGGCAGCAGCGCCGCTGGCCCGCTGGTGCCTTAGGGATCACGGTGCTAGCCGCGCTGATCATCGAGCTCATATGGCAATCCTCCCTTGCTCATCTAGCCGATCTGCGGATGGCCTTCGATGTGGGCGGCGGGCTGCGTGGTACCTGGGGGCAGATCACGGATCACATCCTCGGCAACCTCGCCGACTACGTTCTGCTCGGCCTGTTCGCCGGCATGGCCCTGTACCGGACTCGCAGCATCCGGGATTTTCTGTTCTATGCTTTCTGTGCCGTAGCAGGGTTCCTGATCATCAATCAGAATTTCCAGGCCTGGGGCATCATCATGCTTCATGGCGCGGCAGCTGTTGCCGCAGAGACGATCCTTCGGTCTGACGAGCACCGAGCGAGGGCCATCGACAATGGGAGCTGGTCGACGGGCGCAGGTGCGAAACTGCTTTTCCTTGCGGTTGTCCTGCCCACCTCTATCCATTGCTTGGCTGCGCTCACCCTTCACACGGCTGCAGCAAGCATTCGGGCAGGCAATGCCGTGCCACTTCCGAACCTTGAGCAGATTCGGGTTGCGAACCTCTGGACATGGAGCGACTTCGATACAGCCGTCGCCCATCAGGACACTCTCCGAGACGGCTTCGACGCACTATCGAGACTCGACCCGAAGCCGAGTCGGATCTTCGTGCTCGATCAGGGGAACGTGTTCTCGATGGCGCTCAACGCTCCTCCGGCACAAGGCGATACGCCATGGCTGCAATGGGGCCGAACCCTCGGCGGCACGAACCACATTCCAGCGGAGAATTTGCTGGCCGATGTGCAATTCGTGATGGAGCCGAAACCTGCTGATGGTCCGGACGCCCTGAAAGGTCCGTTGCCACAGCTCCAGGCCATCTACGGCCCCTATATCGCGGCGCATTTCGACACGGCCGGCGAGACGCAGCACTGGAAGCTGCACCGGCGCCGTCCTCCTTCGGCTTCAGAGGCCGCCTTGCAGCAGGACGGCCATTCATGACGAGTTCTCCTGGCCACCGGACGCAGTGGGTAGCTGGCACACTCCTTTGTGCCGCGGTGGCTTTCGGATTGCTCCTCGCCCTTCCAGGCCAGACGGTGACGACCGCCTACCTCAATGACCTTTTCATCTTTCTCGACGGTGCGCATCGGATTGTGTCGGGTCAGGTGCCCAACCGCGACTTCCACACAGCCTTGGGCCCATTGTCATTCTATGTGCCGGCTCTCGGATACTGGATCTCCGGCAGCATGGGCGGTGCACTGCCGACAGCGATGGCGACCGTGACCATCGGGCTTGCCCTGCCGATGGCTCACATCCTCAGTTCGCGCCTCCGACCGAGCGTGGCAATTCCCTACGGCCTGTTTCTGCTCCTGATCGTTGCCGTTCCCATGAATCTCGGCGAGAGCATCGCATCCCTCTCTTTTGCGATGTTCTACAACCGAATCGGTTGGGCGGCCCTCAGCGCGCTTCTCGTGATGTATCTTCAGCCCGGGCGGACCCGAGGCGGCCAGGACCCGCTTGATGCTCTCTGCGCCGCCGCCCTCACCTTGACGATGCTCTACACCAAGGCGACCTACGGCCTTGTCGCCCTCGCCTTTCTCGCGTTCATGCTGTTCGATGCCCGCCAGCGTCGCTGGGTGCTTTGGGCTCTTGGCATGATTGCCCTCTCCGCTCTGCTCATTGCAGCGGTCTGGAGATCCTCGCTTGCTCATCTCGAGGATCTCGCGCTCGCAGGCCGGGTGAGCGGAACGCGCGGCATAGTCGATCTGTCATTAGCCTTCCTCCGTCATCTGGCGGATTATGTTCTTCTTGCCATCTTTGCTGCCCTGGTGCTCTGGCAGACCCGCAACATTCGCGATCTCCTGTTCTTCGGAATATGTGCGGGTCCTGGCTTGATGATCCAAAACCAGAACTCACAACCCTGGGGGATTATCACATTGTTCGCCGGCGCGGCCGTCGCGACGGAGATCTTGCTGCGCTCCCACCGGCACGCCGGCCAAGGAGGCAGCGGGATTCTGGCCCGCGGGGCGCCGCTGTTGCTGCTCGCCTTTCTCCTGCCGACAAGCCTCCACTGCCTCATGGCGCTCGGCGTGCATTCCAGCGCTGCCACGGCACGCGTGGGCGAGCCGTTTGGCCTGCCGCGCTTCAATGAGCTGCGACTGACCAACCTTTGGGTAGCGGGCGACCGCAGCTTCATGACCGACTATCTCATGAGCATCCAGGAAGGCGCGCGCCTCCTGAGCGAGCTACCGGTGAAACCGAAGAACGTCTCGGTTCTGGATTTCGCGAATCCCTTTTCGGCGGGCTTGGGGCTGCCCCCTTCCCGCGGCGACTACGCTTGGCTCCACTGGGGACGCAACATCAATGATCTCCATCACCTGCCTGCGGAGCATCTGCTCGGAGATGTCGATGTGTTGATGGTGCCGAAGGCCGGCATCAACGGCATCCCCCTGCGCAACCTCTACGGGGCCTACATCCGAGAGGCATTTGATCCCATACGCTACAGCGATCTCTGGACCGTGTACAAGCGCCGCGAAGCGAACATGCTCAGCAGCGTCGGACAGCCGTTGGAACATGCACAGCCATCCCGTGTTGGGGCTGGGGATGGAATGTGACCATGAATGTATCGAAGATAAGCCCGGCAACCTCGGCGGCGCTCGTTCTTGCTGCGGCGGGAATCTGCGCCCTGCTGCTCGCCTTGCCGGGCCAGACGGTCACGACCCGTTACCTGAACGACCTGTTCATCTTCCTCGATGGCGTGCATCGCGTGAGCGAGGGGCAGGTCCCGAACCGGGATTTCCATACGGCTCTTGGGCCGCTCGTCTATTATGTTCCAGCCTTGGGCTACTGGATCTCCGGCCATCTGGGCGCAGCCATGCCGGTGGGCATGGCGCTTCTGGTCCTGATGATGGCGTTGGCTGCCGCTCACATCGTCAGCTCGCGCCTGAGACCTGCGATCGCCCTGCCGCTGTCCGTCTTTCTGATCCTGGTTGCAGCCGTTCCCGTCAATCTAGGGGAGAGCATTGCCGGTCTTTCCTTCGGCATGTTCTACAACCGGATCGGGTGGGCGGCTCTCGGCCTCCTTCTGATCCTGTACCTCCGGCCACTCCACCATCGCTCATTGCAAAGCGTACTCGATGCCTTCTGCGCCGCCGGGCTGACCCTGCTCATGCTGTACATGAAGCTCAGCTACGGGCTGGTGGCGCTCGGCTTTCTCATCCTGATGCTGCTCGATTCGCAGCAGCGGCGATGGGCATCGGCGGCATTCGGCATGGTTCTGGCAGGTGGTTTGCTGATTGAATCCTTTTGGAATGCGACCGAGGCCCACTTCGACGACCTTCTTCTGGCAGGCGGGGTCAGCGGCAGCTTCAAGTCGCTGGATGAACTCGTCTCGGTGTTTCTCAGGAATCTTGCCGATTATACCTTGTTTGCGATGTTCGCCGCTCTTGCCCTCTGGCGCACGCGGAGCATCCGCGACTTACTGTTCTATGGGTTCTGCGCCGGCTCCGGTTTCATGCTGATCATGCAGAATTTTCAGGTCTGGGGCATCGTCACCCTTCCGGCCGGGGCGGCTGTCGCGGCGGAGCTTCTGGCTCGTTCTGCGCCGGCACCGGCCAACAGGAAGGCTCCGGCCCTGGCCGCTGGCACTCAGCTTCTGCTGCTGGCTTTCGTTCTGCCCAGCAGCCTCCATCACGCTGCAACCCTTGGCCTCCACGCCATTCTGGCCAGCACACACCAGGGTCAGGCGGTGCCGTTGCCGAAGTTCGACCGGGTCAGGCTGGTTCAGTTATGGACGGAGGATAACTACCCCGTCTTCTCCCGCTATCTCGAAAGCCTCGGTGACGGCGCTCGGGCCCTTTCTGCGCTTGGCGATGAAGCAGGCCGGGTTCACGTCCTTGATTTCGTAGGTCCCTTCTCGGCTGGCCTCGACCTTGCGCCGCCGCGGGGAGACAGTACGTGGCACCATTGGGGGCGTACGATCAACGAGCACCACCATCTCCCTCCTGAGACGCTCTTTCAGGATGTCCGCGTCGTGATGGAGCCGAAATGGCCCGTCGAGTTCTCAACGGCCGAAGGCTTGCGCCAGATCTATGCGGACTACCTGTCCGACCATTATGACCTCGAGGAGGAAACGAAGGACTGGAAGGTGTATGTCCTTCGCGAGCCTGCTGAAACCGTCAGCCGCTCGCCTGAAGCCGAACAGGAAGAGCAGAAGATCTCCCCCTCGAGTGGCGGCTGACAGCTCGCATATCAGGAGGCGCTCGGCTTGTAATGGCGCTCGGGTAAGGGAACAGCGTCTGACCTTCGCTGTTCGTCCTGCCGGGGACGACGCCACTCATCGCTGATGAGGATCGCCAGGCACAGCACCAGCGCCCAGCCGTAGACGGACCCTGTTGTCAGCTGAACCCAATCGGGCTTGCCCAGTTGATCGATGATGAAGGGCACCGGGATGATGAGCAGCAGGGCGACGGCGCGCATGGCAGGCTTGTGCCAATGCCGCACGATCACGGGGAGCAGGAACAGCGTGTAGTGGATCCAGCCGAGCGGCGAAGCCAGTATCGACGCCAGGAGCGCCATGCCGCTGACCGTGAGAACATCGGGTCGCCGCCACAAAGCCCAGACAGCCAGCCCTGCCAATAGAAGAAAGCCGAGCGCGAGACCGACGGATGGGATACCGGCTCGGGCAGCAAGACCGGCAAAGGAGCCGTTCGTGAGGAAGAGGGCTCGGCTTCCGTCAGCGGCAACCAGCTCGAACCATTGCCGATAAACCTCAGGTCCGTAGATCATCATCGGGATCAGGCTGATGGCGCCTGCCGTAATGAAAGATGCGACCGCAGAGCGGTGGTGCCCTGACAGGAAGAGAAGCACGGGCCAAACCAGGAAGTTCGGTTTCATGGCCACGACGATGCCAATGAGAAGACCCGCCATGAGACCCTTCCCGCGCTCAAGCAACAGCCATGCTGCAATGCCGACGAGAACCAGCGGCAGATAGATCTGTCCAAGAAAGAGCGTGTCCCAGAACCCGGCAAGCGCAAAAGCCCACACGGTGACAACCAGAGCCTCGGCACGGCTCTTGACTCGGCTGACGAGAAGAAGGATCGCAGCCGCATAGACGGAAACCGAGATCCACCGCCAGACCTGGTATGTCACGTATGGATCGGCCACATCGAAGGCCTGGAACAGGAGCGCCGAGATCGGCGGATTGAGATTGGGGTTCCACGATTCGAACCCTGGAAGTTCCACGCGTAGGGTCAGAGGGTAGATCCCATACGGATTGAGCCCCTCGCTCGCGGCTCGCCCGGAGGCAACGAAGGATCCGAAATCCCACAGGCCGGGCTCATGGATGATGCGGGGAAGCTCGGCGTAAATTGCGAGAAGAGCCGCTATGATAATGACAAAGCCTGTGATCCAGCGCGCGGCCGCCGTCATAACTGCTCCTTATACTCAAGGCTTCAGGGGACTTTTTGGTTGTAGTGCAGCCCTGTTCGAAACCTACCCCTGCAGGGTTTCCTTCCCGGATTCTGCAGCAGCCGTATTCTGTGAACGGGGCAACCAATTGGAACCGCTGTCTATTTCGGGAGGTTTACGGTTGAGCCAAGGCCGCTCCGGCTGGCGATTGACAAGCGAGGCTGTGTCTGACTATGGCGAATAATCCGGCTGTCCAGCAACCTGGAACGCAGCAAACCTCTTCGGCCGTCACGACCATGTGGGCTGTGGTTCTCGGTTGGGCTCTCGTGAGGCTCGTGGCATCCGGGGAGCGTCGCCCTGTCCAAGCCGCAGCTGGACGCCCCGTGCGGCGCCCCCTGCAGCAGGGTAAAACCCAAAGACGTGAGCGCGACACCGGCTTCTCCGAGAAGCAGCATGCTCCGCCTCATGCAGCTAATGAGCAGGGCCGCGGACGCAGTGCGGACACGCCGACCGAAATTCCCTCGAAAGGATGGAAGGACATTCTGTGGCGTACCTATGAGGAGTTCGGCAAGGACCGGGTGATGTCCGTTGCAGCCGGTGTGACCTATTATGCCCTGCTTGCCATCTTCCCGGCCATCGCCGCTCTAGTGTCGCTCTACGGCCTCTTCGCTGATCCCGTTTCACTGCAGGATCACCTCAATGCGCTTTCGGGCGTCCTTCCAAGCGGGGCTCTCGACATCGTTCGCGAACAGGTCACGCGGATCGCCTCGCAAGGCGGAGGAACCCTAGGCCTCAGCTTCGTCATCGGTCTCGCCATCTCCCTCTGGAGCGCCAATGCCGGCATGAAGGCAGTCTTCGATGCCCTCAACATTATGTATGACGAGGAAGAGAAGAGAAGCTTCATTAAGCTGAACGCCATGTCTCTCTCGTTCACCTTGGGAGCGATCGTCTTCATTATCCTCGCTATTACCGGGATTATCGTCCTTCCAATCCTTTTGGATTTCATCGGGTTGGGCAGCAGCCTCGAATGGCTGCTATCCCTGGCGCGTTGGCCGGTCCTGCTGCTTGTCGTCGTGTTCGGATTGTCGCTGGTCTATCGCTACGGCCCGAGCCGCGACAAGGCTGAATGGAAATGGGTCACCCCGGGCGGCATCATCGCCGCCGTGCTCTGGCTTGCCGTATCGATGCTGTTCTCCTGGTACGTGGCCAATTTCGGCAGCTACAACGAAACCTATGGCTCCTTGGGTGCAGTGATCGGCTTCATGACTTGGATCTGGATCTCGAGCGTGGTCGTTCTGCTCGGGGCCGAGATCAACGCCGAGATGGAGCACCAGACAGCCAAGGATACGACGGAGGGCGCCCACCAGCCCATGGGTACCCGCGGCGCTCAGATGGCGGACACGGTAGGCGTGGCGAAGAGTTGATCCAACCCGGTACAGGTGGAACAAGGGCGCTTCTCCGGGAGCGCCCTTTTCTTTGCCCCCTATCGAGAATGAGCAGAGTCTATCGCGTATCCGACTCAGGTTCAGACGGATCAATTGTTCGAGGCTCGCTGCAAGCGGGAGCTGATCCGAGCAGCAAAAATGCGCTGACCCTCGCCAGCGCATTCACAAATTTTTCCGATGGAAAACGGAGGAGCGACGGAACTAGACCTGCCCCATCGTGGCGGCGTTCTGCAGGGCAGGTGCTGTTCGATTGGACTTGCCGTCATGGGCTCTCTCGTCGGAGAACCACGCGATCGTGGACTTCAAGCCGATCTCAAGGGATGTGAGCGGGGACCATCCGAGGAGCTGCTTGGCGCGTGTAATGTCGGGGCGGCGGCGGCGAGGATCGTCGATCGGCAAAGGCCGCGTGACGATGCGAGAGGACGAACCCGTCATCGCCAGAACCTTTTCGGCGAGGTCGCCGACGGTCAGCTCAACCGGGTTGCCCAGATTGACCGCCCCCGGGAACGGTCCCTGGTAGGCCATGAGGCGGAGAAAACCATCGACAAGATCCGACACGTAGCAGAACGAACGCGTCTGGCTCCCGTCCCCATAAACCGTGATGTCCTCGCCAGCCAGGGCTTGGCAGATTACATTCGATACGACCCGGCCGTCATCGGCGCGCATGCGGGGTCCATAGGTATTGAAGATCCGTGCAACCCGGACATCGGCGCGGCCGGAACGGTCGAAGTCGAAGGTCAGGGTTTCGGCGGCGCGCTTGCCTTCGTCGTAGCAAGCCCGTGGACCCGTCGGGTTAACGTTGCCCCAATAGTTCTCGGTCTGCGGATGAACTTCAGGGTCGCCGTAAATCTCGCTCGTGGATGCAAGGAAGAAGCGTGCCCCGATGTCTTCTGCGTATGTGAGAAGGTTGTGCGTCCCGACAACGCTCGTCAGCATCGTGTGCTCGGGATCTGCTTGATAATGGGGAGGCGAGGCCGCACAGGCGAGATTGTAGATCTCGTCGAACCTCCCCCGCTTGGACCGCAGGCGGGCAGGCAAGGGCTTGATGATATCGCTGTCGATAAGGTCGAAGCGGGGATCACGTTCCAGATGGCGCAGGTTCTGTTTTCGCCCTGTCTGAAAATTATCGAGAACGACCACGTGAGCGCCTTCGCTGAGAAGAGCATCGCAAAGGTGGGATCCTAGAAATCCAGCACCGCCCGCAACAAGGACGTGCTTGCTCTTACCGTTCTTCATGCAAACGCTCCTTCTCAGACCGGCAACGGTGGTCCCGAGGTACAAACCTGGTCTGGTCCAACGTTGAAGCTTGGCATTGGTTCAATGCCGTCCTCCGAATCTATTCACACAGTCAGGCCCCGACTTCCAAAGCCAGAGAAGAACCCCTGCGCTGACGGTTCATCGCATCCAGCAGATCCCGCTCCATGGAAGCCGCGCGGTGAGCGGCCGTGTGCTCGGCTAAAATTCGCTTCTGTGCCGAGGCGCCCAAAGCCTTCCGTCGGGTCTCGGCCCATGTACTGAGCACATCGAGGACGTCATCCGGTTTCTCGGCGAGGACGATGTCCTGCCCCGGCTCGAGCAGGGTCTCGATACCATCCCAGATGTCGGAAATGATCGGCGTTCCGCAGGCCGCTGCCTCGAAGAGGCGGACGCTCGGGCTGTACCCGGCGCGGATCATGTCGGCCCGGGTCACATTGAGCGTGTAGCGGCTCTGGGCGTAGAAGGCCGGATGATCCCCTGGAGGAACGTGGTCGATGCGTTCCACATTGGACGGCCAGTCGATATCGGCAGGGTATTGCGGGCCTGCCACGACGAAACGCAGATGCGGCGCACGCCGCGCCGGCTTGATCAGCAGCCGCTCAAGGGTCGGCTGCCGGTCGGGGCTGTAGGTTCCGAGATAGCTGAGATCCCACCGCTTTTCGCGATCGAGCGCGGGATAAGCAATTGGATCAACAGAGCAATAGAGCGCTCGCGCAGCCGGCGAGCCGTAATGCTCCATGAGGTGGTCGAGGGTAGGGCCGCCCGTGAATGAGAAGTAGACATCGTAATCACCGATGAGCCCGGGCGTGAGATACTCGTAATCGCCCCGTTCCAGCTTAGCGAGCGTCACCGGCGTATCGATGTCGTAGAACGCCACCACGCCGTTTGCCGTCTGCTGCACCCATTGTCCGACGAGGTCGCCCTCGGGTACGTAGGAGCCGACGATGACCGCATCCGCATCGGCGATCACATCGCGGTAGCGCCTGAGATCCTCCAGGCTGGAGTAGAACTCAAGGCGGCAGAAGTCGGGGTCTTGCAGATCGCGATGCGAGGCATACCAGGGCACGTCCCGCTCGAGGAACAGGATGTCGTGCCCCCGTGCCGCAAAGGCTTTCAGCAACGCCCGAAAGGTCGTCGCATGACCGTTTCCCCACGATGAGGAGAGGCTCAAGCCCAGAACGATGACGCGAAGATTGCTCACGCCACGCTCCTTTCACGCTTCAGGGATGCCTCCTCGCGCAGGATTGCGTCCACCTCCGCGCCGCGGCGCGTATAGGTGTGCTCGGCCATGATCCGCGCCCGGGCGGCGTCGCCGATGGCGCGGGCGCGCTCGGCAGTCAGGGCTTCGACATGATCGGCCACATCCTTCCCGTCACGAGCCACGAGCACTTCCTCGCCCTCCTTCAGGAAGAGCTCAAGTCCGACCCAGGCATCCGTGATCAGGCACGCGCCGGCACCTGCTGCCTCGAAGACACGGGTCGCGGGCGAATAACCTGTCGTCGCCATGGAATTGCGAGCAATGTTGAGAACGGCCAGCGGGCTTGTGTTGAAGGCATTGTGATCGCGGGTGTAGACATGGCCGATGTGGCGCACGTTCGATGGCATGCCTTTGGTTTCCCAGCCATTGCCGCCGATGAGGAAGCTGCGGTTCGGCAGGTGGGCGGCGGATTCCAGGAAGAACTGCTCCACGCGGGCTTCGCGGTCGGGTAGGCGGTTGCCGAGGAAGGACAGATCCGCCTTGAAACGCTCCTCTGCCGGCACCGGGTGATGGGTCGACGGATCGCAGGCATTATAGACCGGGATGCAGCGGCGGGCGCCAAATCCCTCATAGGCCGCGACCACCGGCGGGCCTCCGCCATAGGTGAGCACCAGATCGAGCGACGGCATGGTGCGGTGAAGCGGGTGGTCCGGGCTTTCGCGCAACTCGGCGAGGGTCGCCGGGGCGTCCACATCCCAGAAGATGCGGATGGCGTCCCGACGCGAGGCGGCCACAACTCCTTCGAGAAGTTCGTTGTCGAAAACGCCCACGCCGGAGGCCTTCACCACCACATCGGCTTTTGCTGCTTCGGCCACGACGCCGCGCATCGCATCCTCAGTCGCGGGATAAACCTTCACCTCCGCCCAGTCCGGCGGATCGATGTCGCGGTGCTTCTGACGATCGAAGGCATCCGGCTCGTAGAAGGTGATGCTGTAGCCGCGGCGGGCGAGATCGCTCAGCAGACCGCGATAATAGGTGGCGGCGCCATTCCAGTACGAGGACAGAAGGCTTGAGCCGTAGAAGGCGATTTTCATGCGGACATCTCCAGCGGCGCTCCGGCGCCGTGAGTGGCAAGGATGGCAAGAAGCTCTTCGGCCCGGTGGGCGCAGGAATGGCGACTGCGAATGGCGTTGAGGCCATTCTCGACCAATGAGCGGCGCAGTTCGGCATCGTTGCGCACAGCCTTGAGATGGCGCGCCATCTCAGCCTCGTCCTGCGCGACGAGATAATCCGTTCCCGGGCTGAACAGGCCTTCCGAGTCGCTCCAGGGGGCGGAGATCAGCGGGATGCCGCAAGCGAGGGCTTCGAACACGCGAATGGTGGGAATGCCCGGCAGCATGTCGACATAGAAGCGGCGCGGCACATGCACTGTCGCCAGGTGACGGGCGAATACCTCCGGAGCCCGGGCATTCGGGAGCCAGCCGCGATAGGTGATCCCATAACGGGCCAAAGTCTCGAGCGCGTGCTCGGGATAGCGGACTCCATAGATATCCAGTGGCAGACCGACGGCCTGTGACGGGCGGAAGAGGAAGCTTTCCAGTTCATCACTGCGCTCGCCGTCGCCCCAGTTGCCGATCCAGACGAGCCCCTTCCGCTCTCCCTCTTGAGCCGGAGGATGGAAAAGACGCGTATCCGCAGCCTCATGCCAGACATGAACGCGCTCGCCCCAGCCCCAGCGGCGATAGACCTCCGCGAGGGTCTCGCCGAAGGCGAGGACACCGTCATATCCGTCGAGATCGAACTGACGGATGGCGTTGGGATCGCTCACAGCCCGATGGTGCGTGTCGTGAAAGAGAAGCGTGAAACGGCCGCCCTGCCTGCGCACTTTGCCGATGGCGGCAACGAGCCAAGGGTCGTTCCATTCATGGACGATCACCACATCCGCATCGGCGAGCGCCTCTTCCAGATCGAGATCAGGATCGAAGACGGTCGACGACAATTCGGGATAGAGACTGCGATAAGCATTGAGCCCCGCTTCGCCGTGATCCTTCAGCAGGTTCTCAAGGCTCCAGGAGCCTTTGGGCTCGTAAGCCACCACCTCATGCCCGCGATGAACCAGATCGCGCAGCACACCACGTAAAAAATGCGCATTGCCGTGATTCCAGCAGGAGGCAAGGGAATGGGTGAAATAGACGAACTTCATGCGGCAGCGCCCTCAAGGGAGGATTCATGGCATGTGCCGGCGAGCACGGACCGATAGGATCTCAGAACACCTTCACTCATGACCTCGACCGCATAAGCTTCGGCCCGCTTTCTGGCTGCACGCCCCAGGACGGCTCGTGCGTCCGGGTTCCGCACCAGACGCTCGACGGCATCGGCAGCCTCATGTTCATTCCTTGGGTCGACGAACAGCGCCGCGCCCTCCCAGAGCTCACGGAAGGTCGGGATGTCTGAGAGGACAAGGGCACAGCCGGCCTGGGCCGCCTCCAGCACAGCAAGGCCGAACGGCTCGTAGAGCGCCGTCGACACGAAGATCGGCTGCTTGATGAGCTGGCGTGCAACATCCGCATCGCTCAAGCGGCCAAGAGGCTTGGCATGGTGGGCCTCGACGTGCACGCCATTCGGCCCCTGCAGCGGGCCAGCAGCGACGACCGGGACCGACAGGCGCGCAGCCATACGATCAATGGTGGCGAAGTTCTTTCCTTCGTCCCAGAGGCGCCCTGCAGTGAAGACGAACGGCTCTGAGCGAGCATCCGTCTGACCTGACAGGACGCGCCTTCCGTTTCTCACGATTGTTGGGAGCTGCGCGAGGCCATAGGTTTCAGCAGTCGCCTGAGCAAATGCGAGGGTGGGCGCCAGAAGCTGGCTCGCAGAAGCATACCCCTGCCGCACGAGGTCCGTGCGCCAGATGAAATCGTTCGGCAAGGGCCCATCTTTGACGGCCCGCCACCAAGTGGCAACGCAGGAATGGCATGCAGCCACAATTGGCACATCGAATTCTGCATCGGCTGCCAGCGCGGGCGCATTGAGATGAACGAGGTCCGGCCGAACCTGCGCTGCAAGGCGCGCGATGGCGTGACCGGCCTCTTCCACTTCGCTTTGATGAAGTGCAGTCCAGTCGAGAGGCAGGCCCGTTGCGACGAGCTCCGCACCAGCCGCTTCGGCCTCGGCCTGCTGAGCCGCTGAAGGCGCAGGGCCCAGGACCGCAATCGTCATTCTGACACCTTGCGCTCGCAGGCCACCGGCGAGGTCGATGGCATATTGCCAAACCCCGCCGACCGCATCGGCCGTCATGAGTACATGCAGGTTCGTCGCAACTTCAGGTGCGGCCATTGCAGCTCTCGAGGGTACGCAACCTAAGCCCACGGCCCGCTTTCATGACAGAGCCTCGGCAGCCCGCAGACGGGGAGCCGATTCCGGCCGCGCGAGCCCCCTCTCCGCCTGTAGCCATTCTGCAAGAGCGGCGACGCCCTTGAGCCATGAGGTCGGCTGCTTCAGGCCGAGTTCCCGCGTCACGAGTCGGGTATCGGAGACGTAGTAGCGCTGATCGCCGGCCCGCCAGTCTGAGTAGATTGTCTCGACTGGGCGGCCGATCACATCCTCGATATGGGTGATGAGCTGGCGCAGGCTGATGGCATTCGTCGGCCCTCCACCGAGGTTGAAAGCCTTGCCTTGGACCGCATCGATCCGCGCCCACGCGGCCGCGTAGGCATCGACCGCATCGGATATGTTGAGCACGTCTCGGACCTGACAGCCGTCGCCGTAGATCGTGATGGGCTCGCCCTCGAGAGCGCGGATCAGGAAGTGTGCGACCCAGCCCTGGTCCTCGGTTCCCATCTGCCGCTGGCCGTAGATGCAGCTCATGCGCATCACGCAGGTGGGAATGTCGAAGGAGCGGGCATAGTCCAGAACATACTGATCGGCCGCTCCCTTGGAGCAGCCGTACGGCGTATGGAAATCGAGCGGCCGCGTCTCGCCGATGCCCGCATCCCGGACAGCGGGGTTGCGGGGCTTGTAGGCGTCGTTCGTCTTCTCAAGCTCCACATCAGCAAGGTCGCCATAGACCTTGTTGGTGGAAGCGAAGATCAGCGGCACCCGCTCATTCCGCTGCCGGAGCGCATCGAGCAGATTCAGGGTGCCGCGGATATTGATCTCGAAATCCTCGCGCGGATCGACGAGGCTCGTCGTGACGGCGACCTGCGCCGCCATGTGGAACACGGCCTGCGCCTCACCCGCGGCATCGGCCACAGCCGTCTCGTCCCGGATGTCGCCGACGACGGCCGAGATCTTGCTCGGATGCCGCTTCTTCAGCCATTCCAGATTGCGGTCGACGCCGGGACGCGCCAGCGCGTCATAAACCAGAACGTCGTGACCCTCGCCTGCAAAGCGGTCGGCGAGATTGGACCCGATGAAGCCCGCACCGCCGGTGACCAGAACTGGCCTCCGACGGAGGATGGCAGGGGCACCGGGAGGCGTGTCGGTTGCTTTCATGCCACCAGGCCTCTCGCTTCCAGCTCCTTGCGGGCCTCCTGCACGAGATCCTTGGCTTCCTGCTTGGCAACCCATTCGGCGAGTTCCGCCAAGCCCTCCGAGAAGTCCTTATTAGGGCTGTAACCCAGCTCCTCACGGATCTTCGTGATGTCGGCAATGCAATGACGGATATCGCCGATGCGCGCCTTGCCGGCAATCTCCGGCGCCATGGGGCGGTTCATGGCGTGGGACAGCAGCTCCGCCACCTCGGAAACGGTGCGATCCTGGCCGCTGCCGACATTGTAGACGCCGCCCGGCGCCTTCTCATGCTCAAGGGCCAGAACGAAGGCCTGCGCCACATCTTCGACATGCACGAAGTCGCGGCGCTGCTGTCCGTCCTCGAAGATCATCGGCGGCTGACCGTTATGAAGCCGCGAGGCAAAGATCGCGAGAACGCCGGTATAGGGGTTGGACAGTGCCTGCCCGGGGCCATAGGCGTTCCAGAGCCGGAGTGCGACACCCTCCATTCCGTAAGCTGGGCAGAGGGTCAGGGTCAGTCGCTCCTGGACATATTTCGACAGGGCGTAGACGGAAGCGAGCGCCGGCTTCTTCCATTCCGGCGTCGGCACCGGGACGAGGGGGCGCCCCTGCTCGTCGAGGGGATCCCAGGGGTCGCTCTCGCTCGCGCGCGGCGTGCGTGCGACATCCTCACGGATGCGGCCTTCGGCATCCTTGTAGAGGCCCTCGCCATAGATGCTCATGGACGAGGCGACGACCACCCGCTTGACCGGATTATCGATGAGCTGCTGGAACAGCACTGCGGTGCCGTAATCGTTGACAGAGACATAACGGTCGACGGCATACATGCTCTGGCCGACGCCGACCTCCGCCGCGAGGTGGACCACCTTCGTGGCCCCCTTCAGCGCCCTCAGGACCGCCGTCTCGTCGCGCACGTCGCCAACGACGACCTCGACCTCGGGATCGAGTCCGTCGGCCTGCGTCTTGTCGCCGTGAACCTGCTCGATGAGGCTGTCGAGCACCCGAACCCGGTGACCGCGCTCCAGGCAGGCGCGAGCAACGTAACGTCCAATGAAGCCTGCACCGCCGGTAATGAGGATGGTTTCCGTCACGAGATGCCTCCGGATCTGTTCACTGATCTGCAAGCCAAATGGTCGACCGGGAACCGAAGCCCGTTTCCTGACCGGAAAAGCGACGCGAGACATCCGCATATTCCAGACATGAACAGGCAAAGGCGGGACCCATCAGGCAACCAGTCCCGCCATGTATATCCCTTGCAAGCTTGGCCTTTCGCTGTGGAAACGCCGAGGCTTCATCTTTGTTCCTGCACCTGCTGAGTAGTTTGGGCGCCGACGCGCTAAGACAAGAGACCCAAGGCAGGAATCGAGAGAGGGAACTACATACCTTTCCCGAACGTTGACGGCCAAGCTTGGGACGATGCCGCCCGGTCTTTGCCCGTTGCCGCCTCTGGAGGCGCCTCAAGAGTGCAGGCAATTGTCCGGGCGCACAAGGGAGAAACTGCCATGAGTTCGAGAAAGGTCCGCGTCGGGATCGTGGGCGTCGGCAATTGTGCCTCGTCCTTCATGCAGGGCCTTTCCTATTATAAAGACGCCAAGGGCAACGAGCCTGTGCCGGGACTGATGAACGTGGACATCGGCGGATATCATATCAGCGATGTCGAGGTCTCTTCGGCCTTTGACATAAGCGCCTCTAAAGTTGGCCGGGACGTCTCCGAGGCGATCTTCGCCGAACCCAACAACACGCAGCGCTTTGCGCCCGTTCCTGAGAGCGGCATCATCGTTCATCGCGGCAAGACCCTCGACGGTCTCGGCAAGTACCTGCGGGAGGAGATCGAGGAATCGGGCCAGGAGGAGGCTGATGTCACGGAGATCCTGCGGCAGTCCAAGACGGATGTCCTGGTCTCCTATCTGCCCGTAGGATCCCAGAAGGCGACAGAATGGTATGCCGAACGGGCGCTGGAGGCGGGCTGCGCCTTCGTCAACTGCATTCCGGTCTTCATCGCCTCCAACCCGGAATGGCGCAAGCGCTTCGAGGAGCGCAGGCTGCCCATCGTGGGCGACGACATCAAGAGCCAGGTCGGCGCCACCATCGTCCATCGCGTGCTGGCCAATCTCTTCCGCGAGCGCGGCGTGCGGCTTGATCGTACCTATCAGCTCAACTTCGGCGGCAACACCGATTTCCAGAACATGCTGGAGCGAGAGCGGCTTGAATCCAAGAAGATCTCGAAGACTCAGGCTGTATCCAGCCAGCTCGACATCCCCCTGCCCGCCAACGACATCCATGTAGGCCCCAGCGACCACGTGCCGTGGCTCACGGATCGCAAATGGGCCTATATCCGCCTGGAAGGCACCGCTTTCGGCGGCGTGCCGCTGAACATGGAGGTGAAGCTGGAAGTCTGGGACTCGCCCAACTCCGCTGGAATCGTGATCGATGCCGTCCGCTGCGCGAAGCTTGCCTTGGATCGCAAGATCGGAGGCGCACTGACCGGCCCCTCCAGCTACTTCATGAAGTCACCGCCGCAGCAATTCACCGACAACGAAGCTCGCGAGAGAACCATCCGGTTCATTGATGGCGACGAAGAATAGGGGTGCCTGGACGTGACCACCACGTTCCATCTCGTGCGCCATGCAGCCCATGACCGGGTCGGCACCATTTTGTGCGGCCGCATGCCGGGTGTGCATCTCGGCACAATCGGGAAGGCCCAGGCTGAACGTCTGGCGGCGCGCTTCGCCAACGAGAACATAGCCAGCATTCAGACAAGCCCGCTCGAGCGGGCCGTAGAGACCTCCGAACCCATTGCGGCCCGTCTCGGCCAGGAGCTCGGATTCTGCGAGGACATCGCCGAGATCGACTTCGGAGCTTGGTCCGGCACGAGCTTCGAGGCTCTGGCGCAGGATCCCCGCTGGGCGGCATGGAACAATGCCCGCAGCAACAGCCGCCCGCCCTATGGGGAGACGATGCTTGAAGCGCAGATCCGGATCGTCGGCGTACTGGAGCAGTTGCGCAGCCGCCATTCTGATCGCTGCGTCATCCTCGTCAGCCACAGCGACGTCATCAAGGCCGCCCTGCTCTATCATCTCGGCCTGCCGCTCGACGCCTATGCACGCTTCGACATCGACCCTGCCTCCATCAGCACCCTCGTGGTCGGCGACTGGGGCTCGAAAGTGTTGCGTCTGAACGAGGTCGTGCCCGCATGAAGATCGTCATTTTCGGCCTCACGATCTCCTCATCCTGGGGAAATGGCCACGCGACCCTCTGGCGAGGTCTTGTCCGGGCGCTCGCGAAGCGGGGACACAGAGTCGTGTTCTTCGAAAAGGATGTGCCCTATTATTCCGCTAACCGGGATCTCTTCGAAATCCCGGGCGGCGAGCTCGTCCTCTATCAGGATTGGAGCGATATCCGCCGGCGGGCCGAGGCCGAACTGGCCGACGCAGACGTGGCCATGGCAACCTCCTATTGCCCGGACGGCATCGCAGCGAGCAAACTCCTGCTCGACGCACCACGTCCGCTCCATGTGTTCTACGATCTTGACACTCCGGTTACCTTCTCGCGCCTGGAAGCAGGAGAGTCCATTAGCTACATCAGCCCGCGGGGCCTGCGCGACTTCGATCTGGCGCTCAGCTACACGGGCGGTTGCGCCCTCGACAGGCTTCAGTCTGAGCTCGGGGCCCGCCGCGTTGCGCCCCTTTACGGGCACGTGGATCCCGACGTGCACCACCCGGTGCAGCCGGTAGAGCATTATGTCTCGGACCTTTCCTATCTCGGCACCTATGCGGCGGACCGGCAAGCCGCCCTGCAACGCCTGTTCATCGATCCTGCAGGCTTGCGGCCGGATCACCACTTCCTGATCGGAGGAGCGCAATATCCAGCCGACTTCCCCTGGCAGGCCAACATCTCTTTCGTCCGACATCTGCCGCCGCCGGAGCACCCCGCTTTCTTCTCCTCCTCGCGCCTGACGCTCAACATCACCCGGCAGGCTATGGCGGAGATGGGCTGGTGCCCCTCGGGACGCTTGTTCGAGGCGGCAGCCTGCGGCACACCGATCCTCACAGACAATTGGGAAGGCCTCGACAGCTTCTTCCAGCCCGGCCAGGAGATCCTCATTGCGGAAACAAGTGACGATACGGTCGGTGCTCTCGATCTCACGGATGCCGAGCTGAAACGCGTTGCCAGCGCTGGCCGTGAGCGGGTGCTCGCGGACCATACCGCGGAGCAACGGGCCCGCGAGCTTGAGATCCTGCTGGAGAGCGCCAGTTCCATCCCATCTTCGACCGGTGGCCCCGCCGCCATGATGGAGGCCTGACCATGTGGGGTATCATTCCTGCAGCAGGGATCGGCAGTCGCATCCAGCCGCTGGCCTTCTCGAAGGAGCTTCTTCCGGTGGGAAGCCGTCTCGACAACGGCGTAGAGCGCCCCTGTGCGGTCAGCGAATACCTTGTCGAGCGCATGATCCATGGCGGCGCCGACAAGATCTGCTTCGTGATCTCCCCGGGCAAGTCCGACATCATGGAGTACTATGGCGCAAGCTACGGGACCGCCTCCATCGCCTATGTGGTCCAGCCGCAGGCGAGCGGATTATGCGATGCTGTGTTCCGTGCAGCTCCCCTGATCCCGGCCGAGGAGAGCGTGATCGTTGGCTTGCCGGACACGGTCTGGTTCCCGGAGAAGGCTCTCGCGGAACTGCCGGAGGGAATACTCTCATTCCTTCTCTTTCCTGTCGACAACCCGCAGGTCTTCGACGCGGTGGTCCTGGACGAGACGATGCATGTACAGGAGATCCAGGTGAAGCGGGATGATGCTTCGTCGCGCTGGATCTGGGGCGCCTTCAGGATGCCGGGCCATGTGCTCGAGGCGCTGCGCCAGCTCTGGCTCTCCCGCGACCGCCAGGATGAGTATTTCGGCACCCTGGTGAACGCCTATCTTGCTCAAGGCGGCGAGGCCATCGGGGTCAAGGCCGGCGTATCCTATGTCGATGTCGGAACGCTGCATGGCTACCGATCCGCTATCGGCTTGCTGAGTGAGGCGGCCCAGCAGGAGAACGTCACAGGCGCGCGGGTTGCGTTGGGTTGGCCTGCCGGCCGGCTGCCCCGCGGCCTCCACGATTTGAGCAGGGAGTAGACTCCACGATGAATGCGATCGATCCGATGCCACCGGAAGAAATCCGCCGGAAAGCCGAAGCGCTTGGCCCCTGGTTTCACAACATCGAGCTGAAAGGCGGCGTCTGGACCGCCCCCAGTCACTTCCTCGGCAATTACCCTGCCGTGAAGTGGCAGCAATTCGCCGAGGCAATTCCGCAGGACCTTACCGGCAAGAGCGTTCTCGACATCGGCTGCAATGGCGGCTTCTACTCCATGGAGATGAAGAAGCGTGGGGCGGAGCGCGTACTGGGAGTCGATTTCGACGAGGCTTATCTTGCTCAGGCGCGCTTCGCTGCTCAGACAATGGGCTACGACATCGAGTTTCAGAAGCTGTCGGTCTATGATGTCGGGCGGCTTGGCGAAAAGTTCGACGTGGTGCTCTTCATGGGCGTCCTCTACCATCTGCGCCATCCGCTTCTCGCCCTCGACCTTATTCACGAGCATGTCGCCAGGGATCTTCTCGTATTCCAGTCTATGCAGCGTGGATCGGCGGAAACCATGCCGGTCGAGGAGAACTACACCTTCTGGCAGACGGACCATTTCGACGATCCGCGCTACCCGAAGATGCACTTCATCGAACATCGCTATGCGGATGACCCGACCAACTGGTGGGCACCGAACTCGGCTTGCGTAGAAGCCATGCTCCGCAGCGCCGGATTCGAGATCGTCCAGCATCCGGAAGCCGAAGTTTACATCTGTCGCCGTGTCGATGCCCCGCCTGGAGCGGGCGCCGTCTACCCGGCCCAAGGGAGAACCGCATGATCGAAGCTGCAATGATCTGGAACGAGCCGAACAACAAATCCCACTGGGATCCGGAGATCGACCCGGATTGGAAGCTCTTTTCCGAGATGGTGATTGCCGCCGGACAAGCGATCAAGGCTGAGAATCCCAACCTGCCCCGCGCACTCGGCGGCATCTCGCCAATCGATCCCGGCTTCATCAAGAAGCTGGAGGGCCACGGCGCCCTCGATCATCTCGACGTCGTGGCCGTTCACGGCTTCCCACTCGACTGGAACCTCTGGCAGATCCATGATTGGCCGGCGAAGATCGATGAGATCCGAGCGGTGACGGACAAGCCCATTTGGGTCAGCGAAGTCGGCATCTCGACCTTCGGAGCCGAGGAAGTGCAGGTCTGGGGCCTCAATAGAACCGCAGAGCTCCTCATCGGCAAAGTGCCGAAGATCCACTGGTACAGCCTGTACGATTTGCCCCGCGCCTGGGAGGCGACCACGCGGCACCGGGAGGCTGAAGGGTCCTCGTATTACCGCCACTTCTACATGGGGCTGCTGCGCGAGGACGGCACGCCCAAGCCCTCTCTCGAGGAATATGCGAAGTACGCTTCCCAGATGGGCCTGTGCCAGTGGTTCCACTTCGAGGATCACCGCCTTGATGATGCGGTGATGTGGATGAAGCGTTTGGGCGTGAAGTATCTGCGCACCGGCCTGTCCTGGGCCGACAGCTTCCGTCCCAATGCGCTGGAGTGGTTCGACCGCCAGATGGAAGCACTTGCCGAATTCGACGTGACGGTGACGTTCTGCTTTACACCCGAGCACCGCGGAATCGCACCGCATCACACCAGCGCCCCGCAGGTGAAGGAAGAGTTCGCCGAGTTCTGCGCCAGCATGATCCGGCGCTATGCGCCTGCGGGCCAGTCGGCTCCGACCAGCAAGATTCTGGAAGTGCTCTGAATCCACACGGAGCAGCGCTCATGATTAGGGCGGCTGAACCGGGTTCAGCCGCCCTAATCGTTTCCAGGATCCCGCCGGCAGACGGCATCATCGGCCGTAGATTCGATCCAGCACTCTCGCGACATCCACCAACTGCTGCGCCGCAGGGTCGAATCGTTCGCCTGCCGCCAAGCGAGAGGCCCAATCCGCAGCCGCGCGTCCGCCCCATTCATCGGGCGGCGTCGTTAGCGTCTCGCGCAACGTGCCCCGATAGCGCTCGGCGGTGAAGTCGTAGAACGAGCCGTTCACGTTGCGCAATGACACACCGCCCTGCGTTCCATAGAATGTGGCGGAGATCATCGCATCGCACCCGGCCTGAAGCCGCCAGGAGCAGGCGAGCTGTACCGCAGTGCCCGTCTCCAGTTCCACGGTCGCAACCGCATAATCCTCGACCTGAGTGGCCATGTCCTTCAGCGGCGAACCACCGGCGAAGAGCTTGCTGGTGACGCTGGCAACTCCGGGGTTGCTCAGGCTCCACAGCGCCAAGTCGACGAGGTGGACGCCGAGATCCATCACACAGCCCCCGCCGGAGAGCGCCGGATCGTAGAACCACGGCTTGTCCGGGCCATAGGCGTTGTGAAAGACAAGATCCACGGCGTAGACATGCCCCAGCTCACCAGAGCCGATAATCTCGCGGATGCGGCGCATGCCTTCCGTAAAGCGGTAGGAGAGATCGACGCAGAGCAGCCGATCGGCCCTGCGCGCGGCATCGACCACCGCCTGCACCTCCGCGGCGTTCCGCCCAAGCGGCTTCTGGCAGAACACCGAGACACCTCGCTCCAGGGCCCGGATCGACTGCTCCGCGTGCATGGCGCTGGGCGTTGCAATCACCACACCGTCGACGCCCTGATCGAGGATCTCGTCGAGTGTCGAGACCAGCTTCGCATCTGGCGCCTGCTTGCCCGCCTCCGAGGCCATCTCCGACGACGGGTCGGCAATGGCAGCCACATCAACAGCATCCGTGCCGAGGATCGCCTGCATGCGGTGCCGGCCGATCCAGCCGACGCCGAGGAAGCCGAGGCGAGGACGGCCCAATGATGGTTCGGACTTTTCCTTGAGAAGGGCCTGCTGCGTCATCAGTAGGTCACCAGAGCTTTGAGAAAGCCGTCCGGCCGATCACGCGTGGCGTTGAGAGCCTCGTCCAGCTTCTCCAGAGGGTAGGCGTGGGTGTAGAGGGAACTCGGATCGAGCCTGCCGGATGCAATCGCGTCCACCGCTTCGCGAAGACCCTGCATGTAGATTTTCGGATCACGCTCATGGGCATTGATCACGTCGACGCCCCGCCAATTCCACAGCCACATGTTGATCTGACGGGGGCCATCCTGATGGTATCCGGCAACGATGATCTTGCCGCGCTCACGGGTAAGTTCGCCTGCAAGATCCAGCGGCCACTGCTTGCCGACAGCCTCAATCACGCGATCACAGAACGTGCCACCCGTCAGTTCCTTCACCTTCTCGATGATCGCGTGATGATCGTCCATCGGGATCGTCTCGGCAGCGCCCATCCGGCGGGCGAGATCGAGCGAGAAGGGCCGGCGCGAGATCGCGATCACGCGGGCGCCCGCATCGGTGACAAGCTTCGTCAGGATGGCTCCGAGAAAGCCGATGCCGATGATCGCGACCGTCTGCCCGGCTTCGATCTCGCTGCGACGGAAGATGTTCATGGCGCAGCCGAGCGGCTCGCCGGGAAACGGCTGCCCTGCAAGTGTTTCCGGCAGCCGCACCACGGCGCCTTCATCCGCGAGATCGTACTCGGCATAGGACTTGTAGGAGAGCGCCGCGACGCGATCACCAACCGTCAGTCCCTCGACACCCTCGCCGAGAGCGTCCACGAAGCCCCAGGCTTCATGCCCAAGCGCGCCCGGTTCGGTGGGATACCGCATCCATTCGGGTCCGGCCCAGGGCGTGAGATTGGACGCGCAGACGCCGCACCCTTCCAGACGCAGGCGCACCTGACCGGGACCAGGCTCCGGGCGCGCCACCTGGCGTACCTCGATCTGTCCAGGTCCCGTGAGAATAGCCGCCCGCATGGATTGAGCCGCTCCGGCTCGATCGCTCTTGTGCGCGAGAGTGGAAATATCGCTGCTCGTGCCGTTTTCGTTCAGCAAGGGTGTCCCTCCACCATGATGTCCGAGCAACTAGGAACCGGGGAGGAGACTTCAAGGCTTGGCTTTAGGACCGCGATCAGGGCGCGGTTTCGGAGTTTTTCTCGGCGACGTAGTCTCTGCGTGCTGCGCTGTCGGGCTCCATACCCTTCTCCGCGCACCAGCGGGTAAAGGCCTCAGGCTCGATCAGGATGCGACTGACCTGAAGACCGGCCTCCCTCCCGACGGTTTCATTGTTCTCGGCAGCCGCAAGCCAGCTCTCATAGGTGGGCGCCAGATTGTGCCTGTCGGCCATCATCTCGCGGATGCGGGGATAATCCTCACGTCGGTACCAAGGCAGCCCGATACGACGCGCCGGCTCTTTCGTCATTCCCGTTGCCCCTACATCGGCCAGCCATCGAGCCCTCATGTCCTGAGAGGGCTCGATGCTGCAGCGTTCCTTCAGCTCAGCATATAGAACACAGCGGGTGCCGCAGTCAGCAGCCCGGCTGCCGTCAATAACGTGAGCCGATGATCAGGGTTCGCAATGCGATTCACTTTCCGGGCGGTCGTCCCGGCCTCCATGCTCCAGCCGTTCATGCAGGAGCAGAGAAGGCGGTGGGAGGCTCCCTCGGAGAGTTCGAAGAACTCCATGGCGTCTCCGAGCGTGTCACCCTTCAAGCCTGCAGCGCGCAGGATCGGGTCTTCGAAGGCAACCGTGAGCGGCGACTCGTCCGACCTCAGTTGCGGCCGTTTGTCTTTCGGAACGAACTCGATCTCGCCCAGAGACCTTAAGCGCCGCTTTGGCTGGCGCTCCAGCACTTCCGCCCAGCGCTCAAGGCGTTCGCGGCGGGACAGGAAACCTTGGTTGAACTCATGCACCTCAGCGACGCTACGCAGCTTCTCTACAGGCTTGTGTTCCATAGGTATTCTCCTGCAAGGGAGCCGACCCTGAAATCCAGGGCCGAGCCCAGGGAAACCTATGATCCCGCGAGTCCCTGGCTTTTTTGCGTCAAAGCAGCCGCTCAGAAGAGAGTTTCGTGCGGATGCGCCACATGCTCCTGGAAGATCGCCCCGGTAGCGGGCTCGACCTCCTTGAGCACGACCGCATAACCCCAAAGATTAGCCACCATCTGCAGCACCCTCAGAGCATCGTCCTTATGGAGCAGAGTTCGATTGAGCACATGATGGTGGAGGATCAAGCGACGGTCTCCGGCGAGGTCCACATCGATCACCTGAATATCGGGATCGCTCCAGCCGACATCGTAATGGCGCGAGAGGGAGCGCCGCAGTCGGCGATAGCCGCGGTCGTCGTGAATGGCCTCGATCCTGAGTTCGGGCTGGTCAGGATCGTCCACGAGATGGAACATGCGCCACTGCCGGATCAGACGCGGGCTCAAGTATTGCGAGATGAAGCTCTCGTCCCGGTAGTTCGCCCACACATCGCGCAGGACCGCCATGGCGTCGCCGCTGCCGGCGATCTCGGGGAACCACTCCCGGTCCTCGACCGTAGGCTTGGTGCAGATGCGCTCAATGTCCTGCATCATGCCGAAACCCAGAGCATAGGGATTGATGCCGCCATAATGCGGATCGTCGAATTCGGGCTGGCGCGTCACGTTCGTGTGCGACTGCAGGAACTCCAGGAAGGCACCGTCGCTGATCTGCCCCGTCTCGTGCAGGCGGGTCATGATGCGGTAATGGCAGTAGGTGGCGCAGCCCTCGTTCATCACCTTGGTCTGCCGCTGCGGATAGAAGTACTGGGCGATCTGGCGAACGATGCGCAGAATCTCCCGCTGCCAGGGCTGTAGGCGGGGTGCGGACTTCTCGAGGAAGTAGAGGAGATTTTCCTGCGGCAGTTCAAGGAGGGCACGGCGGCGCTCATCGCTCAATTGCGGCTTTGCGGCAGCCCCCTTTGTGGGCACCGTGCGCCAGAGATCGTTGAAGGTCTGCTCCAGATGAAGGTGACGCTCCTTCTCCCGCCGCTCCTCGGAGCGCAGGTCAGGGCGTTTCTTGCGCGGGTAGCGGTGGACGCCATGGGACATCAGCGCATGGGCGGCATCGAGCACGCGCTCCACGGCGGCGTGTCCATAACGCTCCTCGCAGCGGGTAATGTAGCCCTTGGCGAATTCGAGATAGTCCAGGATTCCGTCGGCGTCCGTCCACTCCTGGAACAGATAGTTGTTCTTGAAGAAGTGGTTGTGCCCGAATGCGGCATGGGCGATCACGAGCGTCTGCATCGTGGCCGAGTTCTCCTCCATGATGTAGGAGATGCACGGGTTCGAATTAATGACGATCTCGTAGGCCAGCCCCATGAACCCCTGGCGGTAGCTCGCCTCATGAAGGGCAAAGCGCTTGCCGAAGGACCAGTGCTTGTAGAACAGAGGCATGCCAATCGAGGCATAGGCGTCAAGCATCTGCTCGGCGGTGATCACCTCGATCTGGTTCGGGTAGACGTCGAGCCCCATTTCCCCGACGCCGATCCTCTCGACGGCATCGTGGATGCGCTGGATGGTGCCGAAATCCCAATCGGCACCCTCAAACAGCAGGTGATCGCGCTCCATCACGCTCATGGCACCCTGGCTCCTGCCTCCGCGTCACGCCGGCGGAAGAGTTCGCGGAAAACGGGATAGATCTCGCGGCGGTGGTTCACCTTGCGCATGGCAAGGTATGCTCCCTGCTCCTGCAGCGTCTCGTAGGTCTGCCACAGAGATGTCTTGTGGTTTATAAAGCCGGTCTGCATCCGGTCGCTGTCGCTGCCGACCTCCAGGTAGGCATAGTACTGGCAGACGGGCAGGATTACGTCGCGGAGCAAGGCAGCGCTGGTGCTGCCGTCGTTCGGGGAGTTGTCGCCGTCCGAGGCCTGGGCCGCGTAGATGTTCCAGCTGTCAGGCGAATAGCGCTCCTCCACGATCCGCTGCATCTCGCGCAGGGCCGAGGACACCACGGTGCCGCCCGTCTCGGGGCTGTTGAAGAAGGTTTCCTCGTCCACCTCCTTCGCCTCGTGGGTGTGCCGGATGAACACGATCTCCACGTGCTTGTAGCGGCGCGTCAGGAAGATGTAGAGCAGCATGTAGAACCGCTTGGCCAGATCCTTCATGTGTTCCGTCATGGAGCCCGATACGTCCATCAGGCAGAACATCACCGCCTGCGCGACCGGCCGGGAGACCGGCTCGAAGCGGCGATAGCGCAAATCGATGGGATCGATATACGGGAAGCGTTTGGTGCGCAGCTTCAGCTGTTCGAGTTCCTGCCGCAGCGCGGTGAGATGCTCGGACGGTCCTTCCTGCTTCTCGAGGCGGTCGATCTCTTCCTGGAGGCGCAGCAGTTCCTCGGGCTTGGGGCGCCGCAAGGCGATGCGGCGCGACAGGGCGTTCCGCATGGAGCGCAGCAGCGCCAGGTTCACCGGGGAGCCCGTGACCGTGTAGCCGGCCCGCCGCACGCCCTGGGTCTCGACCGTGGCAACCCGCCGCTTGGCGAGGTCGGGAAGCTCGAGGTCATCAAGAAAAAGATCGAGGAACTCGTCGCGAGTCAGGGCGAAGCGGAAGTCGTCCTCGCCTTCCCCGTTATCACCGCCGGCAGAGCTGCCGCCCCCGCCGCCGGGCGGGCGATCGACCGTATCGCCTTCGACGAAGCGCTTGTTGCCGGGCAGGATGTGATCGTGCACGCCCCCTTCGCCCGAGCGCCGGAAGCTGGGCTCGCGAACACCCTCGGCCGGGATCGAGACCTCGCCTCCCCTTTCGAGATCGGTGATGTCCCGGTCTCCTGCGGTCTGGCGCACCGCCCTCTGGATCTGCGCCTTGGCGCGGCGAAGGAAGCGTTGGCGGTTCGCCAGACTCTTGCCTCCTGGATTGAGGCGCCGGTCGATGATGTACATAGGAACGCCTGATCTGCCTCCGTTTTCTGTCAGCCCGCCTGCTTCACCCGCATGTACCACTCCACGAGGCGCCGGACCTGGCGCTCGGTGTAGCCACGCTCCATCATCCGTTGCACGAACTCCCCGTGCTTCTTCTCGGTCTCGCCATCCTTCTTGGAGCCGAAGCTGATCACCGGCAGGAGTTCCTCCACCTGGGAGAACATCCGGCGTTCGATCACGTCGCGGATCTTCTCGTAGCTCGTCCAGGACGGATTGCGGCCGTTGTTGCCGGCCCGCGCCCGCAGCGAGAACTTCACGACCTCGTTGCGGAAGTCCTTCGGATTGGCGATACCCGCCGGCTTCTCGACCTTGGTCAGCTCCTGGTTCAGGAGCTCCCGGTTGAGAAGCTGGCCGGTATCGGGATCCTTGAAGTCCTGGTCCTCGATCCACGCATCCGCATAGGCCACATAGCGGTCGAACAGGTTCTGACCGTAGTCATGGTAGGATTCGAGATAGGCCTTCTGGATCTCATGCCCGATGAAGTCGGCATAACGCGGGGCAAGCTCCGCCTTGATGAATTCCAGATAGCGCCGCTCCACGTCCTGCGGCAGCTGCTCGCGACGGAGCGACTGTTCGAGCACATACATGAGGTGCACCGGATCCGCCGCGACCTCGATCGTGTCGTGATTGAAGGTAGCGGACAGGACCTTGAAGGCGAAGCGGGTCGAGATCCCGTCCATGCCCTCGTCGACGCCGGCCGAGTCCTTGTATTCCTGCAGACTGCGGGCGCGTGGATCGACCTCGCGCAGGCTCTCGCCGTCATAGACCCGCATCTTCGAATAGAAGTTGGAGTTCTCGTGCGCCCGCAGGCGCGACAGCACGGAGAACCGGGCCAGCATCTCCAGCGTGGCTGGCGCGCAGGGTGCGCCAGCCAGCTCGGAGCCGCGGATCAGCTTCTCGTAGATCTTCTGCTCCTCCGTGACCCGCAGGCAGTAGGGCACCTTGATCACGTAGATGCGGTCGATGAACGCCTCGTTGTTCTTGTTGGTGCGGAAAGTCTGCCACTCCGCTTCGTTGGAATGGGCCAGGATGATGCCAGTAAACGGGATGGAGCCGATGTTCTCCGTGCCGACATAATTCCCTTCCTGCGTCGCCGTGAGCAGGGGGTGAAGCATCTTGATCGGCGCCTTGAACATCTCGACGAATTCCAGGATGCCCTGGTTCGCCCGGTTGAGGCCGCCGGAATAGCTGTAGGCGTCGGGATCGTTCTGGGAGAGCGTCTCGAGCTTGCGGATGTCGACCTTGCCGACGAGGGACGAGATGTCCTGGTTGTTCTCGTCGCCCGGCTCCGTCTTGGCGACGCCGATCTGTCGCATCCGGGACGGGTTGATCTTGACCACCCGGAACTTGGAAATGTCGCCCTTGAACTCGTCGAGGCGCTTGATCGCCCAGGGGCTGAGCAGATTGGTCAGGCGCCGCCGGGGAATGCCGTAGCGCTCCTCCAGCACGGAGCCCATCTGCTCCGGATCGAACAATGCAAGCGGGCTTTCGAAGACCGGACTGATCTCGTCGCCGGCTTTCAGAACATAGATGGGGTTGACCTCCATCAGGGCCTTCAGACGCTCGGCCAGGGAGGATTTGCCGCCGCCGACGGGGCCGAGCAGGTAGAGGATCTGCTTGCGCTCCTCGAGCCCCTGGGCCGCGTGACGGAAGAAGCTGACGATCATCTCGATCGTCTCTTCCATGCCGTAGAATTCGGAGAAGGCCGGATAGACCCGGATGGTACGGTTCATGAAGATGCGGCCGAGCCGCGCGTCCTTCGAGGTATCGACGAGTTGAGGTTCGCCGATGGCCGCCAGGATGCGCTCTGGAGCGCTTGCATACATCATGGGATCGGTGCGGCACCCTTCCAGGTATTCCGCCAGGGACATCTCCGCCTCGCGGCGGGTCTCATAGGCCTTCAAGAAACTCGAGAACAGGTCGTCGGAATGAAGCATGGCGCCACCGAAATCCAATCCCTCTCAGAGACAACTATTGTGCACCGCTAAGGTTGCCCAGACCATGCGATACGATGATGCGGCCAAATGGTGCGGCGTAACCCTTTCGTTGCGGCGGCTGGTGAACAGGTCGCGACAGATCGGGCTAATCTCGGGTCCGTCTGTGCGACTTGGAAGTCTGCCCGCCCTGACAACCAGCGTCGCGGATTGCGGGCGGAACGGCAAGTTAAAGTTTCTCACCAATCACCCGTTTCGGTGTGCCGCATTGCCGCCCGTACAGTCACGAAGCGCCTTTTCCTCAAGCAAGAATAAGCCCTTACTTAAGATGTGGGGAGGGCCGAAACGGAAGCCAGACTCCGGTGATTCACTTGCCCGTGACCATGTGGAAAAGCTGCCGTGCGCTGCAATGCAGCAAGAGCTTGGCTCCCGCATTGAACAAACCCCGTCTGCATCCGTTGACGGCGGGTCGATGGAGCCTATCGTCTGTAGCGCCTGAATACACAGCGGGACTTACCCCTTCAGTCCGCTCTACCCGGAGAACTTTCCTGTGATCAAAGCTTTCGGCTATGCCGCCCAGGATGCATCCACACCGCTGTCCCCCTTCAGCTTCGAGCGCCGGGAACCGGGTGAGCGCGATGTTCAGATCGAGATCCTCTATTGTGGCGTCTGCCATTCAGACCTGCACACAGTCCGGGAGGAATGGGGCGGAACGCTCTATCCCTGCGTGCCGGGTCATGAGATCGTCGGCCGCGTCACCGGCGTCGGCTCAGGGGTGCAGAAATTCAAAGCCGGCGATGTCGTAGGGGTCGGCTGCATGGTCGATTCCTGCCGTACCTGCCGCTCGTGCCGCGACGGCCTGGAGCAATACTGCGAGGTTGGGTTCACCGGTACCTACAACGGCCCGGAGCAGGGCACGGGCGCCAATACCTATGGCGGCTATTCCGACGCCATCGTGGTCGATGAGAGCTTCGTCCTGCGGGTGCCGGATGGCCTCGATCCAGCCGCGGCGGCGCCGCTCCTGTGCGCCGGCATCACCACATTCTCGCCCCTGCGCCGCTGGCGCGTTCAGCCTGGCCAGAAGGTCGGGGTCGTGGGCCTGGGCGGCCTTGGCCACATGGCCGTGAAGCTTGCCCGCGCAATGGGCGCGCATGTGGTGCTCTTCACCACCTCTCCCAACAAGCGCGAGGATGCGCTGAAGCTGGGGGCCCACGAAGTGGTCGTCTCCAAGGACCGGGAAGCCATGAAGGCGCACCGCAACAGCTTCGACTTCATCCTCGACACGGTCGCGGCCCCGCATGACCTCGACAGCTACCTCGTGCTGCTCGCCCGTGACGGGGCCATGGTGCTCGTCGGCGCTCCCGCTGAACCGCATCCGGCCACCACCGTCTTCAACCTGATCATGAAGCGGCGCCAGCTCGCCGGCTCCCTGATCGGCGGGATCGCGGAGACGCAGGAAATGCTCGACTTCTGCGCCCAGCACGGAATTACCGCCGAGATCGAGATCATCCCCATCCAGAGGATTAACGAAGCCTATGAGCGGATGCTCAAGAGCGACGTCAAATACCGTTTCGTGATCGATATGGCCTCGCTGAAGCAGGAGGCTGCTGCCTAGAGTTCCGCAAGCAGCCCCGATGCTGGTCTACGGCGATATCGAGACGGTCGAGACGGTCGGAGCCAAGCAGGCTGCCGTCATGGCTCTTCTGTCTGAGGCATCCTCCATGCCGTCGGGCATCGAACGGCATGGGGTTCTCGTCACAGCGTTCATCAGCGCGAGCGAACTCGTCCAGGGCATCATCGATGCGGAGTTCCATGAACGCGGCTTTGACGCCCGCACCCAAGACCACGAAGCAGGAATGGAATGCCTTTCCGCAATCGCGCGCGCCCTGGGAGAGTCCTGGCGCAGCGGCTTCAGGCAGCTTTCGCCGCTGCCCGATTCCTTTTTCGAGAAGCTTCACGGGTTCGATCGGTCGCGAACCATTCGGACCAAGCAGGCGGAGGGCTATGCCTTTTATGCCCTCTATCCGGAAAGCTACCTGGAAGCGGCCAGGGCGTCGGGTCTGGGGCGGGATACCCAGGTTATCGGCATCCGCAGCATCGGCGCGGGCCTGAGTGCCCTCGTGGCGGCAGAACTCGGCGCCCCTGCTCCCTTCACCCTGCGCCCGGTCGGCCATCCCTTCGGACGCGAAGTGAGGGTCGATCCGGACCTCACGAAGAGCCTAGCGGCCGGTCGGGAGAAGACCTTTGCCATCGTCGACGAGGGGCCGGGCCTGTCGGGCAGCTCGTTCGGAGCCGTGGCCGACTGGCTGGAAGAAGCCGGAGTTCCGCGGGACCAGATCCACTTCTTCCCGAGCCACGGCGGCTCGCTCGGTCCGCAGGCCAGCGCCAAGCACCGGGCGCGGTGGAGCTCCGCTCCGCGTCATGTCATCACCATGGACGATTTCCTGCTACGGGGGCCGCCTCCCCGCCGCATCGAGAGCTGGATGGAGGACCTCCTGGGCCCGTTGGAGGGGCCACTGGAGGAGATTTCGGGAGGTGCCTGGCGATCCCGACGCTACTCGGACGAAGGCTCGTGGCCACCGGCAAACATCCAGCAGGAACGGCGCAAGTTCCTGGCCCGCGCAAACGGGGCGACCTGGCTGGTGAAATTTGCTGGCTTGGGCGAGACCAGCGCACGGAAACTCAAGATGGCCCGCCGGCTTCATGAGGCGGGTTTTACGCCGCAGCCCGTCGGCTACCGCCATGGCTTCCTCGTGGAGCGCTGGCATGGAGACCTAGACGGGCTCGATCAGGCCTGCATTAGCCGCGAGAGCCTCGTTCATCGGGTCGGCGCCTATCTGGGATTCCGCGCTCGACACTTTCCCGCAGCCGAGCACCAGGGCGCTACACTCGACGCGCTGCGCCACATGGCGATCTACAATGCAGGCCAAGCCCTCGGGGAGGACGTGGCGGCAGCCATGGAGCAGTCCTTGGCAGATCCGAGCACTCTTGCAGGCCGCGGGCACCGGATCTCCACCGACAATCGCCTGCATGCCTGGGAGTGGCTCGTTTCGGGCAACAGGCTGATCAAGACGGATGCACTCGATCACGGTGCGGCCCATGATCTCGTCGGCCACCAGGACGTGAGCTGGGACGTTGCGGGCGCGATCGTCGAACTGGACCTCTCGGAAGGCGAAGCCTCGCTGCTCTGTCAGATCGTCCGGCAGGAGAGCGGGCGACCGCTCGATCAGGCCCTGCTCGCCTTCATGCTGCCCTGCTATCTCGCTTTTCAGCTGGGCACTCACTTGATGGCGGCGGAGGCGCTGGGCGAAGGACTGGAGGTCGCCCGCCTGCGCCGGGCTGGCGACCGCTATGGCCGGCTCCTCCGCGATCACTCAGGCCTGTTGGGAAGTCCTGAACCTTCGCAGGAACAAGAGGAAGCGCCGGCCAGTTAATGGCCAAGGCAACACACTTGCATGGCCGGACCGATCCGTCCGGCAGGATCGGTTCTTGCATGCTCTCCGAAACATGGCAGCTCTTGAAGGTGGCATCCGCAGGCTGGTGGAACGACCGCGCCATGAGCCTTGGCGCCTCCATCGCCTTCTTCACGGTCTTTTCGCTGGCCCCAATGCTGCTCGCCGCCATCGCGGTCGCCGGCCTCGCCTTCGGTCGCGAGGCGGCACAAGGCGCCATCGTGGCGGAACTCGGCGGCATGATCGGCAACAACGAAGCCTCGGCGCTTGAGGCGATGATCGCCAGCGCCAGCAATGTCGGCTCCGGCATCATCGGCATGACGGTCGGGATCTTCACCTTTCTGCTCCTGGTGACCGGAGCCGTGGTCGAGCTCCAGGATAACCTGAACATCATCTGGAAGGCGAAACCGCCAGCCAGCTATGGGGTCATGAGCTTCATCCGCACCAGGCTGATCAGCCTCGCGCTGGTGCTGGGCATCGGTTTCCTGCTTCTCGTCTCCTTGGTCATCGATACGGGCCTCACGGCCGTCGGGTCTTACCTTGAGGCTAATTTCTCAGGCGCGACGATCATCCTCCGGTTCCTCAACAGCCTCGTCGCCTTTGCCGTCGCCACGCTCCTGTTCGCGATGATCTTCAAGCTGCTGCCGTCCGTAGATCTCCAATGGAGCGACGTCTGGACCGGTGCCCTCGTGACCGCCCTCCTGTTCACTCTCGGCAAGTTGCTGATCGGCTACTATCTCGGCAAGAGCAACGTGGCCTCGAGCTATGGAGCCGCCGCCTCGATCATCACGATCCTGCTCTGGATCTACTATTCGTCCCTGATCCTGCTCTTCGGCGCGGAGTTTACAAAAGCCTATGCGGAGAGCCGGGGCAGCCGGCGGGGCCGCAGGATGGCAGATGCGCAAAGAAGAACGGGCCAGGAAGCCTGACCCGTTCCTATACCGTCCCGAGTGATCCGCGTAGACTACTCGGCTGCCTGCCCCATTGCAGGGGTCGTCGGAACGTCGCGCATGCCGCTCAGGACCTCTTCGGCGGAAGCCTTGTAGTTCTTCACGGAACTCGTCCACTGCCCCCAGACGGTCGGGTCGATCTTGTCGCCGTTCCTGCCGAGCTTCTGCAGACGAGCCTTATCCTCGTCCGTCAGCACCTGCTTCGGCAGCAGCTGGAGGGTGCGCACATCATCCGCCGTGATGCCGATCATCTCGCCCACCCGGGTGCCGTAATCGTCGTGGACCAACAGGAGGTGCCAGACCATCCGCTCCTGCACGTCGCGCTCGCACTGGCCGAGCAACGTGCCCAGGTTGAGGACGAGGTCGTCGCGCTCCCAGTCCATCATGGTGCAGTAGCGGCCCCGCGCCTGAACGTAGTCGTTGCGGCGCTCAAGCACGCTGCGGGTCAGTCGCCCCCGGATCTCGGGCGAGTTGTTCGGCTCCTCGCGGGGCGCCTCATGCAGCCCGTTGTGGATCGACGGCTCGTAGTTCACATGCGGGTTCTGCCCCGGCGCCAGGTCGCGGCGGTAGGACATCTGGCCACCGTTCAGGTTGGTGGAGACCTTGGCGTTCTTGGCCTGGTTCACCGGCAGCTGCAGATAATTGGTACCGACGCGGTAGCGCTGGGTGTCGGAATAGGAGAAGGTCCGCCCCACCAGCATCTTGTCGTCGGAGAAATCGAGCCCGTCCACGAGAACGCCCGTGCCCATGGCGATCTGCTCGTTCTCGTTGAAGTGATCCTGGACGTTGCGGTTGAGCGTCATGACGCCCACGTGCCGCAGCGGGAAATCCTTCTCGGGCCAGATCTTGGTGTCGTCGAGCGGATCCCAGTCCAGTTCCGGATGGTCGTGATCCTCCATGATCTGGACGTACATGTCCCATTGCGGGTGCTCGCCCCGCTCGATGGCCTCAAAGAGATCCTTGGACGCGGAGCCGAGATCCTGGCCCTGGACCTTGGCCGCTTCATCCGCCGTCAGGCTCGCCAGCCCGCAGCGCGGATGAAAATGATACTTCACCAGCACCGTATCGCCCTGGGCATTGACCATCTTGTAGGTGTTGACCCCGAAACCTTCCATGTGCCGGTAGCTCGCCGGAATGCCGCGCGGACTGAACAGGTGCGTCAGCATGTGCATGGATTCCGGCGTCTGGCTCATGAAGTCGAAGATTCGGTTCGGCTCCTGGCGGAACGTGATCGGGTCGGGCTTCAGGGAGTGAATGACATCAGGGAACTTGATGGCATCGCGGATGAAGAAAACGGCCAGGTTGTTGCCGACCAGATCCCAGTTGCCGTCCTCGGTGTAGAACTTCACCGCGAAGCCACGCGGGTCGCGGGCGGTCTCGGAGGAGTCGCGGCCGCCGATCACGGTCGAGAAGCGGATGGCGAGCGGCGTCTTCTTGCCGGCTTCCTGGAACAGCTTGGCTCGGGTGTACTTGGAGGCAGGCTCGTCGCCGATCCTGCCGGTGACTTCGAGTTCGCCGTAGCAGACGAAACCGCGGGCGTGGACGACACGCTCAGGGATCCGCTCGCGGTCGAAATGGGTGATCTTCTCAAGGAATTGATAGTTCTCCAGCGTGGCCGGACCGCGGCTTCCAACGGTGCGCTGGGACTGGTTGTTGGTGATCGGATGGCCTTGCCGATTCGTCAGGACCTGGTCCGGCGTTCCCGACGGTGCTTTGGGGCTCTTATCCATGGCTCTCTCCCTTGAGTGAATGGTTGATAGCGATGCGCCCCTGAAGGAACTTAAAAGGTCGGCTATCATCAAGGCTAATCGTTATTTCTGTGGACACTGATCAGAATATCTAATCGAGCCTTCCAGCGGGCTGCCGCATGTTCGCGGAGGCAACATCCGGAAACGGCATTGGTTTCGCCGCGGACGCGGATGTTGCGCCGGATTACCTGGGAGCTCTGCGTCTTTTATGATTCAGCCGAAGATGCGGTCACCCTGCTCGTCGATGATCTGCTTGCCCTTGATGATCGCAAAGGCAGTCGCATCGTCCTTGCTCGGATGCGTCTCGGCGCGCACGAAGCGGTGTTCCCTCACACCGGCCTCGGAATCCTTCTCGATGATCCCTGCCGTCTGGTACCCGCCCTTGGCGGAGTAAGGCGCTGGACGAATGCGGAAGCCCTTGTATTCGATGGCTTCTGCAGCAGGCTCCTCGCGGCGGCTCGCGCCGCCTCCGCCTGCAAAGCGATTCCAAAGATTTTTCAGGATCGACGACATTGCCACACTCAAGCTGTGATTCGTGAAGCCGAAGCATAATCGTGCATCAGCAGAGGAGCGAATCCCGCCCGTCCCATCACGATCCGATGATCGAGCTTGACCTTATCGCATCAACGCCTTGACGGGAGTTGTGCTGCAGCCAACTCTGCCAAGAGATAGGGTCTGAGGAATGCAGGAGGCCACGACCATGAAGTATCCCTTGTTTGGACTGTTCTTCTCCGGCGCTCTTCTGACAGGCGGCATCGCCGCAGCCCATCACGGCTGGGGCAGCTACGACGCGGGCCGGCTGGTATCGGTCACGAGCAATATCCAACGGGCCAACTGGGAGAACCCCCATGTGACGGTGGTCGTGACCCACGAGAACAAGAACTGGGACGCGGTGCTGGCGCCGCCCTTCCGGATGAGCGCGAGAGGCTTGAATCCGGACATGATCAAGCCCGGAACGTCGGTCAGGCTCGAGGGCTACCCCTCCACCCGCACGGAGACCGAGATGAGGGCGGAGCGCATTATCGTGGGTGGCACGACCTACGAGCTGCGCTAGACGCTCGATGTATCTGGACCTGCTCGCGGCCCTGGAAGGCTCCTGGCTTGGCCACATGGGCCGCCACTCCGCATGGCTTTATACGGCCGCGAACCTGCTGCATGTGCTCGGGGCCGCCTTCGTGGTCGGCGGCATCGCCGTGTTCGACCTGAAAGTGCTGGCGGAACATGGCAAGCATGCCTGGCAGGTGGGGCGCTATGCCATTCCCCTCGCGGCTGCGGGTCTTGCTCTGCAGATTCCGACGGGCATGCTTCTTCTCGCCGTGGAGGCCCGCGCGCTTGGAACCAACCCTGCCTTTTATGTGAAGCTCGCCTTCATCGCCTTAGGCCTCGTCAATGTCGCGCTTTTCCATGCCCGATTCCAATCAGCCCTGCGCGCCGGAGCCCTGCCGCCGGAAGCCCGCACCTATGCTCTCGTGTCGCTCCTTGCTTGGATCGTCACGCTCTTGGCAGGACGCATGATCGCCTATCTGTAGCTTGGCACGATCCGTTGTCCCCGACTCCTTTCCTCGCTGAGGTGTTCATGCGCTTGCGGCTGGCGCTTTGCGGAATCCTTCTTTGCTGCAGCACGGTCTCCGCCAATCCTGGATCGTCGGGCGAAACCGTCGAGCAGGCCCTGTGCCGGCTGATCGAAGGCGCCGCACGGGCCCAGAAGATCCCGGGGAACATGCTGACCAAGCTGATCTGGCAGGAGAGCTCTTTCCGTCCGAATGTCGTCAGCCCGGCGGGAGCGCAAGGCATTGCGCAGTTCATGCCGGGCACCGCCAGGGAGCGGGGGCTGCTCGATCCTTTCGATCCTGAGCAGGCGATCCCGAAAGCCGCAGAATTCATCGCCCACCTTACGGAGCAGTTCGGCAATCTGGGTTTGGCCGCCGCTGCCTATAACGGCGGCCCGGCACGGGTCGCCTCATGGCTCGCCGGCCGGGGAGGATTACCGGCGGAGACGCAGAACTACGTGGTCGCCGTGACGGGTCGCTCGGCGGAGGAGTGGGCCTCCGATGCAAGGGACAGGAAGGATACCAGCCAGGAAGCATCAGGCACCGAACCACAAACATGCCTGCAGATCGTCGCCACCCTGCGCGTGCCAGGCCGTGGCAATACGCTTGAAGCTCCCTTCGCACCCTGGGGCGTTCAGCTGGCCGGCAATTTCTCGAAGGACAGAGCACTGGCAAGCTTCAGGCGAGCGAGCCAGGCTTACGCATCCTTGATCAAGGATGCGCGGCCGATGATCATCGGCACACGCCTGCGCTACCGCGGGACCAGAACTTTCTATCGCGTGCGCGCGCCGGCGGAAACGCGGCAGGCCGCGGAACAACTGTGCCGGGACATCCGCTCGGCTGGAGGCAGTTGCATCGTCCTGCCGAGCTAAAGAAAAAGCTCCCTGATGCGACCATCAGGGAGCTCTTGAGGGATCAAGAATCAGCGGCGCTGCGGCCGGAGCGAGCGCGCCAGTTCGCGAATGACGTTGTCCTCGATGTTGAGGTTCAGATCGCCGTCATCATTCTCGTCGTCGCTCATGTCGGCATCCGCCGGAGCGGCGGGCCTGGTGAGAACGCCCCGCTGCGGGGCCGCCGGCCTCTCGCCAGCCTGCGCTGCAGGAGGCGGAGGAGGTGCGTTCCGCTGCCCTCCACCCTGCTCGACGGAATTGCGAGCGGGCGCGTGGTGAGTCGTATAGCCCCGAGGCGCCACGTAACGGTTTTCCAGCGCATCGAGAAGGCTGTTGAGAGCCGCGTTCGACATGGGGACGTCCGGGGCCTGAGGAGCACCCTCCAGCGCGATGGAGCGGTTCTGATAGGCAACTTCCATCGTGACATCATCGCCGAACCACGACAGCGGCCGGAAATCACGGGCCTCATCCTCGCTCTCGAAGAACACGGAGATCAGGTCCAGGGGGCCCGGCGTCACGAAGCGGAGGATCTGGATGTCACGGGTGCCGACAGTCAAGTGGGTCAGGAGATAGTCCAGCTTGCCGGGTGTCACGTCGAGAAGCGCCTCAGCATGAGCCCGTGGAACCTCGGTGCGCTCCTCGATCGGCCCGCCGGAGCTCGCGTGAACCAGAACGAGGCTACCCTTGTCACCCTCGACGACCACGAAGGAGTTGCGGTCAGCCTGGTTCGGGAAGTGGCCTTCCGTGACACGATTGCCTCCCCGCTCCTTGCGGATGAGCCGCGCAAGAGAAGAGGCAATGAGGTAACGCCGGGAAGTAACCATATTAAGTTCTCTACTATTAACCGAGTGCCGTTTATCAGCTCGAAGAACTTACAGCATGATGACCTAAAACAACGAAGTTACAATTCATACTCCAGAGGCAACTCGTCTGGATTCGACATGCAACAACGTTTGATACTGCGGAAATTCGAGCGTGTAAGCGAAATCCTCTTGGAATCCTATGATGGCGTTCGCGTGGCAAAGTTCAATGGATGTGGCAAAAAGCTGCCTGAGTTTTGTCGATAAAGTTAATGCAGCTCAGAGCATGACATCCGACAGCCGATGCACCCCTGCCCGGAATGCTCATCTTGTTCAACAGGCATGGGAGATCGAGGTTAGTCGATCACATAGGTTAAGGGTTCGGAGGCCCGGCACCTCCGTGAGAGGTGCCGGGACTGGAACAGCCGCGGGAATGCGCTACTCGCTTCCCTTCGTCTTTGGCACGTAGGGACCGTTGCCGTCGAAGGTGTAGGCGGTCTTGACCGTGGTATAGAACTCCTGCGCGTATCGGCCCTGCTCGCGCGGACCATAGCTCGAACCCTTCCGGCCGCCGAACGGCACGTGGTAGTCCACGCCAGCGGTCGGCAGGTTCACCATCACCATGCCGGCCTCCGCGTTGCGCTTGAAGTGGCTGGCATATTTCAGGCTCGTGGTGCAGATGCCCGAGGACAGGCCGAACGGCGTGTCGTTGGCGATCTCCAGCGCCTCGTCGTAATCCTTCGCCCGGATCACCGTCGCCACGGGCCCGAAGATCTCCTCCTGCGCCACCCGCATCCGGTTGTCCACTTCCGTGAACAGGGCCGGGGCCAGATAGAAGCCGGGCGCGTCCCGCTTCAGCAGTTCGCCGCCCGCAACCAGCTTGGCGCCCTCCTCCTGGCCGATGCGGATGTACTTCAGGTCCTGATCGAGCTGGCCCTGATCCACCACCGGGCCGATATGGGTGCCGGCCTTCAGGGCATCGTCCACCACCAGCCCCTGCATGCGCTCCTGCATGGCGGCCACGAACCGGTCGTGGATGCCCTCCGTCACGATCAGCCGCGAGGAAGCGGTGCAGCGCTGGCCGGTGGAGAAGAAGGCCGAGTTGACGGCGCAGTCCACCGCCACCTTCAGGTCAGCGTCATCGAGCACCACCATCGGGTTCTTGCCGCCCATCTCGAGCTGAACCTTCTTCATGGGATCGGCCGTGATGCAGGTCTGGGCCACCTTGCGCCCGGTGGGCACCGAGCCGGTGAACGAGATCGCCGAGACCTTGGGGCTCTGCAGCATCGCTTCGCCCACCACGGAGCCGCGGCCCATGACCAGATTGAACACGCCGGCCGGCACCCCGGCCCGGATGATGATCTCGGACAGGGCATGGGCCGAGCCCGGCACGAGCTCGGCGGGCTTGAACACCACGGTGTTGCCGTAGGCCAGCGCCGGGGCGATCTTCCAGGACGGAATGGCGATGGGGAAGTTCCACGGGGTGATCAGGCCGACCACGCCCACCGGCTCGCGGGTGATCTCCACATCGATGAAGGGCCGCACGGAGGGCACCTTCTCGCCGGCCAGCCGCAGGCACTCGCCGGCAAAGAAGTGGAAGATCTGGGCGGCGCGGGTCACCTCGCCGATGCCCTCGGGCAGGGTCTTGCCCTCTTCGCGGGAGAGGAGCCGGCCGAGTTCCTCCTTGCGGGCCAGGATCTCGTCGCCCACGGCCTTGAGGATGTCGTGGCGCTGCTGGATCGAGGAGCGCGACCAGGCCGGGAAGGCGTCATAGGCTGCCGCGATGGCGCGCTCGGCTTCTGCCGCCGAAGCGCGGGCGAACTCGCCCACCACGTCCTGCGTGTTCGACGGGTTGATGTTCGGCGAGGCCTCCGATGCCGCAAGCCACTCGCCCGCAATGTAGTTCTTCGTCATCTTAACCTGCCTGTCTGGTGTTGATGAGGCCCCGCTGGGCCAAGTTGGACATGAGTGCCCGGATACCGAAGGTCCAAGGCTCGCATTCGGAGCTGGGCTTCATGCGGTTGACGAGCGCCCCGAGCTTGGGTGCCGCGATGGTGACGATGTCGCCGTGCTTGTGGGTGAAGCCCATGCCGGGCTCGCCCCGATCCTGCGTGGGGGCGAACATCGTTCCCAGGAAGAGCGCGAAACCGTCTGGATACTGATGGTGCGGACCAACGGTTTGCGCGACCAGATCCTCGGGATCTCGGCTGATCTTCGTGATGGAGGACGACCCTTCAAGCCTGAACCCATCCTCCCCTTCCACCGTGAGCGTCACCGTGGTCTGTCGCACGTCATCGAGAGAGAAGGCCTCGTCGAAGAACCGGACGAAGGGACCGACCGAGCAGGACGCATTGTTGTCCTTCGCCTTCGAGAGCAGCAGAGCCGAGCGCCCCTCGAAATCGCGCAGGTTCACGTCATTGCCGAGGGTGGCGCCGACGATCTTTCCTTCAGCCGTGACGATCACCACCACTTCCGGCTCTGGATTGTTCCAGGTGGACTTGGGATGCAGACCGGCATCCATGAAGGTACCGACGGCGGAGAGGGTCGGCGCCTTGGTGAAGACTTCCGCGTCCGGCCCAATGCCCACCTCGAGATACTGGCTCCAGGCGCCTTGAGCCATGAGAACGTCTTTCAGCGCCATGGCCTCGGCGGAGCCCGGCTTGAGGCGGCTGAGATCGTCGCCCACGAGGCGGAGAACCTCGGCCCGGATCGCCGCTGCCGCACTGGCATCGCCGCGGGCACGCTCCTCGATGACACGCTCCAGCATGGAGACTGCAAACGTAACGCCGGCAGCCTTGATGACCTGAAGATCGATCGGTGCCAAGAGCCAGGGCTTCGTAGAATCGCGGCTGTCGGGCGCAGTATTGGCGGCAATCTCTTCGAGCGTGCCGATTCTCTCGCCCTGTGCAGCCTTCAGGGCCCGCGCCGGATCATCCATGGCGGCAAGATCGCTGACCGTGGAACATGTGGAGGAGATGTCGAAGAGGCCATCCTCCCTCACCGCCACGACCGAAGGCCCCAGACCGGGACGCCAGATACGCCCGGCGAGCGCCCCCTGAAAGCCGTCCTCCGGCAGGATACGGGCGATGTTCGTTGAAGACAGGTGGTTCATCGGCTGGCGCTCGCTTTCCTTGAAGGCTGTGCTTCGCCCTCTTCCCTCGTGCGCCTTTGATATAGCGAGCATGATGCAAGCGGCTATAGAGAAAATTCATTGCAGCCTTGCTCTGTGGGGGAGGCTCGGAACAAACCCGGTTCATCCTCCGTTCGCTGCGTAGTTACCCAATTGCAATGCCAGGAAGGCGCCGTCTGGCTTCGAGCCGAGAAGGAATGCAAGACATGTCCGATACACCGTCTCCGAATCCGCAGCCCGATGTGCCCAATCCGGCACCACAGCCTGTGCACCCGGACCCAGGCCCAGCCGGCATCCCGAGCCCTGAGGAACCTGTGGGCGTTCCCCCGACCATCCCCAGTGAGGCTCCTAGCCCTGCCGAACCAGTGGGCATTCCGCCGTCAAGCCCTCAGGAACTGCCGATAGGACCGATGGGAAATTAACGCTGCTCAGAAACTGTGCTTTGTGCGCGGCTGGGTCAGAGGAGCCCCACCTCATGGATGACAGCAAGCGTTCCCCTGCAGCCAACATGGCCTCGCCATCGTACCGCTTGGCAGCACTCGATCAGGACTTCCTTCTGGGTGACTCCACACGGGGCGTCAGGTTCATGCTGGAATACGCAAAGGCCGAGGAAAGCCTGCGGACCTGGGGCGTGCGATCCACCATAGTCGTGTTCGGCAGCGCTCGCATCCGCGAGAATGGACCGGGCAGGCATCCGTTCTGGTACCAGGAGGCGCGGTCTTTTGGCGCCATCGCTTCACAGCGCGGCGGTGCCCTGACCGTCACCAGCGGGACACGCGACAATGTGATCGCCACAGGCGGCGGGCCCGGGATCATGGAGGCCGCCAATCGGGGAGCGGCCGACGTGGGTGCACCATCGATCGGCTTCAACATCACCCTGCCGCACGAGCAGGAGCCCAATGCCTATTCGACCCCTGACCTGACCTTCCGCTTCCACTATTTCGCCATGCGCAAGATGCACCTGGCGATGCGCGCCAATGCCCTGGTGGTGTTCCCCGGAGGCTTCGGCACCCTGGACGAGTTGTTCGAGATCCTGACCCTCAGGCAGACTGGCAAGGCGCTGCCTCTGCCCATCGTGCTCTTCGACAAGGCTTACTGGCAATCTGTCATCAAGTTCGACGCCCTTCTCGAACACGGCATGGTGAGCGAGAGGGATCGAGAACTGGTCAATTTTGCCGACACCGCCGAGGCCGTATGGGCTGCATTGATCGAGAATGGCCTCGTGGTTCAGACGCTGGAGCGTGGCTCCGAGCAGGATCTCTGAGGCGGATTCAGAGACTATTGGTTTGGATTGAATTGATTTGACAAAATCGAAGGGCTGAACTTTGATGACGGTCATGGGGAACGCGATCTCCCCACGAGGCGACATGCCCAAGCATCGCATCCGCACCAAACGCTCACGGATGCATCATGTCGTCATTCAACACCATCTCGGCTGAAAAGCTTTCACGTCTTGTCGGCACCCCCAAGTGCCCAGTCCTCATCGACGTCCGCACTGAGGAGGATTTCGCAAGCGACCCTTGCCTCATTCCTGGCTCCATCAGGCGCCCATTCGGGACGGTGCCAGACTGGGCTCATGAGTTCACGGGTGAATCCGCCATCGTGATCTGCCAGAAGGGACTAAAGCTCAGCCATGGGGTCGCGGCTTGGCTCCGCCATATGGGCATACCGGCCAATACCCTTGAGGGAGGGACTTTGGCTTGGGCCCAAGCCGACTTGCCCATGGTGCCAACCGCGAGAATTCCATCCCGTGACGCGCACGGTCGAACGATCTGGGTGACACGCTCACGCCCCAAGATCGACAGGATCGCCTGTCCGTGGCTGATCCGCCGCTTCGTCGATCCGAACGCTGTATTCCTGTTCGTTCCGACCTCGGAAGTTCCAGGTGTCGTAGAGCGTTTTGGGGCCATGCCCTTTGATATCGAGGGTCACGATGTGTTCTGGAGCCATCGGGGGGAGCTTTGCACCTTCGACGTGATGGTCAAGGAGTTCGGGCTTGGCACTAGGCCCTTAAGGCACCTCGCTACGATCGTGAGGGGCGCCGACACGGCTCGGCTCGACCTCGCACCCGAAGCGGCCGGCCTTCTAGCCGCATCCCTGGGACTATCACGCATGTATTCGGATGATCTCGCTCAACTGGAAGCGGGGCTCCTGCTCTATGACAGCTTCTATCGGTGGTGTCGGGATGCCACGGATGAGACACACAATTGGCCCTCGAAGAAGCCGGGAGCATGATGTGAGCGAGACGCTACAGACCTCAGGGGACTCGCCTGCTCAGCCCGCCCCAAGTCATGGCGTCTCCTTGGGCGAAGCCTTTCGCGTCTGGCTGCGGGTCGCTGCCTTGAGCTTCGGCGGGCCCGCAGGCCAGATTGCCGTGATGCATCGCATCCTGGTCGAGGAGAAGCGCTGGATCTCGGAGAGCCGATTTCTCCATGCGCTCAATTACTGCATGCTCCTGCCGGGCCCCGAGGCCCAGCAGTTGGCCACCTATGTGGGCTGGCTCATGCACCGCACCCTGGGCGGCATCATGGCTGGCGGCCTTTTCATCCTACCCGGCATCATCGCCATCATGGGCCTGAGCTGGATCTATGCGCTCTATGGAAAAGTCGGCTTCGTCGCGGCGCTCTTCTTCGGCCTGAAGGCGGCCGTGCTGGCCATCGTGCTCGAGGCGGTGGTGCGAATCGGCAGACGCGCGCTCAAGAACACAATCCTTATCGGGATTGCGGCGTCTGCTTTCGTGGCGATCTTCTTTTTCGATGCGCCATTCCCGCTGATCATCCTAGCCGCCGGTTTGACGGGCTTTTTTGGCGGAAGAGCAAACCTGCAGCAGTTCCAAGTCGGCGGGCATGGCGGTCAGAGTGACACCGAAGGCGGTAACCTGCTTGGTGAGCATATGCCAGCTCATGCGAGGCCCAGCACAGGACGAAGCCTGCGCATAGCCGCTGCGTGGCTGGCGCTCTGGCTCCTGCCGGTCGCCGCCCTCCTGCTGCTTCTCGGCGGCGGCAATGTCTTCAGCCAGATCGCGATCTTCTTCTCCAAGATGGCGATGGTGACGTTCGGCGGCGCTTATGCGGTTCTGGCCTATGTGGCGCAGCAGGCGGTCGAGACCTATGGATGGCTGCAGCCCGGCGAAATGCTGGATGGCCTCGGCATGGCCGAGACGACGCCGGGTCCGCTGATCATGGTGCTGCAGTTCGTGGGCTTCATGGCGGCCTTTCGGGACGCAGGCGCGCTCTATCCGCTTTTAGCAGGCACGCTGGGCGGCCTTCTCGCCACATGGGTGACCTTTGCCCCTTGCTTCCTCTGGATCTTCCTTGGCGCCCCTTACATCGAGCTGCTGCGCGGCAATCGCTCTTTGAGCGGCGCCTTGACGGCCATCACGGCGGCCGTCGTGGGCGTGATCCTGAACCTCGCGATCTGGTTCGGCATCCATACGATCTTCAGGGACGTTCGCCCTATGGAGTGGGGGATACTCAGCTTTGACGCACCTGTGTGGGGGAGCGAGAACCTCTGGGCGCTGCTGCTGTCGGTGGCGGCGATCATCGCGATGTTCCGCTTCAAGATCGGAATGCTGCCGACACTGGCTGCGACTTCGGCGGCCGGAATTGCTCTCCACGCAGCCGGCGCCATCGTGTGATGGCGGGGGTGAGGCAATGTCATGCCTCACCCGTCTTCGATCAGGTCACGGACGAGATCTGTCCGCCATCGACGCGTAGGATCGAGCCGGTCATGAACGAGGCCTTCTCGCTGGCGAGGAACACGGCCGCTGCCGCGAACTCCTCGATTTCGCCGTAGCGCCCGGCCGGAATGCCCGCGCGAGCGGCGGCAGCCACGTCCTCCACGGAGCGACCCGTGCGCTCGGCATTGGCAGCGTCGAGCTGCTTCAGGCGATCGGTGGCGATGCGGCCCGGTGCAATGGCGTTCACCGTCACCCCATGAGAGGCCACCTCGCTTGCCAGCGTCTTGCCCCAGCCCACAAGCGCAGGGCGGATGGCATTGGAGATGGCGAGGTTCGGAATCGGCTGGATCACGCCGGACGAAATGACCGAGATGATGCGGCCGAACTTGCGCTCGATCATGCCGGGCAGCAGTTGATCGGCAATGCGCACCAAGTTGACGAACATGGCATCGAAGGATTGACGCCATTGATCGGACGACACGCCCTGGGCCTTGCCGGGAGGGGGGCCGCCGCTGTTGAGGACGAGGATGTCGACACCGCCGAGAGCCTTTGTCACGTCCTTGACCAGCGCATCGACCTGATCGACCTTGCCAGTGTCGCAGATGAACGGCAGAACATCGTGGCCGATCTTGTCGGCCGCCGCCTTCGAGCCTTCCATCGTGCGGCTCGCGATAGCCACGCGGGCGCCCTCCTCCGCCAAGCCCTGGGCGATGCCGAAGCCCAGGCCCTTGCTTGCGCCGAGGACGAGCGCGCGCTTTCCTTCCAATCCTGTTTTCATCTTGTATTCCTTGTTCTTACGGGCGCTCAATGCGCTCCATCAGCCATTTGATATCGGCGATCGTCTCCGGGCTCAGCTTCGGTCCGGGCTTGCGCAGCGTGTCGGTCGCGATGATGCCGCGCCGCTTCAGCACGTATTTGCGCACGGCCAGACCGACGCCGGGCTGGGTCTCATAGCGCACCAGCGGCAGGTGGCGGTCGAAGAGATCATGCGCCTCCGTCCGCTTGCCCTGATTGATGAGATTGACCACGCCGACCAGCATTTCGGGATAGGCATAGCCCGTCATGGCGCCGTCTGCGCCGCGCTCCATCTCGAAGGGCAGGAACATGCCGCCATTGCCGCAGAGAATCGACACACGGCGCGCCTGCCCAGCGTCGCTGGCACGGCGCAAGGCGGTGATCTTGTCGAGGCCGGGCCAGTCCTCGTGCTTGAGCATCACGCAGGAGGGGCTCTGCTCGATGATGCGCATGATCACCTTCGAGGTCATGACCACGTTCGTCGTAAGCGGGTAATCCTGGAGCACCCATGGTACATCCGCACCAATGGCTTCAACCGCATCGGCATAATAGGAGACGATCTGATCGTCGGTCTTCAGGGTCGAGGGCGGGGCGATCATGACGCCGGCAGCGCCCGCATCCATCACCTTCGAGGACAGGCCCGACATGGCGGCAAAGCCCGCCGCCGAGACACCGACAATCACGGGAACGCGACCTGCCACCGTTGCGATGACCTGACGGGCGAAGGCCAGCGCCTCGTCGGCCGCCAGCTTGGGGGCCTCGCCCATGATGCCGAGAATCGTCAACCCGGTGGCCCCGGCCTTCAGATAGGCCTCGACCATCCGGTCGGTCGAGGCGACGTCCACCCGCCCGTCGCTCTCGAAGGGCGTGGGACAGATGACGTAAACGCCGGCGGCTGAACTCGTGAGCAAGGCTTCCTCCATGGCAGAGCTTGGGCAAAGGATCAGGGGACCCTCATACACCTGCTTTCCGCCGGGCGCACTACCCTAAGGCGACCTTCATCCGCGGCCGGAGCCAGACTCGCCAGATCCCGGGATCTAGTTTGCGACGGCCCAGCGGCCCGGCTCCTCCGTCTGGCCGATGAGGGCGAGGCCGTAGGCAATCGACTCGAACTGGTCGGCGGAGGTCAGGCACTTCTCGCCGAAGCGATCCACGAACAGCCGGCGGATGGCGGGCACGAAGGACGTACCGCCCGTGAGGAAGACGCGCTCGATCTGCTCCGGCCTCACGCCGGATTTGGCGAGCGCCTCGTCCACGGTGCCGGCGATCTTCTGGACATCATCCGCGATCCAGCACTCGAAATCGGCACGGGTGATCCGCGCCTGGATATCCACTCCCTCACCCTGGAAGCGGAACTCCGTCTCGTCCCGGTTGGAGAGCGCCACCTTGGCCGAGGAGACGGCGCGGTAGAGGGCAAAGCCCAGATCGTATTCGATGATGTCGATGAATTTCTCGAGCGGTTCGGGCTCAAGTGCGGCACGGGCGAGTTCCCGTAATTCCTTGAGATCCCCGCTGCCTTTCATCATGGCGAGCTGGTTCCAGCGGGCGAAATTCGCATAGTAGTGGTTCGGGATCGACAGGACCTTGCCCATCGAACGGTAATGTCCGCCCTTCCCAAGGCGCGGCGAGACGACCCGGTCGACGATCCGGTAATCGAAAGCGTCACCGGCGATCCCGATGCCCGCATGGCCCAGGGGCTCGGCCCGCAGCACTCCGTCAGCTTTCGAAAAGCGCATCACGGAAAAGTCGCTGGTGCCGCCGCCGAAATCGGCCACGAGCACGGTCGCGTCGTGGTCGAGCTGCCGCGCATAGAAGAAGGCGGCCCCCACTGGCTCATAGACATAGCGGGCATGCTCCGCCCCGAGCCTGCCGAACGCGGCCCGGTAGCGCTGCATGGCGAGATCGTCATCCGGATTGTAGCCTGCGAACTGGACCGGCCTGCCGATGATCACGTTCCGGGCACCCCAATCCAGGCGGGAGCCGCCGTGGCGCACGAGGGTGCGCAGGAAGGCGCTCAGCAGGTCCTCGAAGCCGTAGCGCTCCCGGAAGATGCGGGTTTCCTTGAAGGTGGCGCTCGCCGCGAAGGTCTTGAAGGACTGGATGAACCGGTGGGCATGGAGCCCCTCCAGGAACTGGTCGATGGCCCAGGGGCCACCCTCGACCTCGGTGCGCAGGCCATTGCCGTGGCGCTCGTCCCAGAAGCAGAGCGCCGTCACATAGACCTTGAGGCTCTCGCCCCCATGCTCGAAGGTCAGCGCCTCCACTTGCCCATCCGGACCCGCGATAGCCACGACCGTGTTGCTGGTGCCGAAGTCGATGCCGATGGAAAAATCTTGAGACGGGGGCATGAGGACCTCGGAAACGGGCGAGAAGGGCCGGACGGTCTATACGCCAGGGCTTCGGGAGCCAAGTGAAATCGCCGGGAAACGTGCCTTCCGTTCCGGCACTGCGACCCTGGCGCTGTGGACGGGCCGTTGACCCGGAGCCGCCCCGCACCGTAGAAGCCGCGCCTCAACCTTTCGGAGACTTCCATGCTATCCATCGGTCAGCGCATTGCGAACGAACTGAATGTTCAGGAGTGGCAGGTCAAGGCGGCGGTCGACCTCCTCGACGGCGGTTCGACCGTGCCCTTCATCGCGCGCTACCGCAAGGAAGTCACCGGCACCCTGGACGACGCCCAGCTGCGCACCCTGGAGGAGCGACTGAGCTACCTGCGCGAGCTGGAGAGCCGCCGCAAGACGATCCTCGACAGCATCCGCGAGCAGGGCAAGCTGTCCGACGAGCTGGCGCTCCAGATCAACACCGCCGACACCAAGGCGCGCCTTGAAGACCTCTATCTGCCCTACAAGCCCAAGCGCCGCACCAAGGCGCAGATCGCCAGGGAAGCCGGTTTGGAGCCGCTGGCCGACCTGCTCCTGAGCGAGCCGACCCGCGAGCCGAAGGAGGCTGCAGCCGCTTTCGTGAACCCGGAGAAGGATGTGGCGACGCCGGAAGCGGCTCTCGAAGGCGCACGTTCCATCCTGGTCGAGCGCTTCGCGGAGCACGCCGAGCTACTTGGCGCTCTGCGTGACATCTATTGGGAGCGCGGGAGCCTCACCTCCAAGGTGCGCGACGGCAAGCAGAACGACGGCGCGAAATTCTCCGACTATTTCGATTTCGCCGAGCCGCTGACGAAGCTGCCCTCCCACCGCATCCTCGCCCTCTTCCGCGGTGAGAAGGAGGAGGTTCTCGATCTGCGCATGGAGGAGGACAAGGACGCTGCCGAGCCAGGCTATGTGAGCCGCTACGAGGGCCGGGTCGCGCTCGCCTTCAACATCACGGATCAGAGCCGTCCCGGCGACAAGTGGCTGCTCGACACGGTGCGTTGGGCCTGGCGGACGAAGCTGCGCTTCGCCATCGAGCTCGACATGAAGATGAAGCTCTGGCAGCTCGCCGAGGACGAGGCCGTGAGGGTGTTCGCCGGCAACCTGCGCGACCTGCTGCTGGCGGCTCCCGCCGGCGCGCGTGCGACCCTCGGGCTCGATCCCGGCTATCGCACGGGCGTGAAGGTGGCCGTGGTGGATGCCACCGGCAAGGTGGTGGCAACAGATACCATCTATCCGCACGAGCCCAAGCGACAATGGGATGAGGCGCTGGCCACCCTGGCGCGGCTCTGCCGCATCCACAGGGTCGAGCTCATCGCCATCGGCAACGGCACGGCCTCGCGGGAGACCGACAAGCTCGCGGCCGAGCTGGTGACGAAGCATCCGGACCTGAAGCTCACCAAGATCATGGTGTCGGAAGCAGGCGCTTCCGTCTATTCCGCCTCCGCCTTTGCCAGTCAGGAGCTGCCGGACCTCGACGTGTCCCTGCGCGGCGCCGTCTCCATCGCCCGACGCCTGCAGGATCCGCTCGCCGAACTCGTGAAGATCGACCCCAAATCCATCGGCGTCGGACAGTACCAGCACGATCTCGCCGAGTACAAGCTCTCCCGCTCTCTCGACGCGGTGGTGGAGGATTGCGTGAACGCCGTCGGCGTCGATCTCAACACGGCCTCCGCTCCGCTGCTCGCCCGCGTGTCGGGCCTTGGCGATTGGGTCGCGCAGAACATCGTCACCCACCGCGATGCCAACGGCCCGTTCAAGACGCGCAAGGCGCTGACCAAGGTCTCAGGTCTCGGGCCGAAGACCTTCGAGCAGGCCGCAGGATTTCTGCGCATCCCGAACGGCGACGATCCGCTCGATGCCTCCGGCGTCCACCCGGAAGCCTATCCGGTCGTGCGTCGGATCCTCGAAGCCACGGAGAGCGACATCAAGGTGGTGATCGGCAACGGCGCCGTCCTGAAAAAGCTCAACCCGCAGAACTTCACGGACGAGAAGTTCGGCGTACCCACCGTCAAGGACATCCTGAGCGAACTGGAGAAGCCCGGCCGGGATCCACGCCCTGAGTTCAGGACTGCCACCTTCATGGAAGGCGTGGAGAAGATCGGCGACTTGAAGCCCGGCATGATGCTGGAAGGCGTCGTCACCAACGTGGCGGCCTTCGGCGCCTTCGTGGATGTCGGCGTGCATCAGGACGGACTCGTTCACATCTCGGCACTGGCCGACACCTTCGTGAAGGATCCCCGCACCGTGGTGAAGCCGGGCGATATCGTAAAAGTGAAGGTGCTCGAGGTGGACATTCCCCGCAAGCGCATCTCGCTGACCATGCGCATGAGCGACCCAGCCGAGAAGCGCGGCATAGGGCGGCAGGACGACAATCGGGGAGCCTTCCAGAAGCACCGGGCTCAAGCGGAGCGTAAGCCTGCGGTGCAAGCCTCTGCGTCCGGAGGCGCACTTGCTGATGCCCTGCGCCGGGCGGCAACAGCCGGCGGCAAGGACAAGGGCAGCCGGAAATGAATGAAATAGGGGTGGCTTGTGGCCGCCTCTGATCTGGTCTAGAAGCAAAGCGTCTCACGGGGAGCCTCACACGAGGCTGAGAGGCGGCCAGGCCGCCGACCCGTCGAACCTGATCCGGGTCATGCCGGCGGAGGGAATGAGCATGCGACATCGCCACAAAAGCCATGCCCCGTGCAATCTGCGCCGTCAGCCCGGCCTGCCTCTTGCATGGGAGCGCCCTTAAGATGTTACGCCGCCTTCTTCTCACCCTCGTGTCGCTCGGGCTCGCCACCGGCCTTGCTCAGGCGCAGACCAAGCCGACGCTCACCGTCTACACCTACAGCTCGTTCGCCGGAAAATACGGCCCCGGCAAGACCGTCAAGGAACGCTTCGAGGCGACCTGTGGCTGCGAGCTGAACTGGGTCTCCGCCGAGGATGCGGGCAGCCTGCTCGGACGCCTGCGGCTTGAAGGGGAGAACACCAAGGCCGATGCGGTGGTCGGTCTCGACATGAACCTCGTGGCGGAGGCGAAGTCCCTCAACCTCTTCGCCCAACACGGCGCCGAGGTGAAGGACCTGTCGCTTCCCATCGAATGGAAGGACGACACTTTCATCCCGTTCGACTGGGGCTACTACGCCTTCGTGTATGACGCCAATAAGCTGCCCAATCCGCCGAAGAGCCTGAAGGAGCTCGTCGACAATCCCGACGGCCCGAAGGTTGTCCTGCAGGATCCCCGCACCAGCGCACCGGGCCTCGGTCTTCTGCTCTGGATGCAGAAGGTCTATGGCGAGAAGGCCGGCGAGGCCTGGGGCAAGCTGAAGCCGCGGATCGTCACCTTCACCAAGGGCTGGTCGGAAGCCTATGGCCTCTTCATGAAGGGCGAGGCCGACATGGTGATGTCCTACACCACGTCTCCCGCCTACCACATCGTCGCGGAGAAGAAGGACAACTACAAGGCCGCCGCCTTCACGGAAGGACACTACCTTCACGTCGAGCTCGCCGGCATGACCCGCACGACGAAGCAGCCGGAGCTCGCCAAGAAGTTCATGGCCTTCATCCTCAGCGAGCCGTTTCAGACGGCGATCCCTGAGACCAACTGGATGTATCCGGCGAAGAACCCGCCGTCGGGCACGCCTGCGATCTTCAAGGACATGATCCAGCCGAGACAGGCGCTTCTCTTCACGCCCGAGGAAGTGCAGCAGAACCGCCGCGCCTTCACCGATGCCTGGCTCAACGCCACGGCGCGGTGATCGCTCATGCTGACCTTGAGGCTGCCTCATCCCGGGACCCTGGTGGCCTTCGCCATCCTGAGTCTGGTTGCCGGCGGCTTCATCGCCCTTGCCACTGTCGATGGAGGAACGCCGACGCTTTTCTCCATCGGCCCTTACCTCGGCCGCGTTCTCGCCTTCTCGATCGTTCAGGCGACGGTTTCGACCGTTCTGTCGCTTGCCCTCGGCATCGGCCTGGCGCTCGCCCTCGTCCGGCGCTCCTTTCCCGGCCGGAGCATCGTTCTGGCCGCCCTGAGCACCACGATGGTGATGCCTACCATTGTTGCGGTCTTCGCTGTCTTTGCCGTGTATGGACGCAGCGGATGGCTGTCCGAGCTGCTCGCCTTCCTCGGATGGCAAGGCGACTTCAGCATCTTCGGTTATCCTGGCATTCTCATCGCCCACGTGTTCCTGAACGCTCCCTTCGTGGCGCGGATCACCCTGGACGGATTGAACCAGATCCCCGCCGAGCATTGGCGGCTCGCCACCGCCTTCGGGTTCACGCCGGCGCAGATTTTCCGCCACCTCGACTGGCCCGTGCTGCGCACTGAGCTACCCGGTATCGCGGGCCTGATCTTCCTCATGTGCTTCAAGAGCTTCGCCATCGTGCTGGCGCTCGGCGGCGGCCCGAGCCGGTCCACCCTCGAGGTGGCCATCTACGAGGCGCTCAAGATCGATCTCGATTTCGGCCGGGTCGCCTGGCTGGCGTTGATCCAGCTCGTGATCTGCCTCTCGATGACGGCGCTTCTCCACTGGGCCTTCACCCGGCCGCCCGTCGGCCACACGATCCGCAACCTCATTCGCCGGCCCGATGCGGAGGATCGCCACCTGAAGATCCTGGATGCCCTTGTGCTCGCGATCGCAGCCTTGTTCATCGCGCCGCTCGCCCTCAGCGTCCTCACAGGCGTTCGCAGCATTCCCGACATCCTGGAAGCGGATCTTCTCCAAGCCTTCGTCACGAGCATGGCTATCGCCGCCGCTGCGGCCTTGATCGCGTGCATTCTGGCGCTCGCGCTCGCCACAGCAGGACGGCGCAGGCGCCTCGTCCTGCGCTCGCCGCGCATCGCGGCCTTCTATGACTTCCTGCCTGACACGCTCCTTGCCGTTCCTCCCTTTGCACTCACGGCCGGCCTCTTCCTGCTGATCCAGCGCTTCGGAGATCCATCCTCCGCCGGTCTGATCCTGCTGCCGCTGATCAACGGGTTGGCTGCCGTGCCTTTCGCCTATCGCTTCGTCGCGCCTCATCTGCTGACCGCCGAGGAGCGCTACGGCCGGGTTGCTGCCTCGCTCGGCGTCACCGGCTGGGCGAAGCTGACGATCATGGATTGGCCCGTACTCAGGCGCCCGCTCGCCGCAGGCTTTGCCCTGGCGATGGCCCTGTCCTTCGGGGATTTCGGCATCATCGCGTTGTTCGGGGGCAGCGAGTTGGTGACGCTTCCTTATCTTCTCTATGAGCGCCTCGGCGCATACCGGCTCGATGAGGCTTCCGCCATCGGCCTCGTCATCGTTCTCGTCGCCTTCCTGCTTGCTCACATTTCAGGTCGCTTGTCCCATGCTGGTGATTGAGAACTGCCGCCTGACCTGGCCCGATTTCGTGGCCGATTACTCGCTGTCGGTGAAGGCGGGACACCTCTGCGCCGTCATCGGCCCATCCGGCGGCGGCAAGACTACCCTGCTCCACATGATCGCGGGTTTTGAGACGCCTGAGAGCGGCACACTGACCTTCGGTGGCCACAATCTGCTGCCGCTCGCCCCGGCCAAACGGCCCGTCGCCATCGTCTTCCAGGATCATAACCTGTTTCCGCACCTGAACGTGACGCAGAACGTAGGTCTCGGCATACGGCCTTCCTTAAGTCTGACCGACGGTGAAAAGGTGCTCATCGAAGAAACACTCGAAGCCGTCGGTCTTGAAGGCTTCGAAAACCGCCGGCCCGGTGAGATGTCGGGCGGTCAGCGCCAGCGCGTGGCCCTCGCGCGTGCCCTGGTTTCGGGCCGCCCGCTGATCCTGCTCGACGAGCCCTTCAGCAGCCTCGACCCTACCTTGCGGCGCGACATGATTCTCCTCGTCGACGAGATGCGACGGAAACGCCCCGTGACCATCCTCATGACGATTCATACCCCTGAGGATGCTGCCGACGTGGCGGATCAGATGGCTTTTGTCGCCGATGGCAAGGTCGTCGCGTCAGGCCGTCCTGCCGAGATTCTCAACAGTGCGCTGGCACCGAGGATCGCGGCAGCCGTCTCGAACTCGTAGAGGCTCCGCTTCAAGAGCGCTCAGGCAGAACCGACAGGCCCGCTGCATCGAAGACATGAAGCGCGCGGGTCGGCACATGGGCCGTATAGGTGCCGCCCGGGGTCGCCTCGACCTCGCCCGGAGCACGGACGATCACATCGTCCCCGCTGGCGAGACGCATATAGACATAGCTCGACTCGCCCAGTTGCTCCACGGCGTCGATGGTGCCCCTGAGAGGGGTAGAATCCGCTCCACCCACTTCCATGTGCTCGGGCCTGATGCCCACAGTCACATGGTCGCCGGGCTTCACGCTGCCGGGTCTCGCATCCAAGACAGCCTCGGTGCCGGCAAAGCCGATGGTGGCGAGTTCTTCGCTCACGCGGAGAACCTGTCCCTTGATGAAGTTCATGCGCGGCGAGCCGATGAAGCCGGCAACGAACAGGTTGCGGGGAGAGCGGTAGAGCTCCAGGGGCGCCCCGACCTGCTCGATCCGGCCCTGGTTCAGCACCACGATCTTGGAGGCGAGCGTCATGGCCTCGACCTGATCATGGGTGACATAGATCATGGTGGCGCCCAGATCCCGATGGAGCTTGGCGATCTCGAGTCGGGTGTTGACGCGCAGCGCCGCATCGAGGTTGGACAGCGGCTCGTCGAAGAGGAAGACGCTGGGGTTGCGCACGATGGCCCGGCCGATGGCGACGCGCTGCCTCTGGCCGCCCGACAGCTCCCGCGGCTTGCGGTCGAGAAGCGGCGTCAGCTTCAGGATCTCGGCGGCCTGCCGCACCCGGCGGTCCGCCTCGGCTTTGTCGGTCTTGGCGAATTTCAGGCCAAACGCCATGTTCTTGTAGACGTTCATATGCGGGTAGAGCGCATAGGATTGGAACACCATGGCGATCTTGCGATCCGCCGGGGGCAGTTCGTTCACCCGCTTTTTGTCAATCCTGATCTCGCCGCCGCTCACGGTCTCAAGGCCCGCAATGATGCGCAGCAACGTGGATTTGCCGCAACCCGACGGGCCGACAAAGACGACGAACTCGCCATCATCCACGGACAGGTTGATGTCGCGCAGGATCTCGGTGGCCCCGAAGGACTTTGCAACACCGTGAAGGGAAACCTCAGCCATCGCGGTCGATTCCTGGAATGATGCTCATTTCACCGCACCGGCGGTGAGTCCGCGCACGAGATAGCGGGAGAAGAGAAGATAAAGGACGAGAACCGGCGCGATCGCCAGCGTCAGGGAGGCCAACACCGCATTCCAGTCCGTCACGTACTGACCGATGAACTGCTGCACGCCAAGCGTGATCGTCTGCTTGCCGTCGCCGGGCGCCAGGATCAGCGGAAACCAGAGGTCGTTCCAGACCGGCACCATGGTGAACACAGCGACCGTTGCGATGGCTGGGCTGATCAAGGGCAGGATGATGCTGAAGAAGATCCGGTACTCGCTGACCCCGTCGCAGCGCGCCGCATCGCGCAGGTCCTTCGGGATCTGCTGGATGAACTCGCCGAGGATCAAAATTGCGAGCGGCAGCCCTTGCGCCACATAGACGAGGATGAGAGCCGTCAGAGTGTTGACGAGATTAAGCTCCACCATCATGCGCAGGATGCTGACGCTCCCTAGGCGGATCGGCACCATGATGCCGATGGCAAGGTAAAGCCCAATGAGCGTGTTGCCGCGGAAGCGGTATTCCGTCAGTGCCCAAGCGGCCATGGCCCCGATGAGCACGATCAGCACCAGGGACACGACCGTCACGGTGAGGCTGTTGAAGAAGTAGAGGCCGAAATCGGAATTCGCGAAAACACGATCAAAGCCGATGGTGGTGAAGGTCTGGCCGTTCGGAAGGCCGAGCGGGTCGGCAAAGATCGCCCGGCGTGTCTTGAACGCGTTGATCAGGATCAGAAAGATCGGGCCAAGCGCCAGGATCGTATACAGGATCAGCGCGATATGAACGGCGATGCGGCCGGGCCTGATTGTCATGTCCCGGACTCCTCAGAACGTGTGCCGCTGCAGCCGCCGCTGCACGCCGAACAGATAGATCAGAATGCCGATCAGGATGATGATCAGCATCGCGGTCGCCACCGCGGCTCCCATGGTCGGGCTGCCGACCTGGAGCTGGAACCCGAAGAAGGTGCGATAGAAGAAGGTCCCGAGAATGTCCGTCGAGAAGTTCGGGCCGGCCAGCGCACCCTTGATCGCATAGATCAGGTCGAACGCATTGAAGTTGGCAACGAAAGTCAGGATCGATACCACACCCAGCGTCGGCAGGATCAGGGGCAGGCGCACGAACCAGAACACGCTGAAGGGACCTGCCCCGTCGACGGTGGCGGCATCCAGCAAATCGTCGGGGATGTTCAGAAGGGCCGCATAGATCAGCATCATCGGAATGCCGACGAACTGCCACACGGAGATGAGGGAGACCGTCAGCAGCGCCGTCGATTCCTGTCCGAGCCAGGGGCCGAAGAGGCCGCCGAGCCCAACCGCCTTCAAAAGGCTCGGCGCGATGCCCCAGAGCGGATTGAGCATCAGCTGCCAGATGAATCCGATGATGACCACGGACAGCATGGTCGGCAGGAAGATGAGGGTGCGGTAAACGCTGCCGCCCGTCAGCCGCGGCAGGCTGAGCAGCATGGCTAATCCCAGGCCGATCCCATTCTGAACCACCATGTGAATGGCGAAGAAGATCAGGTTGTTGCGCAACGCGTTCCAGAACTGCCCCGACCAGTTGGGATCCGTCATAAGGGTGTGGAAGTTCTGCAGCCCGACGAAGCTGCGCACGCCTGACTCGTCGCCGGCATAGAGGCTCAAGCGGATGGTGTCGAACAGCGGATAGATCGAGAACAGGCTGTAGATCACCAGCGCCGGCGCGAGGAAGACCGCGATGTGGATCGGGAAACGCGAACGGGCCGGAACCGCGTCCGCCGCCTGCACGCTGGAGGCCGTGAGATCCGTCATGCCGCTCCGGACCAAATGAGGAAAAGGAGGCGGGCCGCCCCCGGGGGCGGCCCGCCTGACGCTGTCAGGGTTTACTTCTTGTGCGGCTCATACCAGCTGGCAAGGCCGTCCTCGGCCTTCTTGGCCGCCTCTTCGGGCTTCATGGTGCCGTTCATCACCTGGGCGCTCACGTTCCAGAGCTCGTTCTCGAGGTTCGGCGTGCCGCGCGACAGGATCTGGTAGGAATTGCGGATCGAGCTCTCGCAGGTGCCGCGCCAGCCGACGAACTTGGCCGCCACCGGATCCTTCACATCCACCTTCGCCTTGGAGAGCGGGAAGAAGCCCGGCAGCTCGTTGGCGTAGATCTCGGCGAATTCAGGCGAGGCCACCCAGGACAGGAAGGTCTTGGCGGCTTCCATGTTCTGCGACTTGGCGTTGATGCCGATGGCGATGTCGGTGTGGTCGCTGATGTAGCACTTGTCGCCGGCATTCACCACGGGCGGAGCGAAGGCATCGAACTCGAAATCGGCCTGCTTGCGGAAGATCGGAACGTCCCAGGAGCCGGCCGGATAGATGGCCGCGCGACCCAGGGTGAACAGGTTCTGGGTGTCCGGATACTTCTGAGCCTTGTAGCCGTCGCCCATGTAGGGAGCCCAGCTCGCCAGCTCCTTGAACGCATCCACATAGGGCTTGTCGGTAAATTTCTGCTTGCCCTCGATGAGCGCCTTGCGGCCCTCCTCGCCCTTCCAGTAGTTCACGCCGATATTCTGGAATCCCATGGTGGCGGCTTCCCACTGGTCGGCCGTGCCCATGGCGATGGGGGTGTACTTGCCGTCGGCCTTGATCTTGTCGAGCACCGCACGGAACTCGGCCACGGTCTTGGGCGGCGCGAGCTTCAGCTCGTCGAAGATCTCCTTGTTGTAGACGAATCCGTGGATCACCGAGGCCATCGGCATGCAAAAGGTGGTCTTGCCGTCATCCGTGGACCAGGCGCTCTTGGCCACGTCGGAGAAGTTCTCCAGCCCCTTCACGTCGTTGACGGAGACGAGACTGCCCTTCTTGAACAGGTCGAGAGACGCGTCGAACGGACGGCAGGTGATGAGGTCTCCGGCCGTACCGCCGGCAAGGCGCGCGTTGAGCGCAGCGTTATACTCGGTCGGCGGATCGGCCTTGAACTGCACCTTGATGTTCGGGTGCTTCTTGTTGAAGGCCGGAATGATCTTGGTGTTCCACACATCCGCATCGTCGTTGCGCCAGCTCTCGATGGTGAGAGTCTGGGCCGAGGCGGCATTGGCGAAAGCCAGAGCGGCCGCGACGACCGATGCGGTCGCCAGCAGCTGTCTCGCGCGGCGCCGGATAGCCTTGGAATGGAGCGTCTTCATCGTTTTCGTCCTCCGTAACTCAGGGGCGGCTGCGAACCACACCTCCGAGCATGTTCCCTTATAGTTGCCCCGTGCCCATTATGTGCGTTGTTGTGCCTTCCAGCGGACAGCCATGACTGTTTCACCGGAAGATGCCTTGGACAAGTGACCTCATATTGGTATCGACAAAATTCAAAGACAACTCCCCATCGGCGGGATCCTCCGGAATTTGCCAGCTTCCATCCACCCTCTCACGAACCTGCATCCACAGGACCGGTCCGCAGGGATCCGGGTTATGCCGCCGACACCCTTCCCGAACTGGATATTAAGTGGCATTGTGCCGTCCAATTGCTCGCATCCTTGAGATTCATCCGCGCATGACCGATCTCCTGTTCCTTGGCATCGATGGCGGCGGCACCAAGTGCCGGGCGCGCCTGCGCAACGGGCAAGGGGATCTGCTGGGGGAAGGAACGGGCGGCCCATCCAACATCCGCCTTGATCCCGAACTGGTCTGGAACTCGATTCTCACGGCGTGCCGCGAAGCGCTGTCTCAGGCAGGGCTTCAGGAGAGCGATCTCGGCCGGGTTCATGCCGGCATGGGGGCTGCAGGCGCGGGCCAGACCAGCGCGGTCGAGCGCCTGCTGGCGCGCTCCCATCCCTTCGCATCCTTCGAGATCGAGACGGATGCCCACACGGCCTGGCTCGGCGCCTTCAAGGGAGGCGCCGGGGCGATTCTCATCGTCGGCACCGGCTCCTGCGGCTATGGAGGCGTGAGCGGCCAATGCCACTATGTCGGGGGCTGGGGCTATGAGGTTTCCGACGAGGGCAGCGGGGCTGCCATCGGGCGGGAACTCCTGCGCCGCTGCATCTGGGCTCATGACGGTCGCGCGGCTTCGACCTCTCTCTCCGATGCCGTGCTGGCCGAGTTCAAGAACGATCTCGAGATCTTGGTCGACTGGGTCGGCAAGGCCCGACCGAGCGATTACGGGCGCTATGCGCCGCTTGTGCTTGAATATGCCGGACGGCGGGACCCACTTGCAATCGACCTTGTTGCGCACGCCGCCGCTGGGTTGGGCCAGATCGCCACGCGCCTCCTCGACCTCGGCGCTCCAGCCATCTGCCTCTTCGGCGGCCTCGCCGAACCCATGCGCCCCTGGCTCCCGCCCCCCATACAGCGCACCATCACGGCTCCCATGGCAGACGCTGTCGACGGCGCCATCCTGCTCGCTCGCGTGGCCGTGACCGGGAGATCCTCATGAGCGAGCAATCGGGTGAAGCCCTGTCGCTTCTTCCCCTGAACGAGGCCAATCCCACCCCGCTGTATCTTCAGCTTCAGCAATCCATCGAGGAGGCGGTGCGCAAGGGTGCGCTCAAGGCGGACGCTGCCCTGCCCGGAGAGCGGGATCTCGCCAAGCAGCTCGGCATTTCGCGCGTCACCGTGCGCAAGGCCATCACGGGCCTCGTGCAGAAGGGCGTGCTCGTCCAGCGCTGGGGCTCGGGCACCTTCATCGCGCAGCAGATGCGGCTGGAGCAGCCCCTGTCCCGCCTGTCGAGCTTCACCGACGACATGTCGGCCCGCGGCCTGAAATCCTCGGCCGTGATGCTGAGCCAGTCGACCGGGCCAGCCTCTACGGACGAGCTGATGGCGCTCGGCCTCTCGCCCGGCGACCTGGTGAGCCGCGTCAATCGCCTGCGCCTGGCGAACGGCATTCCCATGGCGATCGAGAACGCCGTCATTCCATCGCGCGTTCTGCCGGATCCGTCCCTGGTGCAGCAATCCCTCTATGCCGTGCTGCACGAGAAGGGCTTCATGCCGACCCGCGCCCTGCAGCGGCTCCATGCGGTTCTTCTGAACGAGGAACAGGCCTCGCTCCTCGGCGTTCCGCCCCAGAGCCCGGCGCTCTACATCGAGCGTCGCTCCTTCACGGTCACCGGTGAAGTGGTCGAGTTCACCTCGTCCTACTACCGGGGCGATGCCTATGATTTCGTGGCCGAGCTGACCATCAGCCAGCCGGAACGGATGCACAATGATGACACTTGAAACGAACAGCGCTGTTTCCACCGTCACGGCCATGCTGCGCGAAGCGCAGCAGGCACCGCAGGTGGTAGCATCCCTGATCGAGAGCAATGCGCCTCTTTGCCGGGACCTGGGCGAGCGTCTGCGCGCCGCTCCGCCGCCCTTTGCCGTCACTTGCGCGCGGGGCAGCTCGGACAATGCCGCGACCTTCGTCAAGTACCTGCTCGAGATCCATTCAGGTCTGGTGACGGCCTCCGTCGGCCCCTCGGTGACGTCCGTCTACGAGGCGCGTCCCCGCATGCGCAATGCGCTGTTCCTCGCCGTATCGCAATCGGGCCGCAGCCCCGACATTCTCAATCTCGCCCAGGCCGGGCGGGATGACGGCGCGCTGACGGTCGCGCTGGTGAACGACACCTCGTCGCCGCTGGCGTCCACCTGCGAGGTGGTGCTGCCGCTCCACGCGGGACCTGAGAAGAGTGTCGCGGCAACCAAGTCCTTCATCGCGGCCCTGGCCGCAGGCCTGCAGCTCGCCGCCCACTGGTCGCAGGATCAGGACCTGCTGAACGCGCTCGACACGCTGCCGGACGTTCTCGCCAAAGCGTCCGCCGTCGACTGGTCGCCCGCGCTGCCGCTCCTGTCGGACGCCGACAACCTCTTCGTCGTCGGGCGCGGCGTCGGTTTCGCAGTCGCGCAGGAAGCGGCGCTCAAGCTCAAGGAAACATCGGGCGTTCATGCGGAAGCGATGAGCGCCGCCGAATTGATGCACGGTCCCTGGACATTGGCCGGCGACCACTTCCCGATCCTGGTCCTCAGCCAGCGGGACGAGACCCTCAGCGGCGTCAACGATCTCGTGACGAAGCTGAACGAACAGGGTGTTCCCGTCGTGGTGGCGGGCGCGGCGGAAGGCCCCGCCTCTGTCATGCTGCCGCCCGTGGAGGATGTGCATCCCTATCTCGCCCCGATCGCTCTCATTCAGAGCTTCTACCCTCTCGTGAACGCCGTTGCGCTGGCGCGCGGGCGCAATCCCGACAAACCGCCACGGCTGCGCAAGGTGACGGAGACCGTCTGATGGCCGTTGCTCTGACCGGCGCCCGCATTTTCGACGGGTCGCACATGCTCGATGGCCGCGCCGTCGTGATCGAGAACGGCCGCATAACCGGCGTGCCGCATGAGGGCGAACTCGGGACCGGGATCGAACGACACACGGTCAGCGGCCTGCTGGCTCCCGGCTTCATCGACGTTCAGGTCAATGGCGGCGGCGGCGTTCTCTACAACGACATGCGCAGCGTCGAGGGCATCAGGACCATCGCCCAGGCACACCGGGCCTATGGCACCACGGGCCTTCTGCCGACCTTCATCACCGACACGCGTGAGACAATGGCGCAAGCCGTCGAGGCTATGCGGGACGCTCTGGCGGCGCGCATTCCAGGCGTTCTCGGCATCCATGTCGAAGGTCCCTTCATCAGCCCCGAACGCAAGGGCGTGCACAATCCTGCCTTCATGCGCCCGATGGAGGAGGAGGATATCGCCATCCTGACCTCCCTGAAGGGGGGCCGCACCCTTGTGACGCTGGCGCCCGAGCGCAACAGCATGGAAGCCATCTCACGCCTTGCCTCGGCCGGCGTTCTGATCTGCGCCGGGCATACCGCGAGCGACTACGCCACCGTCATGGAGGCTGTGCGCCATGGTCTGCGCGGCTTCACTCATCTCTACAATGCAATGCCGCCTCTGACCGGTCGCGATTCGGGCCCGGTGGGCGCGGCACTCGACAGCAAGGATACGTGGTGCGGCCTCATCGTTGACGGGCACCACGTGAGCGATGCTGCCTTGCGCGTGGCGATTGCCGCCAAGGGCACGGAGCGCATGATGCTCGTGACCGATGCCATGTCGGTGACCGGCACGGACCTGACGAGCTTCGAGCTCCATGGCCGCACGATCTACCGCAAGGACGGCCGCCTCACCACGGAGGACGGAACCCTCGCAGGCTCCGACCTCGACATGGCGAGCGCCGTGCGCAACAGCGTCGAGCGCCTCGGCCTCTCCTTGCCGGACGTGCTGCGGATGGCGTCCCTCGTGCCGGCGAGCTTCCTGCGGCTGGATCATGAGTTCGGCCGCATCGCGCCGGGTTACCGCGCCAACCTTGTCCTTCTCGACGAGGGCCTGCAGGTGCGGCAGACTTGGATCGACGGTCAAAGCGAATAAAGGAAAAGCTTCGATGAGCGCGCAGCGGGTTCTGGTCGTCGGCCTCGGCAATATGGGTCTGTCCCATGCCCTCGCCTATACACGGATCGAAGGCTACGAAATTGCAGGGCTCTGCACGCGCAACATCGAGGTCATGACGCTTCCGGAGACCCTGCTGGGCGCGCCGCGCTTCACCGACTTCGAGGAGGCGCTTGCGGCAACGAAGCCAGACGTGGTGTCGATCAACACCTGGTCGGACACTCATGCGCCTTATGCGATCCGGGCCATGGAAGCGGGTGCTCACGTGTTCGTGGAAAAGCCTCTTGCCGATACAGTCGAGGATGCGCAGCGCGTCGTGGATACGGCGCAGCGCACCGGCCGCAAGCTCGTCATCGGCTACATCCTTCGCCACCACCCGTCCTGGATCAAGTTCATCGAGATCGCCAGGACGCTGGGCACCCCGCACGTTTTCCGCATGAACCTCAACCAGCAATCGAGCGGCGCAGCCTGGGAAGCGCATAAGCGGCTGCTGCAGTCCCTGTCGCCCATCGTCGATTGCGGCGTGCATTATGTGGACGTCATGTGCCAGATCACGAAGGCGAAGCCCGTGCAGGTTCACGGTGTCGGCACGCGCCTGACGGAGGACATGCCGGCCGGCATGTATAATTACGGTCATCTCTATGTGACCTTCGACGACGGCTCGGTCGGCTGGTACGAGGCCGGCTGGGGTCCGATGATGAGCGAAACCGCCTATTTCGTGAAGGACGTGATCGGCCCGAAAGGCAGCGTCAGCATCGTCATGGCCGAGACAGCCGGGGACATCCGCTCCGACGACATCAACGCGCATACGAAGACCAACCAGATCCTGCTCCATCATGCTGCTCTGAAGGATGATGGCACTTTCGCGAAGGCCGACGAGCGGATCAGTACCACTGACGAGCCGGATCACGATACCCTCTGCGAGCGGGAGCAGCGCTACCTCCTGCGCGCGATCCAAGAGAATCTCGACCTGACGGACCACATGAACGATGCCGTCCGCTCCCTGCGCATCGTGCTCGCCGCCGACGAGGCGGTGCGCACGGGTCGGGTGGTGACGCTCTGAGACGTCAGATTTTCACGTAAAAGACGAAGCTGCGGCTCCTGCCGGCGAACTCCCGGTCGTATTCCCGCTCTATCTGCCAGCCATGGCACTCATAGAAACGGCGGGCTGCATGGTTGTCTCGGAAGCACTCGAGGCTCTTCGCACCTCTCCGCTCGGCCTCCCTCAAAAGAAGTGCGCCGCCTCCCCTGCCGCTGGCCCTGGGATCCATGAACAGCATGTCGATATGGCCATCGCTCATGAGCAGAAAACCAATGGGCTCGTCGTCCAGGAAGGCGACCAGCATGTGCTCCCATGAGGACGCGAAACGCTCGGCAAAGAAAGCCTCATCGCGGCCCGCAAGCACATCCGCTTCCAGTATCCCGGCAAAGGCCATCTGATAGGACCGTTCAGCGATAGCCGCCAGAGCCGGAACGTCACCCGCTACGGCAGGCCGCACGATCACGGCTGTCCTCTCAGGCGCGGGTCGAGGGTATCGCGCAGGGCATCCCCTAACAGATTGAAGCCGAAGGACAGGAACAGGATGGCAAAGCCCGCGAAGATCGCGCTCCAGGGAGACAGCATGAGGAAGTTGCGCCCCTCCGACAGCATCAGGCCGAGCGACGGCGTCGGCGGCTGGGTGCCGAGTCCGAGGAACGAGAGCGAGGCTTCCACGAGGATCGCGGCGGAGAGCAGCAGGCTCGTCTGAACCAGGATGACGGACGCAAGGTTCGGCAGAATGTGCAGGAAGATGATGCGGGCATCCGACGCGCCGATGGCGCGGGCGCCGGCCACGTATTCGCTCTCGCATAAAACCAGAGCCGGGCCGCGCAGGAGCCGGGCGAAGATCGGCGTGTAGACCACCGCGATGGCGGCGGCTGCGCTGTAGGTATGCGGCCCCAGCACCGCGATGATGCCGATGGCGAGCAGCATCACCGGAAAGGCGAAGAGCACGTCCATGATGCGCATGATGACGCGGTCGAGCCAGCCGCGGTAGTAGGCGGCCACAAGTCCGAGGGCGCCTCCGGCGAAGAGCGCGAAACCGACCGCGAGCAGGCAGGCCATGAGCGAGGTGCGATAGCCGTAGAGAATGCGGGTGAGCACATCGCGGCCCAGCTGATCGGTGCCGAACCAGTTCAGCTCGGTTGGCGCCCGCAGGCGGCGCGCCACGCTCTGCGCCATAGGATCGTAAGGCGCGAACAAGGGGGCGCCGAGAGCAAGGATGATCTGGATCGCCACCAGGACGACCGCGAAGGCGAGAAGCTTGTTCTTGGCCAGACGCTGCACGGCTTCAGGCCCTCACGCGGGGATCGACGACGATGTAGAGAAGGTCGACGAGAAAGTTCACGAGGACGAAGCCGGCCGTGACTACCAGGATGGTGGCCTGGATCAGCGGGTAGTTGCGCTCGGCAATCGCCCCGAGGATGAGACGGCCGAGGCCCGGAATGGCGAAGACCTGCTCGACCACGATGGCGCCACCGAGCAAATAGCCCGTCATGATGCCGACGCTGGTGAGGAACGGAATCAGCGCGTTGCGCAGGGCATGCTTGTAGACGACCTTGCGCTCGGCCAAGCCCTTGGCCCGGGCGGTGCGGATATAGTCCTGACCCAGCGCATCGAGCATGGCCGAGCGCACGAGGCGCGAGAGGTTGGCGAGGATCGGCAGCGCCAGCGCGATGGCCGGCAGCGTCATCCTTTGAAGGTTTCCGGCGGGATCCTCGGAGAACGGCACATATCCGAGCGACGCGAAGCCCGGCGCCCAGCTGGCGAGAAGCAGGATCAGCACGATCCCGAGCCAGAAAGAGGGAATCGTCAGCCCGGCGATGGCCGTCACGCGCATCGCCACGTCGGCCGCGCCGCCGCGGGTCTGCGCCATCAGGCAGCCGACCGGCACCGCCAGCACGGCACCGACGAGAAGTGCCAGGAATGTGAGCTCCAGCGTCGGCCACAGGTGCAGGAGAATTTCGCCGGCCACGGGCCGTCCCGTCCAGAGAGAGGTGCCGAAATCACCGCGGAGCGCAGCGCCCGCCCAGAGCAGGTACTGCTCGACGATGGGTCGGTCGAGACCGACGCGGCGGTTGAGCTCCGCCATGCGCTCGGGGGTGATCTCGGTATTGGCTCCCAGCATGATCGCCACCGCATCGCCCGGAATCAGGCGGATCATCAGGAATACGATGATCGACACACCGAAGAGGACGATGAACAGATCGATGAGGCGGGCGAGCAGAACGCGATTCATGCGGGCAGGCTCTTCGATGAATGGATCCCTGCGCCGCGAATGCGGCGCAGGGCGAGAGAAACCGCTCAGTAGGATGCGTTGCGCAGCAGCATGAGCGAGCGGTTCGGCATCACGTCATAGCCCTGCAGCTTGCTGTTCATGGCCGAGAACAGGGTGCCGTAGGTCAGGTGCGCCACGGGGCCGGAGCAGGCGAGCTTCTGCTGCACCTTGTCATAGGCCGCCTTGCGCGCCGTCTGATCCTGCTGGCTGCGGGCCTGATCGAGCAGCCCGTCGATCTCCGCGTCCGAATACTTGAACACGTTGGTCGATCCGCCGGCGCGGAAGGTGCGGAAGAAATACTCGTCCGGATCCGGCTGGCCGGCATTGATCGAGGCGAACATGTCGAAGTTGCTGTTGCGCCAATCCTGGATGAACTGGCCCTGCTCCTGGTTGACCAGCTCGACCTTGAAGCCCGCCTTGTTCAGCTGCTCCTGCACCACCTGGGCGATGTCCTTCACGTCCTGGCGCGGCAGGACCTTCAGGGTGACGGCCACGGGTGTCGTGACGCCCGCCTCCTTCAGGAGCGCCTGGGCCTTGGCCGGATCGGGCTTGTAGCAGGCGAACTGGCTGACATTGAGCGCCCAGGATTTCAAGGCCGGCGAAAGCGGACCGCCCGGAACGCCGGCGCCGAAGAGGGCCGCATCCACGATCTCCTGGCGGTTGATGGCGTAGTTCACCGCCTCGCGCACCTTCGCGTTGTCAAAGGGCGGCTTCGACACGTTCATGCCGATGAGCGTATAGGCGAGATCCATGGTCTCGGCGAGCTTCACGTTGGGCTTGCCCTTGAGCTGCAGGGCCGTCGCCGCATCGATGTTGGGCAGGAGCGCATATTGACCGTTGCTCAGACCCACCTGACGGGTGGCCGATTCAGGCACGATGTTGAACTTGAGCCCGGTGAGCTTCGGCAGGCCCTTCTCCCAATAGGCATCGTTCTTGGTGAGCAGGATGAAGCCGTTGGGCTGCCATTCCTGGAACTTGAACGGACCCGTGCCGACCGGCGCCTTCTGCAGGGCGTCCTTGTTCGCCTCCATGGCGCTCGGCACGATGGCGATGGTCGCGAGCGAGCTGAGGAGAGCGGCGGACGGCTCCTTGAGCTTCAGCTCGACGGTCTGGGGATCGAGCGCATTGGCGCTTTCCACCGCGGCCAGGCGGCTCGCCAGGGGAGAGGCGATGTCCTTGCTCTGCACGCGCTTGATGGAGGCCACCACGTCCTCCGCGTTCATGTCGGAGCCATCGTGGAATTTCACGTTCGCGCGCAGCTTGAAGGTATAGCCCTTGCCGTCCGGCGCAGCGGTCCAGGATTCGGCGAGGCCCGGGACGGTCTTCAGATCCTTGTCGATGGCCGTGAGGCCTTCATAGATGTTGCCGTTCACCACCATGAAGCTCGGGAACGCGGTGATGAGATGCGGGTCGAGGCCCGTCGGGCCTGCATCCGCGCCGATTTCCAGAACCTGAGCCGAGGCGGAGGCCATTGCCGCCACCATGAAACCTGCGCCGATCGCGCCGCGCAGTGCTGACCTGACCATACGTCTATTCCTCCCTTGGAAGCCGCAAAGCATTTTATAGGACATCGCCGCGGACCTGTCATGGTCCAATATCATACCACTCTGGACCGGCTCCTGGTCTGTGCTATGGTCGCGACCAAACAGGCAGGGCCGGAGAAACAGATGTCGGAGCGTTCCATCGTCAAAGCCATCGGGGTGATCAGCGGCACATCGATGGACGGCATCGACGTCTCCATGGTCGAGACGGACGGCGACACGGTCGTGAAGCCAGGACCAGGCTGCACCTTCTCCTATCCGGACGATCTGAGACAAACCCTCCAGGCCTTGATCGCCGAGCCGGCGCGGGCGCAGACCGAGCCGCTGGAGGATCTCGAGCAGGCCGTGACGGACGCGCACATCGCAGCCATCAGGCGCTTCATGGAAGAGACCGGAATCACCGCCGCGGAGGTGAAGCTCATCGGCTTTCATGGCCAGACCGTCTACCACCGGCCGGAGATCCGCTTCACGCGCCAGCTCGGGCTGGGCCCGAGGGTCGCAGAGGCGCTCGGCATCGACACCGTCGACCGCTTCCGCCATGCGGATGTCGCCTCAGGGGGCGAAGGCGCTCCATTCGTTCCCCTCTATCATCGTGCCCTGGCCAGCAACCTTGCCCAGCCGATCATGATCCTCAATCTCGGCGGCGTCGGGAACGTCACTTATATCGACGGCGATGTGGTGATCGCCTTCGACACCGGCCCTGCGAGCGCGCTGCTTGATGATTTCGTGCTGCGCCGCCGCGGCCTGAGCTTCGACGAGAACGGACAGCTCGCAGCCTCCGGCAGGATCGACGAGACACTCGTCTCCGCGTTCATGCAGAACCCGTTCTTCGACCGGCCTGCGCCGAAGTCTCTCGACCGCCAGGATTTTCATGCCCGCGCCAGAGGCGTGGAAGCGCTCTCCGATGCGGATGGAGCCGCCACGCTGGCCGAGTTCACCGTCCAATCCGTCCTCGCTGCGCTGCGCCACGTTCCGCGTGCTCCGCAGCGATGGCTCGTCACGGGCGGCGGAAGGCGCAACGCCCATTTCATGAGGCGCCTGCACGCAGAATTGGGCGTTGCGGTTGATCTGGTTGAGACTGTCGGCTGGGACGGAGACTTCCTCGAGGCGCAGGCTTTCGGCTATCTCGCCGTGAGATCAACTCTCAATCTGCCCTTGAGCCTGCCGACCACGACCGGCGTGCCGCACCCCATGCCAGGCGGTGAACTGCACCGGGCAGCGTGAGACGGCAATGCCCCTCACCGATCTGATCGACGAAGCCTTCGCGCCTGCCGCCGCCTCGGTCCAGAACGGCAGCATTCCCGGCGCGGTTCTTGGGCTCGTTACCACCAATGGCGAACGCGCGGTGCAATGGGCCGGCGCGGCGCAGATCGAGCCGGAACATGAAATTGTTTCCCGTGAAACATGGTTCGACCTCGCCTCCCTCACCAAGGTGATCTTCACGACCACGCGCGTTCTGCAACTGGTCGAGCAGGGCCGGATCGCGCTCGACGATCCGTTGGTGAAGGTCATTCCGGACCTGCGCCAATACGACATGAACGCGGTGGAGCGGCGGCTCACCTTCCGCCAATGCCTCGCACATCAGACGCATCTGCCGGCCGTTGAACCGCTCTATACCTACGGGCAGGACCCGGACACGCTGCGCGCCTTCATCCTGCAGCGCGTCTGGCAGCCGGGGCCGCCTGTCTATTCCGACATCAATTACATGCTGCTCGGCATCGCCGTCGAGCGCATCACCGGGCAGTCGCTGATCGATCAGCCGCTTCCTGAACGCTTCTCGTTCAGGCCCGATCCCAAACTCTGCGCTGCAACCGAGAAGGACTCTTGGCGCGGGCGCGTGATCCGGGGCGAGGTGCATGACGAGAACGCCTTCGCGCTGGGCGGCGCCTCGGGCCATGCGGGACTGTTCGGCACCATCGACGGCGTGCTCGACTTCGCCCGTTCGCTCCTCGACGGCACAGGGCTGTCTCCCGAATCCATCAAGGCCATCCGCACACGGGAATCGGAGAAGCGGACGGTGGGGTGGGAGGGCTTCTATCCGGGCTGGCACGGCGGCGATGCCTGTTCTTTGGACACCATCGGCCATACGGGCTTCACCGGCACAGGGTTATGGATCGATTTCGAGCGCGGGCTCGCCTGGTCTCTCCTGACCAACCGGGTTCATCCGAGCCGGCACAAGGACAGCGGGATCCTTGCCTTACGCCGTGCAACAGGCGAGCAGGTGATCGCGTTGTTCGATCGGCTCGCGTGACTTAAAGGATGCCAACAGGAAAGTTGATGCCCGACCCCGCTCAGTCACCGGCGGGCGATTGTTGAGGCTCGCAACTGGTCCTATACTGGTCTGGAAGAAAGTTGGCATAATGGCGACAGAACATTTCAGTACCCGCTATCAGGACCTCGACACCTGGCCGAGCCTTGACGTCCTCTCCGCCTTCCTTGAGGGACAGCTCTCCGCCGTCGCAGCCGTGAGGCCTTCTCTCCCGGCTATCGCCACCGCAGCGGAAGAGGCGGTGCCGCGTCTGCGCCGCGGCGGACGGCTTGTCTATGCGGGGGCCGGAACATCGGGCCGCATCGGCGTTCAGGACGGAACCGAGCTGCCGCCGACATTCAACTGGCCCGACGATCGCATCGTCTACCTGATCGCCGGCGGTGAAGGCGCCATCATGCAGGCGGTCGAGAATGCCGAGGATTCGGTCGAGGACGGCATTGCAGGCATCCGCACCAACAACATCGGTCCGGACGATGTTGTGATCGGCGTGGCGGCCAGCGGCCGGACGCCGTTTACCATCGCGGCCCTCAAGGAGGCGGCCGCCAGGGGTGCCCAGACCATCGGCATCTCCAACAATCCCGACACGCCCCTGCTCGAGGTCTGCTCCCATCCGATCCTGGCCGATACGGGCGAGGAGGTGGTTGCCGGCTCGACGCGCATGAAGGCCGGCACGGCCCAGAAGGTGATCCTCAACCTGCTCTCGACCCTGATCATGGTGCGCATGGACCGGGTCTATCGCGGCCTCATGGTCAACATGCGCGCGACCAACGCCAAGCTGCGCCGCCGCAGCGAGATCATGGTCATGCAGATCACCGACTGCGACGAGGCCACCGCAACGGATGCCATCCTTGAAGCCGGCGGCGACCTGAAATCCGCCGTCCTCATCGCGATGGGTGCCAGTCCGGCGGAGGCGCAAGGCGCGCTCGAACGCCACGACGGCAATCTGCGCAAAGCTCTGGCGGATCTCTCCAGGACGTCCTAACAAAGTCGACTAGAAAGCTGGCACTGACAAGAAGGCTGCGGGCACATGGGGCTGGGGCTGGGCATCGATGCGGGCGGGACCGCCACGCGCTGGCGGCTGGCGGATGCCAAGGGCCCATGCGTGGCGCAAGGCTCCGTTGCTCCCCTGACCGGCCATCTCTTTTCTGCGGCTGCGGAAGAGCGCGCCCGGCAGATCGTCCTCGACATGGCCCAAGCCGTGCTGAGGACGGGAAAGCCTCTCGGCATCGTCGCGGGCATCACGGGGCTGACCCGCGAGACCCCGGCCGAGGCCACCATGCGGGCGATGTTTGCGGAAACCTTCGAACTGTCGCCTGACAAGGTCTTCGTCGCCGAGGACATGTGGATCGCCTACCTGGCCTATTTTGCGCTGGGCGAAGGCATCCTGGTCTACAGCGGCACCGGCTCCATCGGCTACTACCTGTCCGAGGACAAGCAGGTGATCCGGGTCGGCGGGCGCGGCAACCTCATCGATGACGGCGGCTCCGGCTTCTGGATCGCCCGCGAGGCACTCAAAGCCATCCTGCGGGTGGAGGAGGAAAGCCCCGGCGCAGGCTGGGCCTCGACGCTGGGCACCTGCCTGGCCCGAGCGCTCGGCGGCACCGACTGGAACGTCGTCCGCTCCTTCGTCTATGGCGGCGACCGGGGCAAGATCGGCTCGCTGGCCCGCGCCGTGGGCGAGGCGGCCTATGCCGATGACGCCACGGCCCTTCGCATCCTGAAGGAAGCCGGCGAGGAGCTGGCTCGCCTCGCCAATGCCCTCATCAAGCGCCTTGGCTCCCGGCCGGTGGCCCTGGTGGGCGGAAGCGCCCGGCTTCATCCGATCGTCTCCGGCGCCTTCCGCAAGGGTCTCGTCGCGCCCGTCGAGTTCATCGCGACCGATCTGGACGCGGCCCTGACGGCGGCTCGCCTGGCCGCGACGCTCAACAGGGCCTGACAACCGCCAAGCCCAAAGGCGAAGACCGCACGGCTTGCCTAATCATTCCCGCTCGTCCAAGACTTGGCGGAAAATCCAGTGAGACGATGTTTTAGCCATGCATGCTCTCTTTGTCGGTCAGACCTATATCGACGTGACCTTCCTGGCGGACGAGCTTCCGACCGGGGATGAGAAGACCGTAGCGCGGGATTATGCGATCTCGTTCGGCGGCAATGCGGTCACGGCGGCCTTCGCCTGCGCCAAGCTGGGGCTTCCGCCCGACCTGCTCACATCGATCGCCGACGACTGGCTCGGCCGCATGTTCATCGACATGGCGGCGAAATACGGCATCTCGGTCCACCACCGGAAGGTCCACGAATCCTCCCTGTCCTTCATCATGCCGCGAGGCGGCAAGCGCGCCATCGTGCGCTGCCGCGACGACCATTACCTGCACCCGGTCCCGCCGCTGAACCTGCAAGGCTGCAGGGCACTCCACCTCGACGGCCACCAGGCCGATGCCGCGATCCACTACGCCAAGGCCTGCCGCGAGGCGGGCATCCTCACCTCCCTCGATGGCGGCGGACTGCGCTCCAACACCCATGAACTCCTGGAATTCATCGATGTCGCCATCGTGGCCGAGCGCCTGTGCGAGCAGATGAATCTGACACCGGCCGGAATGCTGGGCTACCTGAAGAGCCGCGGCTGCAGGATCGGCGGCGTGACCTTGGGCGAGCGCGGCCTCGTCTGGTACGACGAGACCGGTCAGGAAGGCGTCCTGCCCGCCCTCGACGTTCCAGCCGGCAAGGTGGTGGACACGAATGGGGCCGGGGACATCTTCCACGGCGCCTATGTCTATTCCGCCATGGCCCGGCCCGAACTGCCCTGGCGCGAGCACTTCATCTTCGCCCGCGGGGCCTCGTCCCATGCCATCCAGCATCTCGGCAACGAGGCGAGCCTTCCGACGATCGCCGACATCGCGCAGGTGCAGGCGCAGTTTCCCGAGAAGGCTTCATCCAGAGCTCTGCTGGATGATTCTGCCACGGTTGGACAAAGCAAGTTGACGGCCTAGAATAATATTACGACGACAATGTCTTTACGGTGTTGGCGTCTCTCCTTCATGTGCTTTCGTATAGGATGTCAGCGTGAGTCCCTCTCAGCCCTGGGCCTATGGACTCGATGAGATCCGCCTCCCCGGAGGAGCGGAAGGTTTCAGCCGTGAGGCTCTGTCCGAGCTTCTGGAGAACGTGCCGCTGGCAATCGCCGTGACCCTTGGACAGAACCAGCAGTTCGCTTTCGCCAACCGCCTGTTCCGATCCGCTCTGTCCGCCTCCGAAGAGGATCTGACCGGGCAGACTGTGCAGGAGGTGATGGGCGAGAGGTACACCCCCGAGCTTCGCTCCCTGCGCGAGAAGGTGTTTCTGACCGGCGAGCCGCAGGAGCTGAAGGACCATGCTCTCGTCCTCACGCCCGGCACCACCACCTACTGGGACATCAAGTTTCTGCCCGTCCGCGATGGGGGCGATCAGATCAGCGGCATTCTGGCCCTGGCCGCCCATGTGACCGAGCGCGTCAAGGCGCGCGGCGAGGCCGAGATCAAGGCCCGCGAGGTCGCGCTCCACAATGAGCGCCTGGCGCTCGCCGTCGAGGCGACGGAGATGGGCTTGTGGGAGTGGAACGCCCAGACCGGCGAGACCTTCTGGTCTGATCGGCAGAAGGAGATCTTCGGCCTGCCGAAGAACGAGCCCGCAACCTATGAGTTCTGGTACTCGGCCATCCACCCGGAGGATCGCGAGCACGTGGTGAGCAGCGTCGGGGGCTTGAGCGATCCCCGGTCGGGAGGGCAGATCCAGGTCGAGCACCGGGTCGTCCGCCCTGACGGAGAAGTGCGCTGGATCCTCAGCCGCGGCCGCATGCTCTACGAGATCGTCAATGGCGAACTGAAACCCGCCCGCGTTCTCGGAACGATCATCGACATCACAGAGCGCCGCAGGAACGAAGAGGTCCGGCAGCTTCTGGTGCAGGAGCTCAACCACCGGGTCAAAAACCTCTTCGCCATGACGAGCGGCATGATTGCCCTCACGGCCAGGACGGCGGAGACGCCGAAGCAGATGGCAGCCGCCCTGCGCGGGCGCATCGAGGCCCTGGCCCGGGCCCATGAACTGATCCGCCCAGCCATCACCGGCAGCGAGCCGACAGACGGAGAAACCTCGGTCGAGAAGATCGCGCAGGCCATCCTGGCGCCGCACATCAACCAGGACGCGCCCTCGCCGATGACCCTGGAGGGGCCGCCGGTGCGGATCGGCCCGAAGGCCGCGACGATCCTGACGCTGGTGCTGCACGAGCTGGCCACCAACGCGTCGAAATATGGAGCCCTCTCGGTTCCCGAAGGCCGCCTGAGGATCACCTGGGTGCGGGGCGTGATGCTCACGCTCACATGGCAGGAGGAGAACGGGCCGACGATCCACGGCGTGCCGAGCACGGAAGGCTTCGGCTCGAAGCTCGCGCGCCGGAGCGTGAAGGACCAGCTCGGCGGCGCCATCGCCTATGACTGGCGCCCCGAGGGCCTGCAGGTGCGCATCGACCTGCCGCTGAACCAATTGGAAGCCTGATCCGGAGGTGTCATTCCCGGACGGATATGGCGCAGCCATCGCAGGGAAGAGAAATCCATAGCGTCACGCGCCTGAGTGGATCCCCTTCCCTCGCTGACGCTCGCCGGGGATGATACCCTCCACGTCATGGCCGGGCTTGTCCCGGCCATCTCGTTTCGAAGAGTGCCGCGCCTTTCCAATCGAGATCACCGGCACAAGGCCGGTGATGATAGGAGTTTCAATCGCGGAAGGATACTTGCGCTTTACGCCGCCTTCTTCTGGTAATCCTTCACGTCCGAGAACTGGATCGCCTTGTAGCGGTCCACCTCGTATTGAAGGTTGAACTGGTTAGCCGCCATGAACACGGGCGCATCGTCGAGATCGCGCGCCATGGACGACAGGTGGCTCTCGATGAACTTGTCGAGCTCCCGCGGATCGTCCGCCGTGATCCAGCGGCAGATGGAGAAGCGCGTCGGCTCGTAGTCGATCGGCAGGCCGTACTCGGCACTCAGTCGTTCTTTCAGAACGTCGAGCTGCAGCGCGCCGACGACGCCCACGATGGCGCCGGAGCCGTCCTGCGGCACGAAGAGCTGGACCACGCCCTCCTCGGCCATCTGCTGCAGCGCCTCGCGCAGCTTCTTGGCCTTCATGGCATCCTGCAGCTTGATGCGGCGCAGGATTTCCGGCGCGAAGCTCGGCACGCCGCGGAAGACGATGTCCTCGCCCTCAGTGAGCGTATCGCCGATGCGAAGCGTCCCGTGGTTGGGGATTCCCACCACGTCGCCGGCCCAGGCCTCGTCCGCGATCGCCCGATCCTGGGCGAAGAAGAACTGCGGCGAGTTCAGGCTCATGGGCTTGCCCGTGCGCACGAGCTTCGCCTTCATGCCGCGCTGGAGCTTGCCGGAGCAGATGCGCATGAAAGCGATGCGGTCGCGGTGGTTGGGATCCATGTTGGCCTGGATCTTGAACACGAAGCCGGTCATCCGGCCTTCGCCCGCTTCCACGAGGCGCTTGTCGGCCTCCTGGCCCCGCGGCGGCGGCGCGTAGGCAGCCAGCGCGTCGATGAGGTCGCGCACGCCGAAATTGCGCAGAGCCGAGCCGAAGAACACGGGCGTGAGATGCCCTTCGCGGAAAGCTTCCAGGTCGAACGGCTTGCAGGCTTCCTGCGCAAGCATCACCTCCTCCTGCCACGCGTCCGCCTCTTCCGGCGGCAGCAGGCTGATGAGGTTCGGATCGTCTGCCCCTGAGACCTCCGTCGGCTCCTCGTCCGTGTCGATGCGCCGGACCATGTTGCGGCGCAGGTCGAAGGTGCCGGCAAAGCTCCGGCCCTGGCTGATCGGCCACGTGACGGGAGCCGTATCGAGGGCGAGGGTCTTCTCGATCTCGTCGAGCAGGTCGAAGGGGCTGCGCGCCTCACGGTCCATCTTGTTGATGAAGGTCACGATCGGGATGTCGCGCATGCGGCACACCTCGAACAGCTTGCGGGTGCGCGCCTCGATGCCCTTGGCCGCGTCGATCACCATGATGGCGGAATCGACGGCGGTGAGCGTGCGGTAGGTGTCCTCCGAGAAGTCCTCGTGGCCCGGCGTGTCGAGCAGGTTGAAGACGCAGCCGCCATACTCGAAGGTCATGACCGAGGTCACCACCGAGATGCCGCGCTCCTTCTCGATGCCCATCCAGTCGGACCGGGTCGAGACGCGGTTCTTCTTGGCCTTCACCTCGCCGGCGAGCTGGATCGCGCCCCCGAACAGCAGCAGCTTCTCGGTGAGCGTGGTCTTGCCCGCGTCCGGGTGGGAGATGATGGCAAAGGTTCGGCGGCGGCCCACCGGGGCCGGAAGATCGGTCATGGTTCTCAAAAATTCTCTGGGATCGAGTTGGGAGACAGAACGCCGCAGCGCCCCGCCCTTTTGCTGGGCTCTTCTCACCCCATATGGGGGTTTCCCGTCAACAACGAAAGGAGGTGATCCAGTGTCTCATTGTCATACCCTACGTTCCCCGGTTGCCGCGACCTGGATCTTGGCCTCTGCCGAGATTTGTGCGTAACGCACCTTTAAGGGCGGCTCTTCGGGGCCGTGGAACCGACAATGGAAAGGCCGTCCCTCGGGACGGCCTTTCTTTTTGTTCTCATAGAAGGTGCTTCCCTCCCCCTTGCGGGGAGGGAACAGGCAGCGTTGCTCTTACACGCTGAGCAGCTTGCCGGTCCGCTTGGCCGTGGTGCCGGCGACCTTGGCCAGCCGCATGCCCTTGGTGGCGAAGCGCTGGGCGATCCGGGCGAACATCACGCCGTCGCAGGGCGCCTTGGCCTGAACCAGAGCGCCGGTGAGCGGATCGACAACGTCGGCAATCACGTCCCCAGCCTTCACCTGCGCTCCCACATCGGCCCTGAAGACCAGAATGCCGGAGACAGGGGCCTGAACCGGCTCGGAGGCCGCGAGCGGCGTGGGCTGGCACAGGGGCTGCGGCACCGACGGCGCTTCCCCCGCGATCGCACCGCGCAGAATGAGGAAGCTGACGAGCGCGGCCGCATCGGCCTGGCCGGTCTCGTGGCTCACGTCCCGCTCGCCCCGGAATTCCAGGGTGGTCGCGTGGCAGCTGAACGGGATCGGGCGATCCGGGAAGCGATCGGCCAGTTCCGCCCAGGGGCGGCTGCACGCCTCGTCGAAGGGTTCGTCGCCGGACACGTCGGCCAGGAGATAGGCATGGGCCCCGATGAGCGCGGAAAGCGGCGCGAACGCCTCAGCCGAGCGGGTATGGGCGTAGAGGTGCACCACGGCCTCGGCATCGCAGTGCATGTCGAGCACGATGTCTGCATCTTGAGCGAGGCCCAGCAGGGCTTTTTTCATGACCTCGGTCGCGTTGGACGGCTCCCAGGCCTCAAGCTCGGCCCGCAGAGCTTCGCGGATGAGCCCCACATTCGCCTCCCCGTCGCCGGTCAACTTGCTGTCGATGCGCTCGGTCACCTTCGGCACGAGGTCGGGATAGCCCCGGTTGAAGTTGATGCCATCGGAAAGATTGAAGCGGCCGATATGGCTGCCCAGCACCCTTTGCCCCAGGCCGATCGGATTGGCCGAGGGCACGAGCACGATCTCGCCCTGGATCCGGCCTTCGTTCTCAAGGGCGACGAGGCGCTCGCGCAGGTGGTGGGCTGCGATCATGCCGGGGATCTCGTCCGCATGGAGCGAGGCCTGGACATAGATGCGCGGACGGGCGCCTTCCAGCCCGAAGCGCTGGACCGTCAGGGAGAGGTCGGCTCCGGGAGCGAGCGGAGCAAGGGCGATCTGTTCTGTTCTCATCACCAATCAGCAGGTTGAAGCGCCGTCGGCCTAGCGCATCGTGCGGAAAAGGGGATCCGGTTTTCCGGTCCACACGATGCGCTCTTCAAAGAAGGAGCCTCGGTCCCGAAGTGCAAATCCACTTTCGGTCCGATGCTCTAGGCCGCTCGGCGCGTTTGCGGCAGCCCCTCAGGTAGCCTGCCACCCCTGCGATGGGAAGACGAAGCGCTCGGGATTCGTCACGATGGCGGCCAATCCCTGCAAGGCCGGCTCCGGGTTGACGATGGCGTAGACCGGCACCTTCCTGGCCCACGCGTCATGGGGCGCCTTGCGGTCGAAGGCCTCGCGGAAGGCGCCGGCCTGGAGGATGTCGATCATCCGGGGCGCGATGCCGCCCGCGATGAAGACGCCGCCGGAGGACTCGAAGGTGAGCGCCAGATCGCCTGCGAAGCGGCCGAGGAAGCGCGCGAAGAGATCAAGCGCATCCTTGGCCAGGCTGTCGCCCTCGCGGGCTGCAGCCAGAACGTCGTTGGGCATCGCGAAAGGACAGTCCACGCAGCGATGGGCGGCCAGCGCCTTGGCGATGCGGAAGAGGCCGGGACCGGACAGGACGACCTCTCCGGAGACACGGCCGCCGACCCGTTCCAGATGGGGCCAAAGGGCAGTTTCCTCGTCATCCGTCGGGCCGAACTCCATGTGGCCCGCCTCGGTCGCCAGGATCGCGAAGCGGTCCTCCACCGGTACCAGGGCGCCGGCCCCGAGGCCGGTGCCAGGCCCCAGGACCACGCGCGCTCCGGATCCGGGCGGAGCGAAGCTGCCGAGAGCCGCAAGATCACCCCTTGCCTCGTCGAGCACGGTCACCGAGGCGGCTACCGGCGTGTAGTCGTTGACGAGAGTCACGCGCTCCAGGTCGAGGGCCCGGCCGATGGCCTCGGCATCGATGAGCCAATGGGCATTGGTCAGGCGGATGGCCGGCGCATCCACGCGGGTGGCCACCGCGATGATGGCCGAGCGGGGTGCGGCTCCTGCATAGCCTTGAAGCGCGATCCTGACGGCTCCGACCGGATCCGGCGTCTGCGCCGTCAGAGCGCGGGGCAGGAGCTGAACAGGCTCTCCAGGCGCGGGCAGAACGGCGAAGCGGGCATTGGTGCCGCCGATATCGCCGAGCAGAACGGGAAATGCGAACATCGAAGCCTATCGTCCTTTCCGCCTATGGTGTCCGGAGCATCGAACCCAAAAGTGGAAGGCACTTTTTAGGATCCATCCGATGCTCATCTTTCAGGTAAGCGCATCAATCAGAACGCCTCCTCCCAGCTCCGGCTCAAGCGCACGGCCGAGTTGATGAGGCCCACCATGGAGTAGGTCTGAGGGAAATTGCCCCACAGCTCCCCGGTGGTGAAATCCGCATCCTCGGAGAAGAGGCCGAAGGAATTGCGCAGGCTCAGGATATGCTCGAACAATTCCTTCGCCTCCTCCTTGCGCCCGATGGCGTTCAGAGCATCCACGTACCAGAAGCCGCAGATCATGAAAGCCGTGTGCATGAGCCCGAAATCGTCTTCCACATCATAACGCAGAAGCAGGTCACCCCGTCGCAGCTTGGTCCCGACCGCCTCCACGGTGGCGATGAAGCGCGGATCGTCAGCCTTCACGAAATCGAGCTCCGCCAGGAGCAGGAGCGTGGCGTCGAGGTCCTCGCCGTCGAAGGAGGACACGAAAGTGCCCTTGTCGGCGTTGTAGGCACGCTCATCGATGACCCGGTGCATGTGCTCGGCGTTCTCGCGCCAGAAGGCGGCCCGGTCCTCGCGCCCCATGGCCTCGGCGATCTTGATGAGCCGGTCGCAGGCCGCCCAGCACATCACGCTCGGAAAGGTATGCACGGCCGCCTTGGTGCGCAGCTCCCAGGGCCCGGCGTCGGGCTGGTCGAACACCTCGATGGCTCTGTGACCCAATTTCTCCAGATGCTCGAAGAGCGCCCGGTTGCCGGTGCGGATCAGGCGCTTGTCGAGGAAGGCGTGAACGGAGGCGAGCACGACGCTGCCATAGGCGTCGTTCTGGATCTGCGTATAGGCCGCGTTGCCGACGCGCACCGGGCCCATGCCGCGATAGCCTGCGAGCGCCGTGGCTTCCCGCTCCTCGAGATCGGGCGAGCGGGTGATGCTGAAGAGCGGCGGCATGTCCTTCTGATTGGGATCGGCGTCCATGTCGTCGACGATGTTGGTGATGTAGGTGAGGTATTCCTCCATCGTTTTCGTGGTGCCGAGCCGGTTGAGGGCCTGGATGACGAAATAGGCGTCGCGCAGCCAGCAATAGCGATAATCCCAGTTGCGCTGCGTGTGGGGCGCCTCCGGCACCGAGGTGGTGAGCGCCGCCACGATGGCACCCGTCTCCTCGAAGTTGCACAGCTTGAGCGTGATGGCGGCGCGGATCACCGCCTCCTGCCAGTCGAACGGAATGGAGAGCGAGCGAACCCAGTCGCGCCAGAAATCGACCGTGCTGTCGAGAAAGGCGCGGGCCGTAGTGTCGGCCTCCGAGCGCAGCGGCTCGTCCTCGCCGAAGAAGAACGACATAGGCCGGTCCACCACGAGGAACCGCTCGTCCTGGATGTATGAGATCGGCGCGTCTGTGGTCAGGCGAAGGGAGGAGTCAGGGCCGACGAAGCGCAGGTGATTGCTGCCGCGTGTCAGGCCGGGCTGATGCTCGCCCCATTCGAAATGCGGCCGCAGCCGGACGCGGATGCGCGGACGCCCTTTCACGGGGGTTACCCGGCGGATCAGCATGGGCGGACGGAAGGTGCGGTCGAAATGCTTGAAGCGCGGCGCAAAATCCGTGACCTCGACGACATTGCCGTAGGAATCCGTCATGCGGGACACGAGAACCGCGGTGTTCTGGAGATAGCTCTGCTCGCAGCTCACCATGCCGGCCATGTCGATGGCGAAGACGCCCTTCTGGTCCGCATCGCTCCGCCCTTCGGGGCAATCGAGCAGAGCCGAAAAGACCGGGTCGGCATCGAACCGCGGAAAGCAGCTCCAGACGATCTGCGCACGGCGATCGACCAGGGCCGAAATCATGCAATTGCCGATGACGGCAAGATCCAGCGAACTCATATCAACAATCATCCTCATTGAAAGGAAGAGAACCGTCCGACGCCCATGCGGCCAGGCACTGGCGCAGGTCCGCGGGCGTTTCGAGCCGGACCCTGGCGATGGTCTCGCCAGCGCCGATGCGCACGGACAGGCCACCATGGGCATTCACGGTCTTGAAGCCGTTCTCGTCCGTCAGGTCATCGCCGATGAAGATCGGGCGTCGTCCCCTATAGGGGGATTCGTGCAGAAACCGCTCGATCACCTTGCCCTTCCCTGCCGCCGAGGGAAGGATTTCTGCCACAGCTTTACCGTGCTGAACACGGTAATCATTGCCAAGAGCCTCAATGGCCGCGTGCGCGGTGGCCAGGGCAAAGTCCTTCTCGTGCGGGGCCAGCCGCCAATGGATCGCCACCGAGCAGCCCTTGTCCTCGATCAGGAGGCCTTCCTTGTCGGCCACGATGGTATTCAGGCGCGCCACCATGTCCCGCAGGGCGGGATGCTCGTCCGGCTCGCACATGGAGAGTCGCCCGGCGATGCGCTGCTCGAGCCCGTGAAGCCCGGCGGTGTCGAACACGCGCGGCGCGAAGTGCCCGTCCAGAAAGGCGATGGGACGCCCGCTGATGATGGCGAGCGCACCGCCGAGCCGGTCCTGCAGATTCGTGAGCACCTCTGGCAAGGCCGGATCCACAACGACCGCTTCAGGACGCTCTGCGATATCGACGAGCGTTCCGTCGAAATCGAGAAAGAGGGCATAGTTCCCGTTCGTCTTGACCATTGCCTTATGTCCTGCAGAAACGTCACGCATTGGCGGCCGCCCGCCTGCGGCCCCGGGCGATCAGCTGTCTGATCCGCTGCTGTTTGCGCAGACGGGAGGCGGCGAGCAGCATCTGCCCGGCCCAGCGATAGACGTTGCGCTCCTTGACCTGATCGCGCATCAGCCGCATGCGCTCCCGTTGCTCGGGCTGGGGCATGGTCAGAGCGCGGTTGATGGCCTGGCCCATGGCATAGGCGTTGTAGGGATTGACGATCAGAGCCTCGGACAATTCGCGCGACGCTCCGGCGAAGGCCGAAAGAATGAGCACGCCCTGCTCGTCGTCGCGGGCGGCCACGAACTCCTTGGCCACGAGATTCATGCCGTCGTGCAGGCTCGACACGATGCAGAGATCCGCAGCGCGGAAGAGCTCGAACACCTCGTCCGGCTCGTGGTGTCGGATGAGGAGCCTGATGGGCTGGTATCCGTCCCCGCCATGGCGCTCGTTGATGTCGCGGGCAAGAGTCTCAGCCTCCTCCTGCAGCAGTCGGTAATTGGCAAGCTTGCTCCGCGTCGGGGCTGCAACCTGCACGAAGGTGAAGTTGCCCCTCCATTCCGGATTCTCTCCGATGAGCGCATCGATGGCCTGCATGCGGTCGAGGATGCCTTTGGTGTAGTCGAACCGCTCGATGCCGACGCCGATGCGCATGTCCGGCGACAACCCTAAGCGCTCGCGCACGACGCGGCGGCATTCCTCCACCGGCTTCTGGCCTTCCATGGCCGTCGGGGGCCATTCGATGGAAATCGGATAGGGACGGATCAGGGTCTCCTCGCCGCCGAAGAACACCGAGTCCTTCTCCCGGTCGATGCGGCTCTCCACGTAGGAATCGACGGAGTCCAGGAAGTTGTTGCAATGCGCCTGGGTGTGGAAGCCGAGGATGGAGGATCCGAGCAGTCCGTCGATGATCTCCTCGCGCCACGGGCAGATGCCGAAGGTCTCGGCATTGGGCCAGGGAATATGCCAGAAGGTCACGATGGTGGCATTGGGCAGCCGGTCCCGGATCATGCGCGGCAGCAGGGCGAAATGGTAGTCCTGCACCAGGATGACCGGGTCCTCGCGCTTGGCTTCGGCCACGATGGCGTCGGCGAACCTCTCGTTGACCGACCGGTAAAGCTGCCAGTCCGCTTCGCGGAAGATCGGCCGCACGAAGGCGATGTGGCAGAGCGGCCAGAGGCCCTCATTGGCGGCCCCGTAGTAATAGCCATCCTGCTCCTCCTCCGACAGCCAGACCCGGCGCAGGGTATAGGACGGGTGATTCGGCGGGACGGGCACCCGGTCGTTGGCGTCGACCGTATCCCGGTCAGCCGTGCCGCTGCCATGGGCGACCCAGGTGCCTCCGCAGGCGCGCACCACCGGCTCCAGGGCCGATACGAGGCCGCTGGCGGGTATCTGGAGAGAGACCTCGCCCGCATCCGTGCGGTTGTGAATGTAGGGCTCGCGGTTCGACACCACGATGACCTCGGAGCCGGATAATTCGTTGGCGAGCGCCGCCCGTAAGGTATCCGGGCTCCAGTCCGTGTGCGCGGCATCGATGGTCCGCCGGGAGGATTCCAGCTCCTGGAGCACGTCGCGGATTTCCCTGCCAAGGGGAATGATGTTTTCCTCCGTGGACGGCTGAGCATTGCCCGCGCGGGCGCTCTCCAGCGCCTGCCGGATCGATGCAAGCCATCGCCGCATGATCAGGGCGGCGATCATGGCGGCCAGCGCCGCCGCCCCGAAGGCGACCCCGGCAAGGGCCAGGAAGAGATAGTTTCTCGCCTCCCCGCCCCGCTCGTCGGCATAGCTCAGATCGTGCAGGACGACGAGGTGGCCCGAGCGTCCACCGGCGCTCAGGGGAAAGGAGCTGACCAGGACGTTGTGATCTTGGTTCCTGACGGTGGAGAAGCTTTCCGCATCGGAGCGGGCCGCCTCCGCGCAGGAGAAGGACTTGGGCATGTTGGCTGTGGGGAAGCGCAGCTCCTGTCCGTCGCAATATCCGATGGCGAGCATGCGCTCGTCAGAGGCGATTCGCTCGAACAGGCCCCCCACCTGCTGAGCATCGTTGCGGGCGAGAAGGCCCGTGACCTGATCGCGGACGGAGTTGAACACCAAACGGGACCGCAGCTCGACGTCGCGGCGCGACCATTGCTCCACGAAGGATGTCGCAAAGGGCAGCACCGCCAGGATGACGATGGCCGCCACGAGCAATGCGATACCGCCGAAGCGGAAGATGATCCTCAAAACACTCAGTTCCTCAAGAAAACCAGCACCATCGGCGAAGGGGCGGACCCGGCCTCAGCGCGGACGATCAGGATGTCCCTTCGCCGAAGGGCCGCAGGGAGCGCGGCCTTCGCGTCTGTTTATGGGTTCTTGGGCGGAACTTTCCAGGTTTGAGCGGAGCCTGAGGGATACCCAAACGAAAAACCGCGGCCAGGGCTTGTCGCCCTGACCGCGGCTCAACAGGATGCGACCGGATGATCAGTGCTCGCGGAAGGCGCGGGCAATCTGCTCCTGCATGGGCTTGAAGAAGTACTGCAGCGGGGTGCGCTGGTTCACCTCGACGAAGACCTCCGCCTGCATGCCGGCGATAAGGTGCACGTTCTCGAGCTTCTTGACCTCGTCCTGAGGCAGGTCGACCCGGATCGTATAGTAGGTCATGCCGGTCTGCTGGTCCTTGGACACGTCCGCCGAGATCCGGCTGACCTTGCCGTGCAGTTCCGGGGTGTTGCGGGCATTGGAGGCATGAACGCGCACATTCGCCTTCTGGCCGATCTTCACCTGATCAATCTCGTTCGGGAGAACCCGGGCCTCGAGCTCGAGCCTGTCATTCACCGGAACGATGTTCATCACCGGCTCGGCAGGGGAGATCACGCCGCCGATGGTGTGGACGTTGAGCTGATGGACGAAGCCGTCGCTCGGCGCCCGGATGTCGATGCGCTTGAGCTGGTCCTCGGCGGCCACGCGCCGCTCCGTGTATTCCGCGACCTTGCCCTGGATGTCGCGCAGCTCCTGCATCGCTTCCGCGCGCATCTGCTCGTCGATCTGGATGATCTGGAATTCGGTTTCGGCGATGCGGCTTTCGGCCTGGGCGATCGACGCGATAAGCTGGCCGCGCTGGCCTTCGATGCTGGCCGCGTCGCGCTCGAGGGCGTTGAGGCGCGGAAGCTGCACCAGGTTCTTCTGGTAGAGATCGCGAACGCCCTTCAGTTCCTCCACGATCAGCTCGGCCTCGCGAACCTTCGCCTGCTGCTGAGCTCTGAGGCCCCTGATCTCGTCATGCGACTGGGTGATTCGCTTCTTGAGCTGGTCCTTCTGCGCATCCCGCGAGGCCCGACGGGCCAGGAACAGGGTCCGCTCGGAGGACATGATCTTCTGAATGGCCTGTTCGTTGAGGCGACCGGCGAATTCGGGGGGCGTCTGCACCTCGGCGGCCGCGTCGCGCTCGGCCTCAAGGCGAGCCTGGCGGCCGATATATTCGTCGAGCTGCTTGGCCACGACCTGGAGATTGGCCCGGGTCAGGGTTTCGTCGAGGCGAATCAGGAGATCGCCCTGCGCGACCCGGTCGCCTTCCTTGACCTTCAGCTCGCCGACGATGCCGCCGGTCGAGTGCTGAACCTTCTTGACGCTGGTATCGACCACGAACTGACCGCCGGCGACAACGGCGCCGGACAGGGTCGAAGTCGCCGCCCACAGGCCGATCGTTCCGCCGAACAGGGCGATCATGGCGATGCCGCCGATGGTCGACTGGCGCAGGATCCGCTGGTGGGCGGAGGGCTTTTTCTCGGGAGCTTGAATGACCAACATTTAACCAACCTCTCGCAGGTTAGCAGCCTGGGCGGCCGGCGCCTGCTGCGGGCGCACGGGTGCCGGCGCCGCGTTGCGTTTCATGACGGATTGCAGGACCTCGTCCCGCGGGCCCACGGCCTTGATCCGCCCCTCTTCCATGATGGCGACCTGATCGACCTGACCGAGGGCGGCCGGGCGATGGGTGATGACGACCACGATGCCGCCGCGCTTCCTGACCGACAGGATGGCCTGATTCAGGGCCTCGTCGCCGGCACCGTCGAGGCTGGCATTCGGCTCGTCGAGAACCACCAGGAACGGGTTGCCGTAGAGGGCACGGGCGAGGGCTACGCGCTGGCGCTGGCCGCCCGACAGGGAGGCGCCGCTTTCGCCGATGCGGGTGTCGTAGCCGTCGGGCAGGTTGAGGATGAGCTCATGGGCGCCCGCCGTCTGGGCCGCCGCAATGACGTCGTCCGGCTTGGCGTCGGGCTGGAAGCGGGCGATGTTCTCGGCGATGGTGCCTTCGAACAGCTCGACGTCCTGCGGCAGGTAGCCGATGTAGCGGCCGAGGGGATCCGCCTCCCACTGGTCGAGGGCAGCGCCGTCCAGGCGGATCTCGCCGCGCAGGGTCGGCCACACGCCGACGAGAGCGCGGGCGAGGGTCGACTTGCCGGAGGCGCTGGGACCGATGAGGCCGAGGCCCTGGCCAGCCTGGAGCTGGAGGGTGGCGGCCTGAACGATCGGCAGCGGAGCGCCGGGAGCGCCCACATAGACCTCTTCCACCAGGAGTGTCGACTTGGGTGCGGGCAGCGGCATGCGCTGGCCCTGGGCCGGCACGATCGACATGATGTGCGCGAGGCGGCGATAGGCCTGGCGGGAGGCGGTGAAGCCCTTCCAGTGCGCCACGGCGATTTCGATCGGCGCCAGGGCGCGGGACATGAGGATCGAGCCGGCGATCATGAGGCCGCCCGACATCTCGCCCTTGATCACGTAATAGGCGCCCAGACCCAGAACAGCCGACTGGAGGACCATGCGGAAGACCTTGGCGAAGGCGCTGATGCCGGCGGACGATTCGCTGGCCATCAGACCGTCGTTGACGTGGCGGACATGCACCTCGTCGTAGCGCTTGGCCAGGAAGCCCAACATGCCGTTGGCGCGGATGGACTCCGCGTTGCGGCGGCTGGTTTCCGCAATCGCATGCCGCTCGGCGCCGCTCTTGGTCACCTCGTAGGAGGGGCCCTTGCTCTTGGCATCCGTGTAGATGGTCAGGAAGATGATGACGACACCGCCCACAACCGACATGACGCCGATGCCGGGATGGATCATGAAGCAGCCGATAAGGAAGATCGGCATGAAGGGCATGTCGAACAGGGCCGTGGGACCCAGGCTGGAAAGGAAGCCGCGGATCGTGTCGAGATCGCGGATCGGCTGCATGCTCTCCGACTGCTTGGCGCCCTTCAGCGGCATCGTGGCCACGAGGTCGAAGACGCGGTGCGACAGGAGTTCGTCGAAGCGGGCGCCGATGCGTGCCAGCATGCGGCCGCGCAGCATGTCGAGGCCGCCCGAGAGCGCAAACGCCGCGAGCGTGATCAGGGAGAGGCCGATCAGGGTGGCGATACTCTGGCTCGACAGCACCCGGTCATAGACCTGGAGCATGTAAATGGAGCCCGTCAGGGCCAGAAGGTTGACCACCGCCGAAAAGACGGCAACTCCCGTGAATGAGGGAAAGCAGGATTTCAGAGCGTCTTGGACCTCTGTGCTTTCTTCCCGATTTCTCGATGCCTGCTTCATGTGTTCTTTCCATCGGCGCACGCGTCACCGGCGCCAGCTTGATTGCAGTGCCGCTCCGCAAGGTTATTACCTAGCGCAGCGGTAGCCATTTGGCGATGGCTGCCATGTTGGGGTTTGAGCCCCACGAGAGTATCTCGTCATAGTTAGGCCTCGCGGCCTATGGCGCTCATTACTCTTATGGGTATTGAGATGCCCCTAAGGTGTCGCTTTCCGTTACGCCACCTGTTGTAACCCTATTATATGTAACTATGTCAATAAAAAGTTCTTAGTAGATCCACGCTGATGTGCGCGAAGTTACTGCCCCTCTTTATTTGGAGAGGGTTGCAATACCACCTCGAATCTTAACCATAACGGATTGGTAAGCATTCGTGGTTAATCGTCTGTGACCTGAAAATGAGGTCGCATTATGGACAGCAGCAAACGTTTACAGGACGGCAGCCAAGCCAAACCGGAAACCGGCGCGGCGTCCGACAGCGCGGCCCGCATCGTTTCCCCGGCAAGCGCCGCCCTGGCTGAGGCCATCAAAAGTGCCCGTGAGAACGCCAAGCCCCCGGTTCCGACCTCCGCGGTGAAGGCCCCGGCTGCCGGCACCCGCCGGTCCGCTTCCTCCCAATTCGTCGTACAGGCGGCCATCGCCCTCATTCTGGTCGGCGCCGGCTGGTCCGCGTCCTACCTGGGAACGCTTGCGAACCGCGACGCGATCGAGAAGCTCGAGGCCGAGACCGCCCGCAGCCAGGAAATCCTGTCACGCCTGAGCAGCGACCTTGAGTCCCTCAGGAACACGGCTGCCGCCTTCAAGGAAATCGAGCACACCTCGTCCACAGCAGCCATGTCCGAACAGGCGAAGCTCACCGACAGGGTCGAACGGCTCGCGATCAGCCTTCAGGAGCCCAGCAAGAAGCTCTCTTCGCTCGAGGGCCGGCTGGACAAAATGGAGGGCCAGATCATGACCACCCTGGCCGCTCTGAACACGAAGCCTGCCGCAGCGGCTGCTCCTCCTGCACCGGTTGCCCCTCCTGCACCGGTTGCCCCTGCCGCTCAGCCGGTCACGGAAGCCGCCGCCCGCGAAGAGGCGCCCGCACCGAAGCCGGTCAAGAGCGAGCCGGTGGACGGATGGGTGTTGCGCGAGGTCTATAACGGCGCGGCGCTCGTCGAGAGCCGCAACCGCCGCCTGTATGAGGTCATGCCGGGCGGCATCCTCCCGGGCGTCGGCAAGGTCGAGGCCATCGAGCGCCGCGGCACCCGCTGGGTCGTGCTCACTGACAAGGGCTTCATCGGCACCTATCGGTAGACATCGTCCACCAGGCCCCGCAGGCCGTAGACGAGCCCCGCGAAGATCGCGAGGCTCGCCACGTAGAGAAAGACGAACCAGAGCAGGCGCTTCCCGCGCCGCTCTCCAGACCGCTGCGCATCGCCCCGCATCAGTGATATCCGTATCCGCCGCCCGAGATCTCCTCCGCGACCTTGCCGCGAAAGACCCAATAGGCATAGGCCGTGTAGGCGAAGGTGATCGGCAGCACGATGGCGAAGCCCACCAGCGCGAAGAGCTGCGAACTGACCGTGTTGGACGTCTCCCAGATCGTGAGGTTCGGCGGCACGTTGTAGGGAAAGAGGCTGATGCCCAAGCCCAGGTAGCCGAGCAGGAACAGGCCGATCGTCAGGAAGAACGGCCGGTAATGGCGCCCCTCCTCCAGATCCCGGAAGAGCCGGTAGGCCACGTAGGCCGTGACCAGGGGAATCGGCGCCAGGAAGGCGATGTTGGGCCAGGAGAACCAGCGCGTCTCGATCTCGCGGCCGAGGAACGGCACCCAAAGGGACACCGCCGCCATGGCCACGATGGTGAGCAGGAGAAAACGCACCGACATCCGCCGCGCCCAGATCTCCAGTTCGCCCGTGGTCTTCATCACGCACCAGGTGGCACCCAGAAGGGCATAGCCGAAGATCAGGCTGATGCCGGTGAGCACGCTGAACGGCGTGAGGAAATCGAAGGTGCCGCCGGTGAACTGGCGCCCATCGTGGGCGAAGCCCTGCACGAAGGCGCCCAGCACCATTCCCTGGAAGAAAGTCGCGAGCAGGGAGCCGAAGAAGAAGGCGTTGTCCCACAGGAATTTCGAACGCTCCGCCTTAAAGCGGAACTCGAACGCCACCCCGCGGAAGATGAGCGCGATCAGCATGAGGATGATCGGCACGTAGAGCGCCGGCATCAGAACCGCATAGGCCACATGGAACACGGCGAACAGTCCGCCGCCGCCGAGGATGAGCCAGGTCTCGTTGCCGTCCCAGATGGGAGCGACCGAAAACATCATGCGGTCGCGCCAGTTCTCGTTGTGAGCCGCCTTGAAGAGGATGCCCACCCCGAGATCGAAGCCGTCGACGATCACGTACATGGCCACAGCCACCGCGATGAGGCCCGACCAGATCAGCGGCAGCCAGAAGGCCAACCCCTCGTATTCCGTCCCAAACCCGAACATGGTGCCGTCTCCTATCGCGCAGGCAGAGCTTTGTGGCCGGGCCGACCTTCGAGGCCCTCGTCCGGCACGGAGAACGGGCGCTTCGGCTTCTTGCCGAGATCCTCGCCGCGGATGTCCTCGATCGGATCGGGACCGCGCCGCAGGAGCTTGGCGAGATAATAGGAGCCGAAGCCGAACACGAAGGCATAGACGACGATGAATGTCAGGAGCGACGCCGTGACTGCTCCGGCCGATATGGGCGACACCGCATCCGCCGTGCGCAGGTGTCCGTAGACCACCCAGGGCTGGCGCCCGATTTCCGCGGTGAACCAGCCGAAGAGCACCGCGCCGAATCCGGACGGCGTCATGATCATGGCAGCGGTGAGAAATGTTCTGTTGGTGAACAGGGTGCCTTTCCAGCGCAGGTAAAGGCTCCACAGGCCGATGCCCAGCATCGCGAAGCCGATGGCGACCATGATGCGGAAGGAGAAGAAGACAGGCCAGACCGGCGGACGCTGGTCGGGCGGCACCTCCTTCAGCCCAGGAACGACGCCGTCGAACGCATGGGTGAGAACCCAGCTGCCGATTTTCGGAATGCCGATCTCGTAGTGGTTCGTCTCCGCCACCTCGTCGGGGATGGCGAAGAGGCGCAGCGGCATGTTGGCCATGCGATCCCAGTTGCCTTCGATGGCGGCAAGCTTCGTCGGCTGATACTTCAGCACGCCGAGGCCGTGAAGATCGCCGATGATGATCTGGACCGGCACGAAGATCGTGGCGAACCACAGTGCCATGGACAGCGAACGCCGCGAGGCGGCGAGCTTCGCCTCCGGCGCATCGTGCGGATGGCGCAGCAGCATCCAGGCGGACATGCCGGCGACCGCGAAGGCCGTCGTGAGGTAGCAGCCCATCACCATGTGCGCATAGCGCAAGGGGAAGGATGGATTGAACACGACCTTGAACCAGTCGACCGGAACCGCCTTGCCGTTCTCGATGGCAAAGCCGTCCGGCGTCTGCATCCAGGAATTGGCGGAGAGAATCCAGAAGGCGGAAATGAGCGTGCCCAAAGCCACCATGCAGGTGGCGAAGAAATGAAGGCGGTCGCCGACGCGCTCCCAGCCGAAGAGCATGATGCCGAGAAAGGCCGCTTCCAGAAAGAACGCCGTGATGACCTCGTAGGCGATGACGGGCCCGAGGACATTGCCGGTGAACTCGGAGAACCGCGACCAGTTCGTTCCGAACTGGTAGCTCATGACGATGCCGGACACGACGCCGAGGCCGAAGGAGACCGCGAACACCTTCACCCAGAAGCGGAAGAGATTGCGGTAGAGCGGGTTGCCCGTGCGCAGCCAGTTGAACTCCAGCGCCGCGAGCCAGCTGGCGAGGCCGATGGTGAAGGCCGGAAAGATGATATGGAAGGCAATCGTGAACGCGAACTGGATGCGCGAGAGCAGCAGGGCATCGAATTCCATATCCGCCTTCCCCTTATCGACTTACCTGCCTGCTTTTAGGGCGGCGGCAGGCCGGGACCAGGGGTCGGGAAGGCTAGTGCGTCCGCATTCCCGACATGGGGTCCGAGCGGAGCGGACGCCATCCGGTGCTCATGCGCTGCAGCGCCTCCAGTTCGACAGGGTCGTGACTGCAGAAAATCTTGACATTGCCGCGGGGATCGTTCGCCAGGTCCCGCAGGCGCTCCTGGTTGTGGAGGCGCAGGGGCCGGTTTTCCTCCATCAGCTTCTGGTAGGCGCGCAGCCCCGGCGTGCAGGACGGCTCCTCGTCCATCTCGTGCCGGTGAAAATACGCGTCGCCCGCATTGAGCAGCCAGCCCTCGGGCGTGTCGATGGCGATGCCCGCGTGCCCCATCGTATGGCCCGGCAGAGGGATCATCAGGATCTCGGGCGGCAGGCCGTCGAGGCTGCGCACTGAGCCGAAGCCGAACCAGCGCTCGCCCGTAGGATCGTAGAAGCGCCAGTCGCGGACGCCGTCCCATTGCTCGGGACGGTAGCGGCGGCGATGAATGAAGCCCTGCCGCACCTCCGCCTCCTCCAACTCTGCGCGCAGGACGTGGACCGTCGCGTCCGGAAAATCCTCCAGGCCGCCCGCATGATCGAAGTCGAGATGCGTCAGCACGATGTGGCGCACGTCGCGCGGGGAGAAGCCGAGGCTCTTCACCTGTTCGATGGCCGTATAGCGGTGTTCCAGCTGGATGCGATTGACGTGCACGAAGAGCGGGCTCAGGCGCGCGTAGGGATCATCCACGTCGCGGGCGCCGATGCCCGTATCGACGAGCACGAGCCCGCTGCGATCGGTCTCGATCAGCTGGCAGTGACAGACCAGGTTTCCGGTCAGCCCGCGGCTCACGCCATCCCAGAGCCGCCCCCCCACCGGACACATGCAGCCGCAATTGAGGTGATGGATGCGCATGGGAACCTCGCTGAACGAAGGGAGCGAAGGCCTAACGCGACGGGATCGGAAAATGTTCGAGAGGCAAAAGCCCGAAGCCGGCGATCATTTGCGGCAGGCGAAGGGCGGGAAGGTGCTCGCCGTGCCGGCGTTCATGGCTGCGACGACCATCATGTTGGCCATGTCGAGTTCCTCGGCGGATCTGGGGCAGACATCGGCCCGCGTCGTGCAGCCGGATGCGAGAAAACCTTCGTGACGCTCGATGAATTCCCGGCTCAGGCCCTGCCGGCCCCGCCGCACGAGCGCCTCAGCCCAGGCCTTTCCATAGCGCTCGCACTTCACCTCGGGCCAGGGTTTCGGCGGGGTGTTCTGAGCGAGAGCGGATGACAGCCCGCCCGCCATTGAACAGGCCCACGCAACTGCAACAACCGCCAGCACTCTCATCGCGAAACCCTTTCAAGCCAATCGGACGAGCGCGATGGACCATGAGCGGCGGATCCGGTCAAGCTGCTGGGAGGTATGATTGCGGCGTACCATGTCGCGTCATCACCGGCCTTGTGCCGGTGATCCCGATCAGGGAGAGCGCAGTGTTATCCAGAATCGAGATGGCCGGCACGAGGCCGCCATGACGGGAAAGTTAGGACTCTGTCTTCCGTCCTAGGCCAGGATCTCAGGCTGGCCTTTGGCCTGCGCCTTGCGCGACGTGGAGCGGCGGCTCTTGGCTGGCTTGGCATCTTCCTGCTTCTTCACCTCGCGGGACAGGCGCTCCTGCAGCAGGGTGAGAACCGCAGCCTCTTCGGGCTTCAGGGAGGCCAGGTCCTCGCGCAGTTCCGTCTCGATCTCCTCCTTGATCTCGATCAGAAGCTCGCCGTCCAGATAGGAAGAGAACACTTCTGGATGCACGTAGCACTTGCGGCAGATGCTCGGCGTGTTGCCGAGCCGCCCCGAGACCTTCTCGATGGCCGCCCGGATGTTCTTCTTCGCCTTGGCTTCGCTGTCGAATTCCTCGAACTCCGCAAGGGCGAGCGCCGCCAGCACGGTCCCGGCCCAAGTGCGGAAATCCTTGGCCGTGATGTCCCGCCCCGTGATCTCCTTGAGATAGGCGTTCACGTCGGCGGAGGTGACCGATTGCTGCTCGCCGTTGTCGTCGAGATACTGGAACAGGTCCTGCCCCGGAAGGTCCTGGCAGGCTTTCACGATCCTGGCGATCCGCCGGTCCTTCACCTTCAGCTTCCAGATCTTGCCGCTCTTGCCCTTGAACTGGAAGCGCAGCTCGCCGCCTTCGACCTTCACATGCGGATCGCGTAGGGTGGTGAGGCCGTAGCTCTTGTTCTGCTTCACGTAATCGGCATTGCCGACGCGAATGAGGGTGTTCTCGAGCAGATGAACCACCGTCGCCAGCACCTTCTCGCGCGGAAGCCCGCGCAGGCTCATATGGTCGTCGATGGCCTTGCGGATTGCCGGCAGCCCTCGGGCGAATTCGAGCATGTGCTCGTATTTCGTGCTCTCGCGGACCTCGCGGAACGCAGGATGGTAGCGATACTGCTTGCGGCCCTTGGCGTCCCGGCCCGTCGCCTGGATGTGGCCATTGGCATTGGCGCAGATCCACACATCCGTATAGGCGGGTGGGATGGCAAGCGACCTGATGCGGTCGAGCGTTGGCTTGTCGGCGACTTTGGAGCCGTCGGGCTTGAGATAGGTGAAGCCCTTGCCGGATTTCTTGCGCCGGATGCCGGGCACCTCGTCCGAGACATAAAGGAGGCCTGCCGTTTCAGCGGCATCCCGCGGGTCGACGATGTTCTCGGAGGTGGCGTTGGGTTCCAACAGCATGGGGCGCCTTGTTGACGAGCAGAACGTCAACCGGGCCGTACCGCCTCGGGTTCCCTGTGTGAGGTCGACGCATGGGAGGGTGCGTCGGCCTCGCTGCGGTCGTTGCGGATCTTCAGGAAGAGAATGGTGCCGCTGAGACCCAAGCTCAGCAGGTTGAAGACGATGAGCGGCCAGGCCCCGATCAGGAACCCATAGGCCGACCACAGGACGAAGGCCGTGACGGTGACGAGATACATGCGCTTGGAGATGGCGGCCGTGTCCCGCTCGCGCCAAGCCTTCAGCACCTGGGGCACGAAGCTCGACGTGGAGAGAATGCCGGCGATCGTCGCCAGCAGGGTCGGCAGCCAATCCGCCATGAAATCCTCCCGTTGCACAAGTCGACGGCAACGGGTGCGGCCGGGGGGAGTTCCCTTTCTCCCGGTGGGGAGGCTACAAGGGCGCCTTGCTTCACCCGGATCGTCCCTTGCCCTCCACCCCGTTCCCTGAGACCCAAGTTCCCGAGATCCTTGGCCGCAAGCTCGTCTTCATCGTCACCGAGGACTGGTTCTTCGCCTCCCACTTCCTGCCCATGGTCAGGGCTGCCCGCGAGCTGGGGCTTGCAGTCACGGTGGTGACACGGGTGCGCGCGCACCGGGAGGTGATCGAGGCCCTGGGCGCGAAGGTCGTTCCGCTCAACATCGAGCGCCGCAGCCTGAATCCCATCACCATGGGCGATGCCTCCGGCCAATTGGCCGCGATCCTCAAGGCCGAGAAGGCGGATCTCGTCCATTGCATCGCCCTCAAGAGCATTCTGATCGGCGGCTTTGCCGCCACGCTCGCCGGGGTCGGGCGACGGGTCTATGCGCTTACGGGCTCAGGCTTTCTGGGTGCCCGGGCCGACACGATCGGGCGCCTGTCGCAGCGGGCGATCCGCCTGCTGGTGCGCGGTCTCCAGACGAGCCGGACCCGCTACGTCTTCGAGAACACGGACGATCCGGCGCTTCTCGGCCTCGATTCCTCGGACGCCAGCATCACGATCCTCGGCGGCGCCGGTGTCGATCCCGAAGCCCTCAGGCCCGCCCCCCTGCCCCCGCAACCGCCCCTGAAGGTTGCGGTCGTCGCCCGCATGCTCTGGTCCAAGGGCATCGACGTGGCCGTAGAGGCGGTCCGCATGGCGCGGGCGAAAGGTGCGCCCGTCGAGCTCTCCCTCTATGGCGCCCCCGATCCGTCGAATCCCAAGGCGATCCCGGAGGAAACCCTCAAGGCCTGGGGCGCGGAGCCCGGCATCGCCTGGCATGGTGCAACGCGGGACATCGCGGGCGTCTGGCGGGAGCATCACGTGGCCTGCCTGCCCTCCCGCGGCGGCGAGGGCCTGCCGCGTACGCTTCTGGAGGCGGCGGCCTGCGGCCGCGCCATCGTCACGACGGACGTGCCCGGCTGCCGCACCCTTGTTCGGAACGGTGCCGAGGGGCTGCTCGCGCCGCCCGGCGACGCCGCGGCCCTGAGCAATGCCCTCCTGACCCTGTCCGGCCAGCCGGATCTTGTCGCCCGCATGGGGGAGGCCGCCCGCGCCCGGGTTCTCGACGGCTTCACGGAACGGGACGTGATGGACAGCGTCAAAGGACTGTACCGCTCCATGCTGGCCTCATGATCGCCGATCCCGTCGCCTTCATCCTCGCCGAGACCCGGCTTCGCCCCGTGCCCCATGCGCCGGAGATCGCCCTGCATGTGGCGGACGAGGCGACGGAGCTCTGGCAGAGGACGGAAGAGGAACTGGGCGAGATCGGCCTTCCTCCGCCCTTCTGGGCCTTCGCCTGGGCCGGCGGACAGGCGCTGGCGCGCTACATTCTCGATCATCCCGAGACGGTGCGCGGACGGCGCGTGCTGGATTTCGCCTCGGGTTCGGGTCTTGTCGCCATCGCGGCCATGAAGGCCGGCGCCGCCGAGGTGACCGCCTGCGACATCGACCCCTTTGCCATCGCGGCCATCGGCGTCAATGCCGAGGCCAACGGCGTTGCCGTCACCCCGCTTGCGGCCGACATCGTCGGACGGGACGGGGGTTGGGACACGGTCCTCGCCGGCGACATCTGCTACGAGCACGATCTGGCCGCCCGGGTGTCCGATTGGCTGCTGAGCCTCAGCACCAGGGGGGCGATTGTCCTCATTGGCGATCCGGGACGCAGCTACCTGCCAAAAGACCGGCTTGAGAACCTAGCCGTCTACGAGGTGCCCGTCACCCGCACCCTTGAGGACTCGGACATCAAGAAATCCAGCGTCTGGCGCTTCCGGCATCCGTAAGCCGGCCTTACAGCGGTCCGGGTATTTTAATCCTCAAACAATCGACTTTGCTGTTTACCCCTCAATACAGGTAGTGTTATAACCTGTATGAACGAGGTGGATGCGCCTGATTTGGGGTGTGGCACCGAGCCGCTTTCAGCCATAGCCGGAGAAGAATTCCGATGGTCCATGCCCTGTCTCTGCAGCATCACCTCCCCACCGAGAGCGAAGGCTTCAAGGCCTCTCTGAGCGCGGTAACGGCGAAGCAGTCTCTGGCCGATACGGAAGCTCTGTGCCGGGCCAGAGGCGCCCGGCTAACGCCGATCCGCCGCCAGGTGCTGGAAGTGCTTCTCAGCGCGACCAAGCCGCTGGGCGCCTATGATCTGGTTGACCGGCTCGGCTCCGGCGGGCGCCGCATGGCTCCCATCACCGTCTATCGCGCGCTGGACTTTCTCATCGAGCAGGGGCTGGCTCACCGTCTCGCGAGCCGGAACGCCTATCTCGCAAGCTCGGGCAGCCGCGGAACGACGGCTTTCCTGATCTGTGAGGCCTGCGGCGAAGCGACGGAGGTCAACTCGCCCGATGTCGCCGATACCGTCGTCAAGATTCTGACCGAGCAGGGCTACCAACCCCGGGCCCGCGTTCTGGAGATCACGGGACACTGCTCCCATTGCCGGGACGTTCACTGACCGAGCACCCGGCATGCTTTGATAAGCCGCGCTTGACGAAGGGGGCTTTTGGCATCAGCTAAACGACGGCAGCCCGGAGCTGCCGTCGTGGGTTGCAGCATGTCCTTCATCTCGTCTCCTCAAGCCGAAACCACATCCGAGAGCTCGGCCGGGCCGGCCCGGCGCCACCGTACGGTGGGCGTGCTGGTCGGCTCCGTCATGGTCGGCGGCGGCGCCCCGATCGTGGTCCAGTCCATGACCAACACGGACACGGCGGATGTGGACGCGACGGTGGCCCAGGTGGCGGCGCTGGCCCGGGCGGGCTCGGAGATCGTGCGCATCACGGTCGACCGCGACGAGGCTGCGGCCGCCGTGCCGAGGATCCGCGAGCGGCTCGACCGGCTCGGCGTGGACGTGCCCCTCGTGGGCGACTTCCACTATATCGGCCACCAGCTGCTCGCCGATCATCCGGCCTGCGCCGAGGCGCTGGCCAAGTACCGGATCAATCCCGGCAATGTGGGCTTCAAGGAGAAGAAGGACCGGCAGTTCGGCGCCATCGTCGAGCAGGCGATCCGGCACAACAAGGCCGTGCGCATCGGCGCCAACTGGGGCTCCCTCGATCAGGAGCTGCTCACCCACCTCATGAACGAGAACGCGGCCTCGGCCAACCCGCGCGACATGCGCTGGGTCACCCGTGAGGCCATGATCCAGTCGGCGCTGCTGTCCGCCTCCCGTGCCGAGGAGATCGGTCTCGGGCGCGACCGGATCATCCTGTCGGCGAAGGTTTCCGCCGTGCAGGACCTGATCGCCGTCTATCAGGATCTGGCCCGCCGGTCCGACTATGCGATCCATCTCGGCCTTACCGAGGCCGGCATGGGCTCGAAGGGCATCGTGGCTTCCTCGGCCGCCATCGGCATTCTGCTCCAGCAGGGCATCGGCGACACGATCCGCTTCTCCCTGACCCCGGAGCCCGGCGGCGACCGGACGCTTGAGGTTAAGACGGCCCAGGAGTTGCTCCAGACCATGGGGTTCCGCACCTTCGTGCCCCTGGTGGCGGCCTGCCCCGGCTGCGGACGCACCACCTCGTCGGTCTTCCAGGAGCTGGCGCGCGACATCCAGACATGGATATCGACCTCCATGCCCGAATGGCGCCGCACCCATCCGGGCGTCGAGAACCTGAACGTGGCCGTGATGGGCTGCATCGTGAACGGGCCGGGCGAATCGAAGCACGCCAATATCGGCATCTCGCTTCCGGGCACCGGCGAGCAGCCGGCGGCCCCGGTCTTCATCGACGGGAAGAAGGCCATGACCCTGCGCGGACCGACCCTCGCCCAGGACTTCCAGAAGATCGTCATCGACTACATCGACAGGAACTACGGCCAGCCCGGGCGCGATGCCGCCGAATGAGGCGGCAAGCTGAGCCATGGAACCCTAAGAGAAATTCCGTTTTAAGCTGAAACGTAATGTGCTAGAAGCCTGCCGCGCCGGCAATGACGGCCGCTGCGCTCTTGGAGAAGGGGCGCCCTTCGTCGATTGCAAAGTGACTTGAACAAGGGCCGTCCGCGGGCACATCCGCAAAGAAAAACATCCATGGCAGAACAGCACGCTGTCGCCCCCGGGCATGCGGATTCCGCAGTCCCTGAGGCGACCCTTCCGGAAAGCCACCACAAGGCGAGCTTCTGGACCCTGACTCTTGGCGCTATCGGCGTCGTTTATGGCGACATCGGCACCAGCCCGCTCTATGCCATGCGAGAGACGGTTGCAGCTGCGACCGGAGGGCATCACGGTGTTCCGGTCGATCTGACCCGTGAGCTGGTGATCAGCATCCTGTCGCTGCTGCTCTGGGCGCTAATCCTGACCGTCACTATCAAATATGTCATTCTGTTGCTGCGGGCCGACAACAAGGGCGAGGGCGGTTCTCTGACGCTTGTCGCTTTGACGCAGCTCGCTCTCGGGCGCCGAAGCCTGCCTGTGCTTGTGATGGGCATGGCCGGAGCGGCCCTGTTTTACGGCGATGCCGCGATCACCCCGGCCATCTCTGTGCTCTCCGCTCTGGAAGGCCTGAAGCTCGTCGCCCCCTCCTTCGAGAACTATGTTCTGCCAGGCGCCTTGGCGATCCTCATCGGCCTGTTTGCCGTACAGAGCCGCGGTACCGGTAAGGTGGCAGCCTTCTTCGGTCCCCTCACGCTCGTGTGGTTCATCACCATGGCGTGCCTCGGCATTCTTCATATCGCCGACGACTGGGAGGTCCTGCTCGCCTTCAACCCGTATTACGGCGTGTCCTTCCTGGTGACCCATCCGGGAACCGCCTTCGCCATTCTCGGAAGCGTGTGCCTTGCGGTCACCGGAGCGGAGGCGCTCTATGCGGATCTGGGTCATTTCGGCCGCAAGCCGATCCGCATGGCCTGGGGAACCGTCGTCTTTCCGGCCCTCGCCTTGAACTATCTCGGCCAGGGTGCCCTCGTCCTGTCGAACCCTGAGACCATCGCCAACCCGTTCTTCCTGCTGGCCCCCCCGTGGCTGCTCCTGCCGCTCGTCATCTTGGCCACTCTGGCGACCATCGTGGCGAGCCAGGCTGTGATCACCGGCGCCTTCTCCCTGACCCGTCAGGCGGTTCAGCTGGGTATCCTGCCGCGCCTAGAGGTTCGCTTCACGTCGGAGACGCATCAGGGGCAGATCTATCTGCCGCGGGTGAACTGGTTTCTCCTCGCTGCCGTCGTGGCTCTCGTGATCCTGTTCGGCTCATCAAGCAGCCTCGCCAGCGCCTACGGCATCGCGGTGTTCGGCACCATGGTCGTGACCACCCTGCTCGCCTGCATCGTGATGAGCCGGAGCTGGGGCTGGGGTCCGGTGAAGACCGCCCTGGCAATGATCCCCCTTCTGCTTATCGACACCACCTTCCTGTCCGCGAACTTGGTGAAGCTGCTGGACGGCGGCTACGTGCCATTGCTGATCGCCGGCAGCTTCTTCGTGGTCATGCTCACTTGGGTGAAGGGAACCCGGATCCTGTTCGAGAAAACCCGCAAGATCGACGTGCCCTTCGTCGAGCTGGTGCAGATGCTGGAGAAGAGCCCGCCGCACCGGGTGAAGGGCACAGCCGTGTTCTTGACAAGCGATCCGGATACCGCGCCTGCCGCACTCCTGCACAACCTCAAGCACAACAAGGTGCTGCATGAGAAGAACGTGATCCTCACCGTCAACGGCGCGGATATCCCGCGCGTGGAGGACGAGGATCGCGTCTCCATCGAGCATGTGGGCGACTCGTTCTGGCGGATCCGCCTGAGCTACGGCTACATGGAGACGCCCAACATCCCGCGCGGGCTGGCGATCCTCCGCAAGCAGGGCTTCAAGTTCGACATCATGGCGACGTCGTTCTTCCTGTCGCGGCGCTCGATCCGCCCGGCAAGCCAATCGGGCATGCCGCTCTGGCAGGACAAGCTGTTCATCAGCCTCGCGAAATCGGCAAGCGACGCCACGGACTTCTTCCAGATCCCGACGGGACGCGTGGTCGAGGTCGGCACGCAGGTGACGGTGTAAACATATTGCTCTCGTGGCGGCGCGATGTCACCTTCGGGCCGCCATGACCGACATCACCCTCATCCGCCCGAGCCTCGTCTGGCTGCCGGCTTACGAAGACGCCCTCGCCCGCGGCTGGTCACCCAACACGGATCAGGACGTGAGTCGCGAGCAGCTTTGGCAGCTGCGCCGCAACCCCGAGCGCTTCCTTCACGATCTCTACAACAGTCCCATGATCCGCCTGACCGATGGGCGGGAGGTTGCGCGCCTGCCCGCGCATGATTTTTGGATCAGCGACGGCGAATTCTGCGGCCGGATCGGCTTTCGTTTCCAGCGCGGCACGGAAGAGCTGCCGCCCACCGCCTATGGCCATATCGGCTACACCATCGTGCCGTGGAAGCAGCGGCGCGGCTATGCCACCCGGGCGCTGCGCATGATCCTGCCTGTCTGCCGCCAGGAGGGCTTCTCGCGGGTTCTGATCACCTGCGACGACGACAACGAGGCATCGCGCAGGGTGATCCTCGCCAATGGCGGCGCGCCTTCCGGCACGGTCCCGCACAATGCCCGGCCAGGACATGTGAAGCTTCTGTTCTGGGTACCGACGGGGTGAGGCGGGGTTCCTCCTCACCCCGTCGGGCGAAGCCGGCTGCGGGGGACCATTCTCACAGCCGGCATGCCTGCAATCTCTGCTACTGCCCGTTGACCCGACGGTCGTCTCCCGGCTCGAAGCGCCTGTCGCGGTCAAGCCGGCCGCCGTTGTCGTCCTGCGCGGAGGCGGGATCATCCGCCCCACGCGTGCGGGACCTGCGCACATCCGCCACATGATCGGCGCCCCGCGTGCGGGTTCGGGTTTGATGCTGATCGCGGGTCTGCGTTCTCGTCTGGCCCTGCATCAGGACGTCGTCCGCTCCGCGACCGCGCCGGTGGTCATCGGCGCGAGTCATCCCGTCGTCGGCCCCTCGGCCGCGCCCGCGGCCGTGATCGTCCGCCCTGTCGCGGCCGCGATCATCGCCGCGCTCGGCCCGATCCCCGCCACGTCCCCGGCCGCTGTCGTCGCCCCGTCCATTGTCGTCGCCGCCGCGTCCCCCGCGGCCGCCGCTGTCGTCGCTGCCGCCCCGTCCGCCTCCGTGGTCGCCGCCATGCCCACCGCGGCCGCCGCCTCCATTGTCGTCGCTGCCGCCGCGATCCCCGCCGCCACGGCCGCCACCGCCGCTGTCGTCACCACCGCCCCGGGCCATGGCCGGCGACAGAATCGCGCCTGCGACCATCGCCGGAACCGCCGCTGCGGTAAGCGAGGCCAGCATGGCTCCCAGGACCAGAACACTCGGACCGTTCTTGATTGGCTTCAGCATCGTTTTTCTCCATTCACCCGGTGCCGCACAGAACGGCGCCGATGCAGGAGCAATCTGGATCAAGGCGAGCACCCCAACCTGACGGGTCATGTCAGCGAAATCTCAGCTTGGGCGTGCTATGCTGCGCTGCTTTGGAAAGCTCCATGATACGGCGTCGTCTCATTGCCCTTGTTCTTCTCCCCCTGGCCTTTGCCACGGTGGAAGGTGCTTGGCTGCCGCCGGCCCTTGCCAAAGACGGCGACAGCGGCGGTGGCAGCCGGGGCGGAGGGGATGATGGCGGCCGTGGAGGCAGCGATAACAGCGGCCGGGGCGGCGGAGATGACAGGGGGCGCGACGACCGTGGAGACGACGGAGGACACGGCCGGGGCCGCGGGGGTGACGAGGGCGGCCAGGGTCGCGGACGCGGTCGAGGGGGCGACGATGACGCTCGGGCCGGAGCCCATCCGGGCGGTTGGGGCAGCACCTCCTCCGATCGTGCGCATGAGGCGGTCTCCCAGGGATGGGCTCTTGCCCTGAGTACAGTCCTTCCCACCGTGGCCAAAGCTGTTCCGGGGCAGGTGCTGGAGGTTGACCTGCGTCAATCCTGGGCCGGCGAATGGCGTTATGAATTTCTCGTTCTCACCCGCGATCGCCGTTACCAGGAGGTCGTCGTGGACGCCCGCCGCAACCAGATCCTGCAGATCAGGAGACGCTGATGAGAATCCTTCTTGTCGAAGATGAGCCGGCCATCGCCCGGGATATTGCCGGTGCGTTGGGCGAGACCGGTTACGTCGTCGACATCGCCAGAGACGGCGAGGAGGGCTGGTTCAAGGCGTCGACCGAGGATTACGATGCCGTCGTCCTGGATCTCGGCCTGCCGAAGCTCGACGGCCTGTCGGTGGTGCGGCAATTGCGGGAAGAGGCCAGTCCCGTTCCGATCCTGGTGCTCACCGCCCGCGGCTCCTGGCTGCAGAGGGTTGAAGGCATCGACGCCGGTGCCGATGACTACCTGACCAAGCCTTTCGAGATGGAGGAACTGATCGCCCGCCTCGCGGCCCTTCTCCGCCGCGTCGGGCGGCATGTGACCCCTCTGATCGAAGTCGGGCCCCTGCGCATCGATACGCGGCGGCTGCGGGTGATGGTCAGCGGCCGGGCCATCGAGCTCTCCCCGCTGGAATTTCGTCTGCTGCGCTATCTTGCGCACAACCGCGACCGCGTCGTCGCCCAGAGCGAACTGGTCGAACACGTCTACGGTTCGGACGAGCCCGAGAGCAACACGATCGAGGCGCTGGTGGCGCGCCTGAGGCGCAAGATCGGATCGCAGACGATCGGGACCCGCCGCGGCCACGGCTACATCATGGAGACGCCCCCGTCATGACGCGCAATTCCATCAGGCTGCGTCTGCTGATCGTGGCTGTCACATCCATCCTCGTGACGATTGCCGTCGCGGGGGCATCGCTCGTAGTGTTCTTCGAACGCCAAGTGCTTCGCTATGTGGAACAGGACCTCAACATCCACTGGACCGAGCTTGCCACTGCCTTCGGCACGGAAGGAGAGGCAGGCTTGAGCGAGAGGCTGACGGATCCGCGCTATCACCAGCCCTATGGCGGGGCCTACTGGCAGGTATCCGAGGCAGGACGCCCGATCCTGCGGTCGCGCTCCCTATGGGATCAAACCCTTTCAGCGGGGGATCCGGGCCAGCGCGCCGACCGGGAGAAAGCCTTCGAGGTCGAGGGACCGGGCGGAGCCGAACTCTACGTCATCGAGCGGGAGGTCACGATCGACGGCCCGCAAGGTCCGCGCACCCTCAGCCTGGCGGTGGCCCTCGACCATGCGCAGGTGGTGGAGTTGCGGGAGGCCTTCGGTTGGGACGTGGCCCGCATCCTCATCCCCATCGCGACGGTCCTTGTCCTGTTCGCGTGGCTGCAGGTCTCATTGGGCCTGCGTCCCTTGCGGACGGTCGGGCGCGACCTGAACGCGGTGCAGACAGGACAGATCCGGCGCATGACGCGCCGCTTTCCGGATGAAGTCGCGCCGCTGGTCGAGAGCATCAACAAGCTGCTCGACCGGCAGGAGAACCTCGTCCGCAAGGCTCGGGATCGGGCCGGAACGCTCGCTCATGGCCTGAAGACCCCCCTGACCATCCTCGGCGGCGAGGTGCGGCGCCTCGAGCAGACAGGCCGGCTCGAGGCGGCGGAACGCATGCAGGAACAGCTCGAAACCATCCGCGCCCATGTGGAGCGCGAGGTCGCCCGCGCCCGCACCAGCGGTGCCTCCGTCGGCTGCGGCGCCTACACGCAGGTGGACGAGACCGTTGCCCGCCTCGTGCGGCTCATGCAGCACCTGCCGCGCGGCGAGGAACTCCGCTGGCAGATCGACATTCCGGCTGGTCTCGCGGTCGACATGGATCCCCACGATTTCGGGGAGGTCATGGGCAACCTCCTCGACAATGCCCGCAAATGGGCCGCTACGCGAATTGCGGTTCGCGCGGAACGCCTTCGCGAGAAGGCGCGGATCATGGTCGAGGATGATGGGGCGGGCTTTACCGGCACCCATGGTGCAAGGCCGGAACGGGGCGTGCAGGAGCGATCCGACCCCTCCTCCAGCGGCTTGGGTCTCGGCATCGTGGAGGACATTCTGTCCGAATATGCGACAAGAGCGGAGATCGACGGCAATGGCCGCTGCCGCATCTCGTTCGAGATCCCTCTGTGCCGCGAACCGCTGACGCCCCTCGAAAGGACAGCAGACTCGCAGCAGGAGCAGATCCTCAGCCTCCGTCCGCAGATGGCAGGAAGAGGTTGAGGTCCGCCCAGGGTGATCGGCTGAGCTACACCTGCCGCTCGACCACGAAGCGCACCGCCTCCCGCAGCGTGTCCGCCCCTGCGCCGAACCGATCGAGAGAAGCGTGCGCCTTCTCCACGAGCTCACGGCACTCGCGGCGGGCGCCGTCCATTCCGAGCAGATCGACGAGGGTGGCCTTGCCCTTCTCCTGGTCCTTGCCCGTGCGCTTGCCGAGCGCCTCGGGCGTCGCCTCCCTGTCGAGGATGTCGTCGGCCACCTGGAAGGCGGCGCCGAGGGCGCGCCCATACGCAACGAGGCTCTGCCGCGCCGCCGCATCGGCTCTGCCCAGGAGCGCCCCCGCCTCCACCGAGAAGGTCAGGATGGCGCCGGTCTTCATCATCTGGAGCAGGCGCACATCAGTCTCAGTAAGTTCCGCCGGCCCGTAGCGGCCCTCGGCCGACAGGTCGAGGAGCTGGCCGCCCACCATGCCGCCGAGACCCGAGGCACGGGCGAGGCCGAGCACGAGGTCGGAGCGGACGGCCGGATCCGTATCCGTCGCCGGATCCGCGAGAACCTCGAAGGCCAGGGTCTGGAGGGCGTCACCCACGAGAATGGCGGTGGCCTCGTCATAGGCCTTGTGCACCGTGGGACGGCCCCGGCGCAGGTCGTCGTCGTCCATGGAGGGCAGGTCGTCATGCACCAGCGAGTAGCAGTGCAGGAGTTCGACGGCGCATCCGGCCCGCAGGGGACCCTCCCCTTCCACGCCGAAGAGACGCGCCGCCTCGATGGTCAGGAAAGGCCGCAGGCGCTTGCCGCCCCCTAGGGCGGCGTGACGCAGGGCGGCCATGAGCCGGGGCGGCCGGGCAATCTCGCCGGGGAAGGCTTTGTCTGATAGCAAGGCTTCGAGACTGGCTTCGACCGTTCTCGCGGCCTCGGAGAGCCGCGTCGTGAAAGTAGGGGTGGATGGCATCATGATGAGCCTGGATTCGGGTGGGGCCGCCGCTCCGCCCGAGGGGAACGTGGGTGAACAATCGAAGCCGAAATGGACGCTGCGGTCGAGACGGTCCGGGAGGCCGATGACGGCTGCCCGCTTTCTTCGCCGCCTCGTCCAGATTGGCCTCGGTCTTGTTCTCTTATGGGTCGGTGCGGTCTTTTGGCTAGGCCTTTTGTACTGGGCCGTGCCGCCGGTCTCGACTCTCATGCTCGGCCGCTGGCTCACCCTCCAGCCGGTGGAGCGGACCTTCGTCAGCCTCGACGAGATCTCGCCCAGCCTTCCGCTGGCGGTTCTGACCGCCGAGGACAGCCGCTTCTGCGAGCATAACGGCGTGGACTGGGACGCCCTCCGGGACGTGGTGGAGGCCGCCGACGGGGACGGGCCGGCCCGCGGCGCCTCGACCATTCCCATGCAGGTGGCCAAGAACCTCTTCCTCTGGCCGAGCCGCTCCTACATCCGCAAGGGCCTCGAAATCCCGATCGCGCTCTATCTCGACCTGATCTGGTCCAAGCGCCGGATGATGGAGGTCTATCTCAACATCGCCGAATGGGGCGAAGGGGTGTTCGGGGCCGAAGCCGCGGCCCAGAAATATTTCGGTAAGTCCGCCAGGAACCTCAATGCCCGCGAGGCGGCTCTCCTGGCGCGGGCCCTGCCCAACCCTCTGGTCCGCAATCCGGCCCGCCCGAGGCCGGGGCACCGGGCCTTGGCGGGACAGCTGCAGGTGCGGATGGTGAGGGCGGCACCCTTCAGCGATTGCCTGAAGCCCTGAGGCCTCTTGAGGGCCCCCTGCGGCAATGAAAAACATGCCGAATGCTCCAGGGGGCTAGATATTTGCACCGAGACCTTGTATGAGGCGCAACCTCATCAAGTTTGAGATGTGAGCGTTCCCCGGTTGAGCGGGCGCTCCGCTTTTTTACCGGAGACGAGAAATGGCCGTTCCTAAGAGAAAAACGTCGCCCTCGCGGCGTGGCATGCGTCGCTCCGCCGATGCCTTGAAGGCCCCGACCTACATCGAGGACAAGGATTCCGGCGAGCTGCGCCGTCCTCACCACGTTGACCTGAAGACCGGCATGTACCGTGGCCGTCAGGTCCTGAAGGTGAAGGCTGACGCGTAAGCCTACGCGGCATGCGAAAGCATCAAGAACCGGCGCCCGAGGCGCCGGTTTTTTTATGCCCGCAATCCCCATGAACCCTGAATCCCCGACGCTTTTTACGCTTCATTAAGCCTCAAGGCCGATCCTGCACCCTTGTTCTCCAGGGCCGGCCTGACCTGCGACCCATGCGTCGCCGCCCTGGATCTGTTGCGTATTTCCGAGGGTGAGAGTGATGGCAACGAAGCGGCAGGGCCCCATGGGGCTGTTCAAGGGAGCCTCCCGGCCGCCGCGCAGGAGCCAGGCTGGGGCCTCCCGCCCGTCCACCGCCGGCGTGCTCTATGCCTGGGACATGATCACGGACGTCTTGACCTGGGGACCCGGCGCCGCCGAGGCTCTGCGGCTCCCGTCCAGGGACCTGCCGAAGACCGGTCAAGCCTTCGCCCAGCTGATCGAAGCGGGCTGCGGCCTCTCCCGCCAGGATGCCATTGCGGCCTCGGAGCCTCCGGGACAGGCCTACGAGACCCGCTATGCCCTTCGCCTCGAGCCCGACCGCGTCGTCATGATCGAGGATGCCGGCCGCTGGCTGCCGGATCTCCACGGGCGTCCCGCTTTCGCCCGGGGCCAGATGCGGGTCGATTCCGCCTTCGGCGCCCGGGATCTCCTGCCGACGGTATTGAAGGAGCGCTCGGCACTTCTCTGCGGCATCCAGGACGCCATCAACGAGGCTGTCCGCGTCTCCCAAACCTGCACCCTCATCATCGGTGCGTTCGGCCAGGAGACCTCGCTCGAGATGACCGAGGTCGCCCGCCGGGTTCGCCCGATGCTGCGCCGCCACGACCTCTTCGCGGCGCTCGGTCCGAACCGCTTCGCGCTGGCTCTCACCTGCTGCCCGGCCGCAGACGCCGCAGGCGCCATGAAGCGCCTGTCGGGACTTCTTCAGGATCGTCCCGGCGGATCCTCGCTGCACCTGGGCGCTGCCTGCGCCCCGGACCATACCTTCAAGGCCACCAAGCTGCTGCGCTTTGCCGAGCAGGCTCTGGCAGCCGCTATGGAGCGGCGTGAGGCCTCGGCTGTCTACAAGCCCCGCTCCGGCAAGCCGGCGCCCGGCGCCGAGCAGGCGCCGTTCGACTGGGTTGCCGCCCTCAACGCCCGCAGCCTGATTCTGGCCTGCCAGCCCATGGTGGATGCGCAGTCTCGTGCGCCGATGCTGGCCCACGCCTGCGCCTCGGTGGCCGGAGCGGACGGGCGCGTCACTCCGCTCGGTCCTGCAGCCGCACTGCAGGAGGCGAACCTTCCTCTGCTCGTCGATGGACGCATGCTGGAATTGGCCGCCGATCTCCTGGCCCGCACCCCGGGTCAGCGCCTGGCGCTGCCGGTCTCGGGCAGGACCCTCCAGGATGCCGAATGGCTGTCGATGCTGGCGGCGCATCTGGGCGCCCGCCCCGGCATCGAGGCCCGGCTTGTTCTGGAAATCCCCGAGATCGCCCTTGCCGAGTGCCGGCGCAATCTCGGCCGGCTTCATGCCATGAAGGCGCTCGGCGTCGGGATCGCGCTCACGGGCTATGGGGCAGGCCATGTGCCGCCGGCCCAGCTGCGGGTGCTGCCGATCGATCTTCTCAAGATCGACGGTGTCTTCATCCAGCCGCTCAAGCGCTCCACGGACGACCGGCTCCATGTCCGCACCCTTGTCGACCGGGCCCAGCATATGGGGATCGCCACCGCGGCAGAATGGGTCGATGACGAAGCGACCGCCCGGCTCCTCGCCAACTGGGGCGTGGATTACCTGCAGGGCGGATTGTTCGGGGAGCCCGAGGCCGTCCTGCAGCCGTCCTCCCTGCAGCACATGCTGAAGAAGGCGCGAGGTTAGAGCCTCGACCTATTTTGTGGCCAGCTTGTCGAGCTTGGCCTGCATGTCGGCCATCTGCCGCTTCAGGGTATCGAGCTCATCGGTCCCCTCACCCTTGGGAACGGGCTTTGCGTCGGGTGCGCCCGCATTAGGTTGCGGGAAGGGCGAGAACATGCGCATGGCCTCGCTGAAGAAGCCCATGTTCTTGCGCACCTGCTCCTCCATGGCCTGGAAGGCCGAAGGGCCGAAGGCCTGCGCCATCTGCTCCCTGAGCTTCTGCTGCTCCTGCGAGAGGTTGTTCATGGAGAACTCGAGATAGCTCGGCACCAGGGCCTGCATACTGTCGCCGTAGAAGCGGATCAACTGGCGCAGGACCGTGACGGGCAGGAGGTTCGGCCCCTCCTTGTTCTCCTGCTCGAAGATGATCTGGGCCAGGACCGAGCGGGTGATCTCCTCGCCGGACTTTGCGTCGAAGACCACGAAATCCTCGCCCTTGCGCACCATGCCGGCCAGATCTTCCAGCGTCACGTAGGTCGAGGTGCCTGTGTGATAGAGGCGGCGGTTGGCATATTTCTTGATGACCGTCGGTTGTTTGTCCGTCGCCATGTTGTCCCGATACGCTCCTGGGAAATCCACCGGGCCGCCGTCCTGCAGGATGCCGGCCTCGATTTGATTATAGGCCTTATGACAGGGGTGCAAAGCGCCAAAAGTCTAAGGCTTCTTGAGAGTGGCCTGAACGATCCTATCCTTGACATCCCACCCCCTGGGGCTTTCATCGAACAAGCACTACATACGTTCCAGCACCACACGGATCAGCATAGGAGAGAGGCATGGCCCGAGACAGCATCGTTATCGTCGGAGCGGCGCGCACCCCGGTCGGCTCGTTCAACGGAGCCTTTGCCAACACCACGGCTCACGATCTCGGCGCCATCGCCATCAAGGCGGCTCTCGAGCGCGCCAAAGTCGACGGCTCGGAAGTGGACGAGGTGATCCTCGGCCAGATCCTCTCGGCCGGCCAGGGCCAGAACCCGGCCCGGCAGGCCGCCATGGCGGCCGGCGTGCCCCAGGAAAAGACCGCCTGGGGCCTCAACCAGCTCTGCGGCTCGGGCCTGCGCACGGTGGCCATCGGCATGCAGCAGATCGCCAACGGCGATGCCAGCATCATCGTGGCCGGCGGCCAGGAATCCATGTCGCTCGCTCCGCATGCCGCCCATATGCGCTCCGGCACCAAGATGGGCGACTTCAAGCTCGTGGACACCATGCTCAAGGACGGCCTGATGGATGCCTTCAACGGCTACCACATGGGCAATACCGCCGAGAACGTGGCCCAGCGCTGGCAGCTGACCCGCGAGGAGCAGGACCAGTTCGCCACCGCGTCCCAGAACAAGGCCGAGGCCGCCCAGAAGGAAGGCCGCTTCAAGGACGAGATCGCTCCCGTGACGATCGCGTCGCGCAAGGGCGACATCGTGGTGGACCAGGACGAGTACATCCGCGCCGGCACCACGGTCGAGGCGCTCGGCAAGCTGAGGCCTGCCTTCTCGAAGGACGGCACGGTCACGGCCGGCAACGCCTCGGGAATCAATGACGGCGCCGCCGCCCTGGTGCTGATGACGGAAGCCGAGGCCCAGAAGCGCGGCCTGACGCCGCTCGCCCGCATCGCCTCCTGGGCCACCGCCGGGGTCGATCCGGCCATCATGGGCACGGGCCCGATCCCCTCCTCCCGCAAGGCCCTGGAGAAGGCCGGCTGGAAAGTCCAGGACCTCGACCTCGTCGAGGCCAACGAGGCCTTTGCGGCGCAGGCGCTTGCGGTCAACAAGGACATGGGCTGGGATCCGTCCATCGTGAACGTGAACGGCGGCGCCATCGCCATCGGTCATCCCATCGGCGCGTCGGGCGCCCGCGTGCTCGTGACCCTGCTGCACGAAATGGGCCGCCGCAACGCCAAGAAGGGCCTCGCCACGCTCTGCATCGGCGGCGGCATGGGCGTTGCCATGTGCCTTGAAAGATAAGCGCCTCAAACGCCAGGACGGCAAGAAGCTTCGTTAAGGCACATTACGGAGCTTCTCCCTTCCACGTTCTGCCACATATCGTAAGGTATGCTGTGCGGCGGCCTGAACTGAATCGGGCCGCCGCACAGCAATGGGTCCGTGAGAGATCCGCAGAACGTTCTTGGGAAGGAAACAGCATGGCGCGCGTCGCATTGGTCACCGGCGGCACTCGCGGCATCGGTGCCGCGATTTCAACAGCCCTCAAGCAGGCAGGCTACAAGGTTGCTGCGAATTACGGCGGCAACGATGAAGCCGCAAACCAGTTCAAGGGTGAAACCGGCATTCCGGTTTTCAAGTTCGACGTGTCGGATGTCGCGGCCTGCGAGGCCGGGATCAAGGCGGTCGAAGCCGAGCTCGGTCCTGTCGATATCCTCGTGAACAATGCGGGCATCACCCGCGACGGCATGTTCCACAAGATGACCTTCGATCAGTGGTCGGCCGTCATCCGCACCAATCTCGATTCCATGTTCACCTGCACGCGTCCCGTCATCGACGGCATGCGCTCGCGTAGCTTCGGCCGCATCATCATCATCTCGTCCATCAACGGCCAGAAGGGCCAGATGGGGCAGTCGAACTACTCCGCCGCCAAGGCCGGCGTGATCGGCTTCGCCAAGGCTCTGGCGCAGGAGAACGCCAACAAGGGCGTCACCGTCAACGTGATCGCGCCGGGCTATATCGCCACCGAGATGGTGAAGGCGGTGCCGGAAGAGGTGCTGAAATCCAAGATCCTGCCGCTCATTCCGGTGGGCCGTCTCGGCGAGGCGGAGGAGATCGCCCGCAGCGTGCTCTTCCTGGCCGGTGACGATGCCGGTTTCATCACCGGCTCGACTCTGTCGGTGAACGGCGGTCAGTACATGGCCTGACCGGAAAGCGTCAGCCCGGACGCGGCTCCAGGCCGCGATCCGGGATCGTTTGCGGAAAAAGGCGCTTGTCTCATCGGGCCACCCCGGTTCTTCGCTTCGCTTCGACCGGGATGACATGCTAGTGGCGGCACCATGACGACTCGCACCGCCACCACCATCGGCCTCACCGCCATCCTGCTCTGGTCCATGCTCGCCCTGTTCACGGCGGCGACCGGCACGATCCCGCCGTTTCAGCTCAACGCCATGACCTTCCTGGTCGGCGGGCTGGTGGGCGTGGCGAGCTGGATCGTGCGGCCGCAGGGACTCAAGGCCCTGCGCCAGAAGCCGGTCGTCTGGGCCTTGGGCATCGGCGGCCTGTTCGGCTATCACGCCCTCTACTTCGCGGCGCTCCGCTGGGCGCCGCCGGCCGAATCGGGGCTGATCAACTATCTCTGGCCGCTTCTCATCGTCCTGTTTTCCTCATTCCTGCCGGGCGAGCATCTGCGCCGGGCGCACATCGTCGGAGCGCTGCTCGGCTTTGCCGGCGTGATCGTGCTGATCGCCGGTCGCGGCGCCTTCGACGCGCGGGCGGAGTACATGCCGGGCTATCTCTGCGCCTTCGTGGCCGCCTTCGTGTGGGCCGGGTACTCCGTTCTCTCGCGCCGCTTCGGCCAGGTGCCGACCGATGCGGTGGCGGGCTTCTGCCTCATGACCTCGCTGCTCAGCCTCGTCTGCCATCTGGCCTTCGAGACTACCGTCTGGCCCGAGACGACGACGCAATGGCTCGCCCTTCTGGCGCTCGGCCTGGGCCCGGTCGGCGCGGCCTTCTACGTGTGGGATATCGGCATGAAGCAGGGCGATATCCGTTTTCTCGGCGTCGCCTCCTATGCGACCCCGGTGCTCTCGACCCTGCTGCTGGTGGTGGCCGGCTATGCGGCGCTGACCCTCTCGCTGGCGCTGGCCTGCGGCCTCATCGTGGTGGGAGCGCTCGTGGCCACGCTCACGCCGAAGAAGAGCGTCCCGGCATGACCCGGTGGGTGTAGCGGTAGGCGGTTCCGAAGCCGAGCGCCCCGTAGAGCGAGCGGGCGATCTCGTTCTCCTCCCGCACCTGGAGATAGGCCGTGTGTGCCCCCTCCCCGCAGCCCCAGGCCATGAGGCTGGAAACCACGCGCCGGCCTAGGCCGATGCCGCGCAGTTCAGGCGCCACCACGATGTCGTAGAGGCCGACATAGCCCCGCTCCACCACCCCGAGCCCCCAGGCCACGGGCTTCTCGTCGAGGCTGAGGGTGGCGAAGGCTGCCTTCTGGCGGATGCGGGAGACGATCCGCATCAGGGTCTCGTCATCGGCCTTGTCGCCGCCATAGGATCCCGCAGCCTCCCGCACCCAGCGCTTGGAGACCTGCGGCTCGAGAGCCACTTCGGGGTCGCGCTCGCAATCGTCGCTGCTGATGGAGGCGGTGAGCACATGGGTCGCCTCGATCTCCTTGAAGCCGCGCAGCTTCAGCCGCTCGTCCACATCGGACGCCTCGACGCCGTTGAGACGGAAGGTCGGGCGCACATTGGCCTCGACGAAGCGGGCGATCATGTAATCGAGCAACTCATCGTCGAGGCCGATATCGGGCCGGAACGGCGTCGCGGAATTGGCCCGCTTCGAGTAGCCGTTCGCGAGGCGGAGAACCCAGCCGTCATAGAGCTGATAATCGAACGAGGGCCAGGCGTTCAGGAGCCGGCTCTCGAGTCCGATGATGAGGCTGTGGTGGTTCATGAGGCCGTCCGCTCCTGCAGGATTGCCCTGCATCAGAACCGGTTCTTCCATTCGCGCAAGGCTTGGAACACCTCCGCCGGGCCGGCTCCTTCCTTATCAACGGATTTCGCGAGCGCCGGCTCCCCGGCCCGCAGGAAAGGATTGGTCGCCTTCTCCTGGCCGATGGTCGACGGCACAAGGAAGCGGCCTTGCGCCTTGGCCTCCTCCGCCTCCCTGGCTCGGGCCTTCAGCGCCGCATTGTCCGGATCCGCCGCAAGGGCGAAGCGTGCGTTGGAGAGCGTATAATCGTGCCCGCAATAGACCCGCGCCTCGTCCGGCAGGGCAGCCAGGCGCTGCAGCGAGTGCCAGAAATCGGCATAGGTGCCCTCGAACATGCGCCCGCACCCGAGGGTGAACAGGGTATCGCCCGCAAACAGGGCGCGGTCCGCCGCGAACCAGTAGGAGACGTGATCGGCGCAATGGCCCGGCGTTTCCCATACATGCGCCTGAAGGCCACCCACATGCACCGTATCCCCCTCCCGCACATAAGCATCGGCGGACGGGACGGCTTCGCGCGCCTTCACGGGCGCCACCACCCGGCAGCCGGTGCGGCGCCTCAAACCCTCGACGCCCTGCACGTGGTCGGAATGGCGGTGCGTGACGAGGATGTCGGTCAGCTGCCAGCCCTTCTCGGCCAGGGCTGCGAGAATCGGCCCCTCCTCCGGCGCATCGATGGCCGCGCAGGCGCCCGTATTGGGATCGTGGATCAGAACACCGATATTGTCCTGCAGGCAGAGAAAGGCGTGGATCTGGGCTGACATCGAGGAACCTTGTCTTGATGTGCTCTGAGCTATCATGGGACAGTCGGCCCGTGAAACCAGATCCCGAACCCTCTATTGCAATGATCGGATCAGCCCGAGAGGCAGCCTGTTGAGGTCATGAGCATCGACATCACCGATCTGCGCGGCTTCTACGCCAGCCCTCTCGGGGCGGTGACGCGCCGCTTCGTGGGCAGGGCGATCGACCGGTTCTGGGGGCCGCTGACAGGCCTGCGCGTGCTTGGCCTCGGCTACGCGCCGCCTTACCTCCTGGCTGTGAAGGATGAGAGCGAGCGCACGCTGGCCTTCATGCCGGCAAACCAGGGCGTGGTGAACTGGCCCAGCACCGGGGCCTCGGCCTCGGCTCTCGTCGATCCGCTGATGATGCCCTTGCCCGACGCCTCCATCGACCGCGTTCTCGTGGTCCATGCCCTGGAGACGGTGGAGAGCCCGAGCGATCTCCTGCACGAGATCTGGCGCATCCTCACCCCGGGCGGCCGGATCATCTTGGTTGCACCCAACCGGCGCGGGCTGTGGGCGCGCATGGACACGACGCCTTTCGGGTACGGCCAGCCCTACAGCCGCTCGCAGCTGAAAAGCCTCATGCGCCAGACCTGGTTCTCCCCGGAGGGCTGGGCCGAGACCCTCTACGTGCCGCCCCTGCGCAACCGCTTCCTGCTCCAGACAGCCCAGGCCTGGGAGCAGGTGGGGTCCGGCTTCTCCCTGCCCTTCGCGGGGCTCCATATCGTGGAGGCGACCAAGCAGCTCTACCGGCCCGGCGCGGTGCGTGCCGTGCAGCGCTCGCGCCGCCTCTCGCCGGTTTTCGCCCCGGTTCCGGCTGCTCCCGCATCGCGGGTAGGTTGATCGCCCTTGATTCCGCCGCGTCTTACGGGACAAGGCGGGGCTCAACTTGACTTGGGCTGCCTGAAACGCCAGTGTCCGCCCCGCTTCGGCAGGGCTATAGGGCCACGCCGGTCTCCTTTTCCCATAGAGTCTGATGCGCAGTTATCTCGATTTCGAAAAGCCCGTCGCCGAGCTGGAAGCCAAGGTCGAGGAGCTTCGGGCGCTCGGTGAGAACCGGGACGCCGTCTCCATCACCGACGACATCTCGCGCCTGGAGGTCAAGGCGGCCGACGCCCTCAAGGATCTCTACGGCAGGCTTACGCCGTGGCAGAAGACCCTCGTGGCCCGCCATCCGCAGCGGCCGCATTTCGTCGATTACTGCGCCGGGCTCATCACCGAATTCACCCCGCTCGCCGGCGACCGCAAGTTCGCCGAGGACGAGGCGATCGTCGGCGGCTTCGGGCGCTTCCGAGGCCAGCCCGTCTGCGTGATGGGCCAGGAGAAGGGCCACAACACCGAGACCCGCATCCGGCACAATTTCGGCATGGCCCGTCCCGAGGGCTACCGCAAGGCCGTGCGCCTGATGGAGATGGCGGACCGCTTCAGCCTGCCGGTGATCTCCTTCGTGGACACGGCCGGCGCCTATCCAGGCATCGAGGCGGAGGAGCGCGGGCAGGCCGAGGCCATCGCCCGCTCTACCGAGATGCAGCTGTCCCTCGGCGTCCCGAACGTCGCCGTGGTGATCGGCGAGGGCGGCTCGGGCGGAGCCATCGCGATCGCGACCGCCAACAAGGTGCTGATGCTGGAGCACGCCATCTACAGCGTGATCTCGCCGGAAGGCGCGGCCTCCATCCTCTGGCGCGACGCGGCCCGCGCCCAGGATGCCGCCACCAACATGAAGATCACGGCCCAGGACCTCCTGCGGCTGGGCATCATCGACGGCATCGTGACCGAACCCGTGGGCGGCGCCCACCGCGATCCGCAGGCGACGATTCAAGCCGCCGGCAATGCCATCGAGGAAGCCCTGCACGACCTCGGCAACATGGGCCCGGCCGAGATCCGCGACCACCGGGCGGACAAGTTCCTCGCCATCGGCCGCAAGCTCTGACCGGCCGGCGGGCCCGGGGCTGGAGGCCTGCACCAGGTTTGCGGTCTCCGGCGCCTTTGCAGGTGCCATTTTACCTCCAAAGAGAGCTCTGCTCCCCAAAGAGGCCGGCTAAAAAGCCGAGAAACCGGATTTTTTACCTTCCATTCACCACGACTCCATCATGGCCCCGCTTGCAGTAAGGGCGGGTTAAGGCTAACGATTTAGGGGTAAAGGGGAACTGTTCGGCAAAGGCGCCGGGCAGATCAAAAATTGCGGGGTCCCCATGATGAAGCGTATCGCATTGGCCGCGAGCCTGGTGCTCGCGCTTGCTGCCTGCCAGGACGATAATCTCTCCCGTGGCTCCACGCGCCACCTCGTGCCCATTCCGTCCGCCACCATGGCGCTGATGTCGACCAAGGGCATGTCCAAGGAAGATCCGATCCTGGTCCGAGCCTACAAGAAGGAATCGGAGCTGGAGATCTGGAAGCGCGGCTCCAACGGCAAGTACGCGCTCCTCAAGACCTACCCGGTCTGCCGCTGGTCGGGCCAGCTCGGCCCCAAGAACCGCGAGGGCGACCGCCAGGTGCCGGAAGGCTTCTACACGGTCACCCCGGCGCAGATGAATCCCAACTCCAACTTCTATCTCTCGTTCGACACCGGCTATCCGAACGCGCTCGACCGGTCCATGGGCCGCAGCGGCGGCGACATCATGGTGCATGGCTCGTGCTCGTCGCGCGGCTGCTTCGCCATGACGGACCAGAACGTCGCCGAGATCTACGCCATTGCTCGCGAGGCGCTCGGCGCCGGCCAGCGCGGCTTCCAGTTCCAGTCCTATCCGTTCCGGATGACGGCCGAGAACCTGGCCAAACACCGCCTCGACCCGAACATCGCCTTCTGGAAGAACCTGAAGGAAGGCGCCGACGCTTTCGAGGTGACGAAGGACGAAGTCCGGGTCGCCGTCGGCCCCGGACGCTACGAGTTCAACCTCGATCCCGACGCCGCCTCCGTCGTTGCCCAGAAGCGCGCCCAGGACGAGCAGGAGGTGGCGGAGCTCGTCGCCAAGGGCGAGAAGCCGGTCAAGCTCGTCTACCACGACGGCGACACGCATGAATCCTTCCGCACGGCGCTCGCCAATGTCACGGGCGTGTCAGACAGCAGGCTCGGCTATGTGAGCCGCACCGAGGGCATCTCCTCCGGCCCGCGGGTGGTCGCCCTCAACGACACCGGCAAGGAAGTGCCGGAGGCTCCGCCGACCGCGCTGGCCTTCGCATCCATGAAGGAAGTTCCCGTCCCGCAGGCTGAGACCCGGGCGGCCGTGACCCAGCAGACGGCTCCGGTGGCGGTTGCCGCGGCAGCTCCTGCGTCCGGAGAGACGCCGTTCTACAAGAAGATGTTCGGCGGCGTCGCCGACCTCTTCAGCACCTCGTCCTCACAGCCCGTGGCTGAGACGGTCCAGGCAGCGCCTGCCATCCCTGCTGCCAGGCTGGCTCCGGCCGCGAAGAACGTGCCGCAGAAGCGGGCACAGGCCGCGACACCGGTCAAGGTCGCGAACGCGAACTGACCCAGCCGAGCCTGACGAAATGCAAAAGCCCGCCTCACCGGCGGGCTTTTCGTTTGAGGTAACCTGCTGAGCCGATGGAACGGCATGTTTGGGGGCAAGTCAGAAGCCGGCGTCAGAGAAAAGCCTTCGCTGGGAGGCAGCGCTGGCTTTTGCAGATCCTTGTCTTTCGGTCACCCGAACAGGGCGTCGATGGCATCCTGGGAGGTGCGGTTCGGATCGCCGTCCAGGGCCGGTCCGTTCAGGAGGGCCTCGTCCCCCTGCCGCTCCGGCAATTGGAAAGCTTCCACGTCGTTGAAGCTTTCCAGGCCGCCCCAGATCTGTGCCATCTGGGTCACCCGCTCCTCGATGAACTTCATGGAGCCCACGACCTTGCTGATGCGCTGGCCGGTAATGTCCTGGAAGTTGCAGGCTTCAAAAATCGTGATCACCCGGTCCGAGATCCGCCGCGCCATCTCGGCGTCGGGACCCGACAGGCGGGAGGCCAGCGCTCCGGTGATCTCGTCGATCTCCTCGGCGGCCGCCAGGATGCTGTTGGTGGCCGTCTCCGTACCGCAGACCACGGCCCCGAGCTCGTCGGTGACGCTGGTCACCTGCCCGCCCGGGGTGTGGGAGTGAAGGGTCGCGATCTCGCGCTTGGTGCGCTGGATAGACTCCGTGATGGCGTCGAGCTCGTCCTTGAGGTGGAGCGCCTCGCGCAGGTCGGTCCGGATCTGGTCCAGAAGGGCCTTGGAGGCTCCGCTGCTCGGCTCGAGGGCGGCATGGATGGCCGCCATGCCCCGCATGATCTCGGCATGCCGCCGGGCTGCGATGCTTTCGCGCGACTGGGCCAGGAGATCCAGGCTCAGGGGATCGAAGGAAACAGGCGGTGGGAGACGCATGGCGGCTACTCACCCAACACGGCGGCGATCTTCGACCGCAGGGTCTCCGCATTGAACGGCTTGACGATGTAGTTGTTGACGCCGGCCTGCTTGGCGGCCACCACGTTCTCGGTCTTGGCCTCCGCGGTGATCATGATGAAGGGCAGGCTGCCCAGCTCCGCATCGGCACGCACCTTCTGGAGCAGCTCGAAGCCCGTCATGGGCGCCATGTTCCAGTCGGAGATCACCAGCCCGTACTTCTTCTCCTTGAGCTTGCCCAAGGCCTCGGAGCCGTCCTTGGCCTCATCGACGTCGTTGAAGCCGATCTGCTTCAGGAGGTTGCGGATGATGCGAAGCATCGTCTGGTAGTCGTCAACGATGAGCACCGGAAGAGACGTGTTCAATGCCATGATATTTCGGCCTGCAAAGTGAGGAAGGAAATGTGAAGAGCGACCTGTGACGGACGCTTTTCGAAAAGGTTGTCGGGTTCCCTGCCTTATCCCTCACGATGCTTGCCTCAGGCTGGCGTCACCGCAGCAAAAAGCCCGGCCGTGGGGCCGGGCTTTTTGGCTTTGAATGGGGCCGCTCGCTCAGTGCCGCAGCCCCGGGGCCTCCTGGCCGGTGCGCGCCACGTACTCGGTGTAGCCGCCGCCGTACTGGTGAACGCCCTCCGGCGTGAGCTCCAAGAGGCGGTTGGACAGGGCGGCCAGGAAGTGGCGGTCGTGCGAGACGAAGAGCATGGTGCCCTCGTAGCGCGAGAGCGCATCGATCAGCATTTCCTTGGTGGCGATGTCGAGATGGTTCGTGGGCTCGTCGAGCACCAGGAAGTTCGGCGGGTCGTAGAGCATCTTGGCCATCACGAGGCGGGCCTTTTCGCCGCCCGAGAGTACGCGGCACTTCTTCTCCGCATCGTCTCCTGAAAAGCCGAAGCAGCCGGCGAGCGTGCGCAGGGACCCCTGCCCGGCCTGCGGGAAGGAATCCTCCAGGAACTCGAACACCGTGCGGTCGCCCTCCAGCACCTCCATGGCGTGCTGGGCGAAATAGCCCATCTTGACGCTCGCCCCGATGGTCACCGATCCCACATCGGGCGCGGTGGCGCCCGCCACCAGCTTCAGCAGCGTCGACTTGCCGGCGCCGTTGATGCCCATGACGCACCAGCGCTCCTTCCGGCGCACCCCGAAGTCGAAGCCCTCGTAGATGCTGCGGCTGCCATACCGTTTGTGAACGTTCTTCAGGACGACCACATCGTCGCCCGAGCGCGGCGCCGGCAGGAAGTCGAATGCCACCGATTGGCGGCGCTTCGGCGGTTCCACCCGGTCGATCTTCTCCAGCTTCTTGACCCGGCTCTGCACCTGAGCGGCATGGGAGGCGCGCGCCTTGAAGCGTTCGATGAACTTGATTTCCTTGGCGAGCATCGCCTGCTGGCGCTCGAACTGCGCCTGCTGCTGCTGCTCGTTCAGCGCGCGCTGCTGCTCGTAGAATTCGTAATTGCCCGAATAGGTGGTGAGCGAGCCGCCGTCGATCTCCATGATCTTGTTGACGATGCGGTTCATGAAGGCGCGGTCGTGCGAGGTCATGAGCAGCGCGCCGTCATACCCCTTCAGGAAGTCCTCGAGCCAGATCAGGCTCTCAAGATCGAGATGGTTGCTCGGCTCGTCGAGCAGCATCACGTCCGGCCGCATGAGCAGGATGCGGGCGAGCGCCACGCGCATCTTCCACCCACCCGACAGGGCGCCGACGTCGCCGTCCATCATCTCCTGGGAAAAGCCGAGACCCGCGAGAACCTCCCGCGCCCGGCCTTCGAGCGAGTAGCCGTCGAGTTCCTCGTAGCGCGCCTGCACCTCGCCGTAGCGCTCGATGATCGCGTCGAGATCGCCGGCCTTGTCCGGGTCCACCATCGCGGCTTCGAGCTCGCGCAGCTCGGCTGCCACCGCGCTCACGGGGCCTGCGCCCTCCATCACCTCGGCCGCAGCGCTGCGGCCCGCCATCTCGCCCACATCCTGGCTGAAATAGCCGATGGTGATGCCGCGATCGACGGAGATCTGGCCCTCGTCCGGCTGCTCCTCCTTGGTGACCATCCGGAAGAGCGTCGTCTTGCCCGCGCCGTTGGGACCCACGAGGCCGATCTTTTCCCCTTTCTGAAGGGTTCCGGAAGCCTCGATGAAGAGGATCCGATGGCTGCTCTGCTTGCTGACGTTCTCGATGCGAATCATGGTCTTTGAAACTTGAAGATGTTGGGCGGCGCAGCAAAAGCCCGGCCATGGGGCCGGGCTTTTTCATGGATATGGTTCAGTGAGTGGCGGCTTTAGGCCACGAACTGTCCGTGGCAATGCTTGAACTTCTTGCCCGATCCGCAGGGGCACGGCTCGTTGCGGCTGACGCGGCCCCAGGTCGAGGGGTCGTTCGGGTCGCGGGAAGGCGTCGGCTCAATCGCCGCGGCGGCCGCGAAGCCGAGAGCCGGCCCGGCCCCGAGGGCGCTGCCCCGGGCCAAGTCGAACTCGTTCTCGCCGGTGGCCGGGTCGAGGTGCTGGGCGAACATGGGCGGCAGTTCCTGCGGCTCCGGCTGCTGGAACACCACCTGGATGCGCATGAGCTGGCCCGTCACCTGCTCGCGCAGATGACCGATCAGGGCATTGAACAGCTCGAAGGCCTCGGACTTGTACTCGTTGAGCGGATCGCGCTGGGCGAGCCCGCGCCAGCCGATGACCTGACGCAGGTGGTCGAGGGTCACGAGGTGCTCGCGCCAGAGATGGTCGAGGCTCTGCAGCAGAACCTGCTTCTCCACGTAGTTCATGACCTCGGCCGAGTTCGCCTCGATGCGCTGGGCGTAAGCCTCGTCGGCCGCCCTGGTGATGCGCTCGCGGATCTCGTCGTCGGCAATGCCCTCTTCCTTAGCCCATTCCTCGATCGGAAGGTCGAGGTTGAGGAAGTTGAGGACGTTCGCCTTGAGGCCCTCCACGTCCCACTGCTCGGCATAGGCCTGCTCGGGGATGGCGCGGGAGACGATGTCCTCGATCACCCCGTGGCGCATGTCGTCGATGGTCTCGCGCACGCTCTCCTGCGCCATGAACTCCTTGCGCTGCTCGAACACGACCTTGCGCTGGTCGTTCATGACGTTGTCGTATTTCAGGATGTTCTTGCGGATGTCGAAGTTGCGCGCCTCGACCTTCGCCTGCGCCCGCTCGATGGCCTTGTTGATCCACGGATGGATGATGGCCTCGCCCTCCTTGAGACCCAGCTTCTGCAGCATGCCGTCCATGCGGTCGGAGCCGAAGATGCGCATCAGGTCGTCTTGGAGCGACAGGTAGAACTTGGAGCGGCCCGGATCGCCCTGGCGGCCGGAGCGGCCCCGCAGCTGGTTGTCGATGCGCCGCGACTCGTGGCGCTCGGTGCCGAGCACGTAGAGGCCGCCGGCGGCGAGCGCCTTCTCCTTGAAGGACGCCACCTCGTCGAGGATCTCCTTCTCGCGTCGGGCGCGCTCCTCGCCCTCGACGCCCGCGAGTTCACGCTCGACGCGCATCTTGGCGTTACCGCCGAGCTGGATGTCGGTGCCGCGGCCGGCCATGTTGGTGGCGATCGTGATCGCGCCCGGCACGCCGGCCTGGGCGACGATGAAGGCCTCCTGTTCGTGGAAGCGGGCGTTCAGCACCGCGAAGTGCTTGGTGCCGCGTCCGGCGCGGGCATCGCGGTAGAGGGGCTCGAGCGCCAGCGGATCCTCGAAGTTGATGAGGGTATAGCCCTCCTTGATCAGCATATCGGCCAGATGCTCGGACTTCTCGATGGAGGTGGTGCCCACCAGGATCGGCTGCCCCTTGGCGGAGGCTTCCTCGATGTCGCGGATCACCGCCTTGTAGCGCTCCTCGAACGTCCGGTAGACCTCATCGTCGTCGTCGATGCGGGCGACGGGACGGTTGGTCGGGATCTCGACCACTTCGAGGTTGTAGATCTCCAGGAACTCGTCGGCTTCGGTCGCCGCCGTGCCGGTCATGCCGCCGAGCTTGTCGTAGAGGCGGAAGTAGTTCTGGAACGTGATGGAGGCCAGCGTCTGGTTCTCCGGCTGGACCTGGACCTTCTCCTTGGCCTCGAGCGCCTGGTGCAGGCCTTCCGAATAGCGGCGGCCCTGCATCATGCGGCCGGTGAACTCGTCGATGATGACCACCTCGCCGTTGCGGACGATGTAGTCCTTGTCGCGCTGGAACAGGGTGTGGGCGCGCAGCGCCTGGTTCATGTGGTGGACCAGGGTGGCGTTCTGGGCGTCGTAGAGGTCGCCCTCCTTGAGGAGGCCGATCTCCCGCAGCAGGCCCTCGATCTTCTCGGTCCCGTCTTCGGTGAGCGCCACGGAGCGCTGCTTCTCGTCGAGCTCGTAGTCCTTCTTGTCGAGGCGCGGGATCACCACGTCGATGGCGTTGTAGAGCTCGGAGCGGTCGTCGAGGGGGCCCGAGATGATGAGCGGCGTGCGGGCCTCGTCGACCAGGATCGAGTCCACCTCGTCCACGATGGCGAAGTTATGGCCCCGCTGGACCATCTGCGCCATCTCGTACTTCATGTTGTCGCGAAGATAATCGAAACCGTATTCGTTGTTGGTGCCGTAGGTGATGTCGGCCGCATAGGCCTGGGCACGCTCCACATCGTCGAGCCCGTGGACGATGACGCCGACGGACAGCCCCAGGAAGCGGTAGATCTGGCCCATCCACTCCGAGTCGCGCTTGGCCAGGTAATCGTTCACCGTGACCACGTGGACGCCCTTGCCGGCGAGCGCGTTCAGATAGACCGGGAGGGTCGCCACCAGGGTCTTGCCCTCGCCGGTCCGCATCTCGGCGATCGACCCCTCGTGGAGGACCATGCCGCCGATGAGCTGCACGTCGAAGTGACGCTGGCCGAGCGTCCGCTTGGCCGCCTCGCGGACGGTGGCGAAGGCCGGCACCAAGAGGTCGTCCAGGGTCTTGCCGGCCGCGAGCTGGGCCTTGAAGTCCTCCGTGCGGGCGCGCAGCTGCTCGTCGGACAGGGCCTCAAGCTCGGCCTCCATCGCGTTGATGGCCGCGATCTTGGGCCGGTAGGACTTCAGCCGGCGATCATTGACCGAGCCAAAGATTTTCTTCGCGAGAGAACCGAACATCGGGAGCCTTCGAAAATTCCGTAAAGAGACAAGGAGCGTTTGCGCCGCCTTATAGACCTAATCATCCCAGAGTGCATCTTAAAGGCTGCGCCCTTAGTGGCGCAGCCTCAAGGAACGTCCGGAGGGCCTTCAACACCCCGCGAGCGGCGATGCTGTGACATAAATATGCCATCACTTGCAAACGTAAACACATTCGGCCATCTGATCGTCGCTGTCCGTGGGCGATCACGCTCACCAGAGGAAACACAATGAATCGCTCACTGAACGTCCGAAAGAGCCTTCTGACCCTCGGCGTCGCCCTGCCGCTCCTGGCCGGCACCGCCTACGCCCAGACCCCTGCTTCCCCTGCGGCCTCCGCAACGTCGCCTGCGGCCGTTCCGGCCGTCGATCCCGCCAAGGTGGTGGCCCGGGTCAACGGCGTCGAGATCACGGAAGGCGACCTCGCCATCGCGTCCGAGGATTCGGCCCTGCAGATGCCCAACGTTCCCGATGAGCAGAAGCGCGAGCTGCTCACCGGCTACCTGATCGACCTGAAGCTCGGGGCCAAGGCGGCCGAAGCCGCCAAGGTCGGCAGCGGCGCCGAATTTGCCCGCAAGCTCGCCTATAACCGGGACAAGACCCTCCTCGACGCATACCTCGACCAGGAAGCCAAGAAGGCCGTGACTACGGAGGCTGCCCGCAAGCTTTACGAAGAGACTGTCAAGAGCGTGCCGGCCGAGCAGGAGGTCCGCGCCCGCCACATCCTGGTGGAGAACGAGGACGAGGCCAAGACGATCGCGACCCGTGTGAAGGGCGGCGAGGACTTCGCCAAGGTGGCCGGCGAGGTCTCCAAGGACCCCGGCTCCAAGACCGATGGCGGCGACCTCGGCTTCTTCACCAAGGACCGCATGGTCGAGCCCTTCGCCGAAGCGGCCTTCAAGATGGAGGCCGGCCAGATCTCCGATCCCGTCAAGAGCCAGTTCGGCTGGCACGTGATCAAGGTCGAGGAGAAGCGCAACAAGCCGGCTCCGACCTTCGAGGAGACCAAGGACCAGGTGGAAACCTACCTTGCCCGCAAGGCCCAGCAGGACCTGATCCTCGGCCTGCGCAAGAACGCCAAGGTCGAGCGCCTGGACGACAAGGGCAACCTCGTCGAGCAGAAGCAGCCGTAAGGTTTTCAGCTTCGGGAATGTTCAGGGCGGCCTTAAGGGCCGCCCTTTTCGTTTGAGGAAGCTCTCACTGTCATCCCCGCGAAGGCGGGGATCCATATCCCCTAACGATCCAGGACGAGGCGGCACGCGGCTCACTTTGATTTGAGACGTCGTGTTTATGGATTCCGGGCTCCGCTGCGCGGCCCCGGAATGACAGTGTTGGGGATGTTACTTGTTCGTCCGGCCCATCCGGCCTGGATCGACGCCGCCTTCGCGGTTGGTCTGGTTCTCCACGTCGCCCTGGAAGGTCGAACCGCCGTCGAGATCGCGCGGGTCTTCGCCGGCCATGGTGGAGCCTTTCGACCGGCCGATGCCTGGATCGACTTCGAGATCGCTGCGGGGACGGTCCTGAGGTTGGATCTTGGGGTGCTTGCCCGTCATGGAAGGCCTCCATTGTTCTCGAGGACCGGGTCGACGGCAGGGGCGAAGCGTCGTTCCGCCTTGCGGCCGCTATGCCGGGGAAGCTTGCACTTGACAAAAAGCCTTAAAAAACCACAGGTCGCGGTCGCAACGTCGTATCCCATCGGCTCTTTCCCGAGTTCCTCATGTCCAAGACCGTGTCTCCGCTCGCGCCCACGTCGTTTCCGACGCTTCCCTCCCTCGAGGGCGTCAGGATCGCCACCGCGGAGGCCGGCATCCGATACAAGAACCGTACGGACGTGCTCTATGTGACGCTGCCGAAGGACACGGCCGTGGCAGGCGTCTTCACCCGCTCCAAGTGCCCGTCCGCCCCGGTTGATTGGTGCCGCAAAAACCTGACGAAGGGCACGGCGCGGGCCCTGGTGGTGAACTCGGGCAATGCCAACGCCTTCACCGGCAAGAGGGGCGCGGAAGCGGTGAAGCTGACCGCCGACATCGCCGCCGAGGCCGCAGGCTGCCGCGCCTCCCAGGTGTTCATCGCCTCCACCGGCGTCATCGGCGAGCCCCTCGACGCCGCCAAGTTCGAAGGCGTGCTCGCGGCCTGCGAGAAGAAGGCCAGGCCCACCGGCTGGACCGATGCGGCCAAGGCCATCATGACCACCGACACCTTTCCGAAGGTGGCGACCCGCACGGCCAAAATCGGCGGCGTCGACGTGACGATCAACGGCATCGCCAAGGGTGCCGGCATGATCGCCCCCGACATGGCGACCATGCTCTCCTTCATCTTCACGGATGCGCCCATCGCCGCCTCCACGCTCCAGGCGCTGCTGAAGAAGGGTGCCGACAAGAGCTTCAACTGCGTGACGGTGGACAGCGACACCTCCACCTCGGACACGCTCCTGTTCTTCGCCACCGGCACCGCCGCCGCCAAAGGCGCGCCAGCGATCTCGCTGCCGAGCGACCGGCGCCTCAAGGAGTTCCGTGCGGCGCTTGAGGGCCTCCTGTGCGATCTGGCCCAGCAGGTCGCCCGCGACGGCGAGGGCGCGCGCAAGTTCGTGACCGTGAAGGTGACCGGCGCAACGGGCGCAACGTCAGCCAAACGCATCGCCATGGCGATCGCCAATTCGCCCCTGGTGAAGACCGCAGTGGCCGGCGAGGACGCCAATTGGGGCCGCGTGGTCATGGCCGTCGGCAAAGCCGGCGAGCCCGCCGAGCGGGACAAGCTGGCGATCTGGTTCGGCGATATCCGGGTCGCCGCAAAGGGTGCCCGGGATCCGGACTACGACGAGGCCAGGACCTCCGCCTACATGAAGGGCGACGAGATCACGATCCGGGTGGATCTCGGGCTCGGCCGCGGCGAGGCCACTGCGTGGACCTGCGACCTCACCAAGGCCTATGTGGAGATCAACGGCGACTACCGGAGCTGACCGGGTTCCCGATCCTGCGCTCCGCGAGGGAGATCAGTGGGGTTGCCCTGTGGCGCTGCCGCCGACGGCATCTCCACCTCTGGCGTTGCATCCCATCGCGTCTCCGCCGCGAGCATCGCCTCCTCGCGCGTTGACGCCGACCCCATTCTGTCCTTTGGCATCGGCGCCCCTGATGAGGGCCGGCTCGCAGTTCGACTGGCCGGATTCGGCTCGCCCAGCGACAGCGCTGCCGCCTTTGGCGTCTCCCCCGCGGGCCGTGCCTCCGAGTGCATCGCCCCCGCGAGCGGCACCGCCCGTTGCCGATCCACCATGCGATCGGCCCTGGGAAACGGCAGGATCCTGCGCGAGCGCCCTGCCGTCAAAACCGGGAACGATTGCAGTTGCCAGCATCAGCCCGGCGAGAATCCTTGGGATCATGGCGAACCTCCGGCGGGCTTCGAGGATCGATGAAGGTAGCCCGGCCAAAACTCCGCAGCCGGGCTACCTCTTGTCTAACTAATCAGACGTGCGATCCGAGTTGATCACCGGGGCCCCGGTCCCACCACCACTGCCGCCGGTACCACCCCCGCCGGTTCCGCCGACGGAAGCGGTGCCGCCGGCTGCCGTTCCACTGAGGCCGCTGCCGCCCGTTGCCGTGCCGCCACCGCCGCCCGTGACAGTGCCGCTACCGCCAACGGCGCTTCCGCTCAGGGCAGAGCCGCCGATGGCCTCGCCACCCGCATCACCACCCACGCTGGCACCTCCGCCCGTAGCGTTGCCGCTCGTGGCATTCCCGCCCGTGGCGGTGCCGCCGCCGGTGCCGCCATTCACGCTGCCGGCTCCCCCTGTGGCGTTGCCGCTCGTGGCATTGCCACCCGTGGCCGTTCCTCCCCCGCCGCCGTCAACGGACGCATCGCCGCCTGTGGCATCGCCGCTCGTGGCGTTGCCGCCGGTTCCGCTGCCGCCGGAACCGCCGCTGGATGTGCCGGCGCCACCGGTGGCCTCACCGCTCGTGGCACTCCCGCCGGTCGAGGTTCCGCCTCCTCCACCGCCAACCGAGGCGCTGCCGCCTGTCGCGTCGCCGCTGGTGGCGTCACCTCCTGTGGCGGACCCGCCTCCACCTGTCGCCTGCGCAAGCGCAACAGATGAGCTTCCTGCGAGAAAAGCAGTAATCAAGGCATATCTTGCGATCTTCGGAAAGTTCATGATTTCTCTCCTTCAGGCCAAAACCATAGGAATTCCGATGGCCCATAGCTTTCGGATGTGAAAATAACCCCGTTATTTGAAGATATCCCGCATTTAGGGAAGTATTGGACGGCGAATACTGGCCCGTCTGTCGCGAAAACTAACGTAAGATGACTTTGTTCACAATAAATATATGAAAAATATTACTGCCAAGATCGGCAAATTCCGATCCCCCGCTGCCCAAGCTTGGCGTTTCCCCTCAACCAGCATCTTCGAAGGGGGTAGTAATCAAGGTCTACGGATATCCGGCATAGCTTCTGGCCCTGCTGCTGAGACCCACTTAAAGTGGCTGAGTTCTGATCCGGGAGGCTCGCGATGCTGGCAGCACCACTGTCGAAACCCTGCATTGCCGCTGTCTGCACCTTGGGTTCTCTCCTGTCCGCCTGCAATTCGATGACAGTTCGTGAGACCGTTCTGTCCACGAACCAGCGCGTCGCCATGGTGTCCAATCCGGGAGACGGGGTGACCCCGCCAACCAACGTGGTTCTGTTTGAAGATCGTCCCGGCCGCTACACGCCGGTTGCAGCGGGTTTCGCACAGGCTCCCGTGACGGCTTTCCTCAACGGAGCAGGTGCGGGCATCGCCCTGGGGATCGGCACGCACGGAACGCGCACCAGGGTGAATGTGCAAGGCACATCGTCCGCCCGATCCACCGGCGGCACGGCCACAGGCGGGACTGGAACGGGCGGCTCCGTGACCCTGCCCTGAAAATCCATCCCTATAGGACAAAGGCTTCTCCACAGCGGCATGGAGCTGCGCGTTCGACTCTCGCTGCAGGCCAGTCGGCAATCCCGCAGATGGGGCCTGATCTTTTTCGATGATCGTGTCGCAGGAAGCCGCCGGACCTGCGCCGTAGCGCGCACGAGATTCAGTTCGCCCCGACCGGGAAAACAGGCTAAGAACCGGCCCCGACCCTTCACGCCATGCGCCCAAGCGGATCTCCGACGTGCCCCCTCTCAAGCTCACCCTCGTCGTTGCCGTCGCGTTGATCGACGCGGACAACCGCATCCTTCTGGCGCAGCGGCCGGAGGGGAAGCAGCTGGCGGGCCTGTGGGAGTTTCCCGGCGGCAAGGTCGAGCCGGGGGAGCGGCCGGAGGAAACGCTGATCCGCGAGTTGCGAGAGGAGCTCGGGATCACCGTGAAGGAGCCCTGCCTCGCGCCGCTGACCTTCGCGAGCCATCCTTACGAGACCTTCCACCTGCTCATGCCGCTCTATGTCTGCCGCCGCTGGGAGGGCTTCGTGCAGCCGCTGGAGGGACAGGGGCTGAAATGGGTCAAGCCGCAGGATCTGCGCTCCTACCCCATGCCGCCGGCCGATGAGCCGCTGATCCCCTTCCTGGTCGATCTCCTGGTCTGAGATCGCGCATGTCCTCCGCACAAGGGCAAGCCGCCGCGCTTCCCGCAGCCCCGACCCCGGTCTTCCTGGCCACGAACCTCCTCGTCTGCTCGATGCTGTGGTCGACCTCCTTCCTGTTCATCAAGCTGAGCGGAGACATAAACCCCTTCGTGCTGGCTGCCATGCGCGGCCTCATAGGGGCGTCCGTCCTTGGCCTGTGGTTTGCCGTGCAGGCCAAGAGCATCCGCCCCGACAACGGCCAGTGGCACCATTGGGTGGTTCTCGGCGCCCTCAACGGCTGGATCCCGAACGTGCTCGTGGCTCATGCGCTGACCCAGATCGGAACCGCTCCGGCGGCCATGATCCAGGCCTCCGGCCCGCTCATCGTCGCGGTTCTGTCGCACCTGCTCTTCGTGGACGAGCGGCTGACCTTGCGGCGCTTCGCAGGCGTCCTCGTCGGCCTTGCGGGCATGGGCATTCTCATCGGACCTGCGGCCCTGCCGAACAGCGGCATCAGTCCCTGGGGGGTGCTGACCATGGTGGCGACCGCCCTCAGCTACGCCAGCGCGAACCTCTATGTCCGGTCGATCAGGCATGCGGACCCGTCCCGTCTCGCTCTCGGTCAGCAGATCTGCTCCGCCATTCCGGCAACGGCGCTGGCGCTCGTCGTCGCAGGCCCTTCAGCCTTCGCAGCCGTGCCGGACAGCGCGGCTTCGCTGCTGGCGCTCGGCATCGTCTCGACCGCCCTGCCGATCCTGCTGTTCATGCGCCTCATCCGCCGCGCCGGCCCCACACGAGCCTCGATGGTCGGGTATCTCCAGCCGGTCTGGACGGCGGTCCTCGCCGTCCTTTTCCTCAACGAGACAATCGGATTGCGCGAGTTCATCGGCGGCGCCGTAGTGCTGTCGGGCGTCGCCATCGTGTCGTTGAGCGGACGGATCAGACCAGCTCGCTGAGCATGGCCCGCGTTTCAGGCGGGATCTCCACCGGCTTCTGGGTTTCACGATCCACATAGACGTGGACGAAATGTCCCTGGGCCGCCGCCGCTTGAGCCCCTTGCTTGAAGATGCCGATCCGATAACGCACCGATGAGCGCCCGAGATGCGCCACCGCAATGCCGGCCTCCAGCGCGTCGGGAAAGGCGACGCTCTCGAAATAGGTGCAGCCCGACTCGACCACGAGGCCGACAACGGGGCTCTCGGTGATGGCGAGAAGCCCCTTCTCGACGAGCCAGCCGTTCACGGCCGAGTCGAAATACGAGTAGTAATGCACGTTGTTCACGTGCCCGTAGGCATCGTTGTCCATCCAGCGGGTGGCGATGGGACGAAACAGCCGGAAGGCCGAGCGGCCGGGGCGCGAGGGACGTTCCGTCATGGTGCGTCTCACCAGGCCGCTTCGTAGATCGCGCGCGCATCGTCCAGCGTGAGCGGTCGCGGGTTGTTCACCAGAAGGCGGGTCTGCTTCATGGCATCCTCGGCCATCATCGGCACGGCCTCCTGCGGGATGCCCACATCGCGCAGGCGCGGCTGCAAGCCTACTTTCGTGCAGAGGGAGGCCAGCGCCTCGACGAAGGCCGATCCGGTCGCGCGGCCTTCGAGCTCCGGGAAGGCATGAGGGGCGAGCTCCGCGTAGGATTGCTCGCAGGCGCCCGCGTTGAAGCGCAGCACATGCGGCAGCACGAGGGCATTGGAGAGCCCGTGCGGAATGCCGAAATGCCCGCCGATGGGATAGGCCAGCGCATGCACGGCCGCCACCGGCGAATTGGCGAAGGCCTGGCCCGCCAGCATGGAGCCCAGCAGCATGGCGGAGCGCGCCTCCACATCCTGGCCCTGATGCACGGCGCGCTCGATGTTGCGGCCAAGCAGGCGCAGGGCCTCCTTGGCGAGCGCCTGCGAGACCGGATTGTTGTTGGCGCTCGTCGAGGTATAAGCCTCGATGGCGTGAACCATCGCGTCGATGCCGGTGGCTGCCGTTACATGGGGCGGCAGGTTGAGGGTGAGGTCGGGGTCGAGCAGCGCAATGTCCGGGATGATGAGGGGCGAGACGACGCCCTTCTTCTCATGCGCCCCGGTGGTGACGATGGAGATCGGCGTCACCTCGGATCCCGTGCCCGCCGTGGTGGGGATGGCGAGCAGCGGCAGACGCGGTCCTTTCGCGGCTCCCACGCCGTAGATGTCGGCAAGAGCCTCGCCGCTGGCAGCCAGCAGCGCCACGAGCTTCGCCACGTCGATGGAGGAGCCGCCGCCGAAGCCGATCACGGCCCTGGCATCGAAGGCCTTTGCCTTTTCAACGGCAGCCAGCACCACGTCTTCCGGCGGATCGGCCACGACCGCATCGAACACATCGACGGCAATTCCGGCCTGTTCCAGGGCGTGCAGGGCCGGCGCAATGAGCCCGGCCTTCACCAGCCCTGCATCGGTGACCAGCGCCACCCGGGGCCCGAGGCGATGGGCGACGATTTCCCCTAAGCGCGCGATGCTGCCGGAGCCGAAGACGAGAGACGGAGCGGTGTTGAAGATGAACGGCGACATGGATGCTTCCCGAGATGGGATTTATGTGCGCCGAAGATGCCTTGTGCCTGCCGAGGCAGCAACCCGGATCCCTTACGCCCTTAGGAGAACGCCCTAGTCCGTGAACTCCTCGATGGCGTCCACCTTGTTCGGATAGAAGGCGAGATGCTCCTTGATGGTGGCGACCGAGGGGAACGGCTGCTCATAGCTCCAGGCCGCATTCTCCCGCACGAGCCCGCCTCCGTTGACGGTGAAATAGGAGGCCTCGCCCTTGTAGGGGCAATGGGTGTGGTGATCGGTCGAGTCCAGGAGGTCCATGTGCACATCCTCGCGGGGGATGTACTGCACCGGCGGGTAATTCGCCTCCTGCAGGGTGAGCGCCTGCGTGGTCTCCGCGACGATGAAGCCGCCGAGCATGACCCGGATGCGGTTCGGGTTTTTCGTAACGGTGATCGGGTGATCCGGGCCGGGCTCCTTCATGGCGCTTCCTTCTCCAAGACAGGCTCTCTGGAGAATGAAGATAGGGCAACCTGGTTGCACCCCAAGGCGCAAGCGGGCCGGCTACTCCTTCTCAGGCTTCGGCACGCCCTCCTTCACGCCCAAGGCATCGGCCAGCCGCACCTTGGCGGAGCCGGGGCGCAGGGGCTTCTGCTGGCTTTCATGAGGCGTCCAGCCTAAGACCCAGACGATCTCGAAGGTCGCGGGAATCCGCCCATCGGGCTCGCCGAAGCGCTCGGCATAGATCTCGGCCGCACGCATCAGGGTGGCGCGCCGCAGCGGGGTCCTGCGACGGTCGTTCAGCGCGTTGGTCAGCCCCATGAGGCGCAGGTCGCGCATGAGCGCGAAGGCATCGGCATAACGCACCCGGACCATGTCGGAGTCCGTCACCGGCAGGGCAAACCCCGCACGCTGAAGCAGGCCGCCGATGTCGCGCAGGTCGGCAAACGGAGCCACCCGGGGGCTGACGCCGCCCTCCACCTCCGATTCGGCCTGCGTCAGGGACTGGCGCAGCTCGGTGAGGGTGTTTCCGCCGAGCAGCGCGCCGACGAAGAGACCGTCGGGCTTGAGGGCGCGCCGGATCTGAATGAGGGAGCCCGGCAGATCGTTCACGGAATGGAGGGACAGGAGCGATACGGCGAGATCGAAGCGCTCGCCCGAGAACGGCAGCCGCTCCTCGTCGCCCAGGATGCCCCCCGGCTCCTGCACCGGCGAGAGGCGGATCACCGTCCTGACGCGCCCGCTCCGGCGCAGGGCTTCCGCCGCGGCCGGGGTGGGGGTGCCCACGTCGAGCGCGAGCGGGAACTCCCGCAACACGGTCGAGAGCCGGTCCTCCAGGTCTTCGACGGCGCGAACCAGGAGGAAGTCGGCATAGCCCTGGTGCAGCGCGCGCGACAGGCGGCGGCGGACGAGGGAACGGTCGAAGACGAGGGGCGTGCTCATGAGGCGCTGGATATGGCGTGTGCCGAGCGAAGGTCCAAGGAGTTTTTAGGAACTCGCGCTTGTCATCCCCGGTGCACGAAGTGCGGGAAGGGGATCCACCTGCACGTTCAGCACTATGGATTCCCTTCCCCTCCGCTGACGCGTCCTCCCGGGAATGACACCCGCCCCGTCATGGCCGGCACAAGGCCATGACGGGGCGGAGGCGCCGGAAAGGTTTCACCCGTCAGACCACTCCATTCCCACCCCTCTCTGGAAGAGACAAGGAAAACGCATTGTCGCCCTCCGAACCTTCATCGGCTAAGCTTCCCGCATGAGCGAGCCCAGCAAGGTCCAATCAGTTCCGCTGCCCGCCCGCCTCCGTCAGGGAGCGCGGGAGGCTGGGCGTGCGGCCCTGGGTCTCCTCTACCCGCCGACCTGCATCGCCTGCCAGGCGGCGACGGGAGAGCCTCACACCCTCTGCGCCTCCTGCTGGTCGGGCGTTCGCTTCATCGAGCGTCCCTATTGCGAGCGGCTCGGAACGCCGTTTGCCGTCGATCTCGGCCAGCCGCTGCTCTCGCCGGCCGCCATCGCCGACCCGCCCGTGTTTCAGCGCGCCAGGGCCGTCGCCGAGTATGACGGCACCGCAAGCCTTTTGATCCACCGTCTGAAATACAACGACCGGCTGGAACTCGCCCGGGCGCTCGGCGGGATGATGACCAGGGCGGGGACGGAACTCCTGGCGGACGCCGACGTGATCGTTCCGGTGCCCCTTCACCGCTGGCGCCTCTGGTGGCGGCGCTTCAATCAGGCGATGGCGCTGGCAAAAGCGGTTTCGGTCGGGAGCGGCATCCCCTGCGATCCGTTCCTGCTCGCCCGCATCAAGCGTACCCGGCGGCAGGTGGGGCTCACCAAGGCGCAGCGACAGGAGAACCTGCAGGGTGCCTTCCGGGTGCCCCCGGAGGCCAAGGCGCGGCTGCAGGGCAGGCGGGTGCTCCTCGTCGACGACGTGCTGACCACCGGCTCCACGGCCAACGCCGCCTCCAGGGCGCTCCTGCGCGGCGGTGCGGCGTCCGTGGACGTTCTGGCCTTCGCCCGGGTGGTGAAGGAGTTGTGACGGAGGCGCAAAGCTTCCTATATCCTCCCGACCACAGGAGATCTTCCGACTATGCCTGCCATTACGATCTACACGAAGAGCTGGTGCCCCTATTGCTCGGCCGCCAAGAAGCTTCTCGCCGAGAAGGGCGCCGAATTCACCGAGATCGACATCGAGAAGAAGCCCGAAGCCAGGGCCGAGATGATCCAGAAGGCCAAGGGCCGCTCGACCGTGCCGCAGATCTTCATCGGCGAAAAGCATGTCGGCGGCTGCGACGACCTGTACGAGCTTGATGACAGGGGCCAGCTTGAGAGACTACTTGCTGTCTGAATCAAAGCCGCGTGATGCAGCAAAGTCACACGCGGCTTTGCTGTAGGGCATATCGAACTCATTGGCTTGCATGGGGTTATAACATGTATGAAGATTTGTGCCTTGGTATTCCAGGGACAAACATGCGCACACTGAATTACATTTTTTGCTCGGCACGCTGCTTGTAGCAGGCTGCAACACTACCGGTTCGGCTCCAGGCAACACAAAGGTCGTCCTGAACGGCAAGCCTCTTAAGGTTGATACGTTTGGCTCCCTCAATCCGGAGTGTGTTTCCACAGGATCGACAAGCATCCGGGTCCTGGAACAACCCAAGCACGGCCAAGTCCAGATCAAAGAGGCTATAGATTTTCCCACTTATCCGAAGGAGAACATTCGCTTTCATTGCAATGCCAAGCGTGCGCCAGCGACCCAGGTCTTCTATACTCCCTCGTCTGGCTACAAAGGCCCCGATACATTCCAAGTTGAAGCGATCTTTCCAAACGGCTCAACCCGAATAGCCCGCTACTCACTGGATGTGCGCTAGGCGCGAGACCTCGTGCTGGGTGAAGCATCCTGACGCTGGACAGGTCAGTCTTTTAAGGCCTTATTACAGGCCTGACGGAGACTAGCTTCATGACCCCAGCCCGCTTCACCGCCGCCTGCATCCAGATGCGTTCCGGGCGCGACGTCCTCACGAACCGCGACGCAGCGGTCGCCCTCGTGCGCCAGGCGGCCGACCAGGGCGCGCATTTCGCCCAGACGCCGGAGATGACCTCCCTGGTCTGCCGCGACCGCGGCGAACTCTTTGACAAGGTCGGACCGGAGGCGCAGGACCCGGTATTGGCAGCTCTGCGCGACGTCGCGCGGGAGCGGGGAATCGTGATCCAGATCGGCTCGATTGCCGTGAAGGAGGGCGACAAGGTCGCCAACCGGGCGTTCCTGATCGATGCGAGCGGCGAAGTGGTGGCCTCCTACGACAAGATCCACCTCTACGACGTCGACCTGCCCAACGGCGAGAGCTGGCGCGAATCGGCCACCTATACGGGCGGTGCCTGGGCCGTGGCCGCCGAGACCCCCTGGGGTTATCTCGGCATGACCATCTGCTACGACGTGCGCTTTGCCGCCCTCTACAAGGCTCTGGCCGAGAACGGCGCCTCCTTCCTGTCGGCGCCGGCTGCCTTCACCAGGCAGACGGGCGAGGCGCACTGGCACGTGCTGCACCGGGCCCGCGCCATCGAGACCGGATCCTTCATGATCTCCGCCGCTCAAGGCGGTCTGCACGAGGACGGGCGCGAGACCTACGGCCATTCCCTGATCATCGATCCCTGGGGCCGGGTGCTGGCGGAAGGCGGTACGGAGCCCGGCGTGTTCCTGGCCGAGATCGACACGGCCCTCGTGGCCGAGGTGCGCGGGCGCATCCCGACCCTCAAGAATGCCCGTCCCTTCAAGGTCGAGGTCGTTCCCACCATCGCGACGGATCGGGCGGCCACCGCCTGATCCCCTTCCCTTTCCGCACCTGAATCCTTACGTCTCGCAAGGACATGATCAAGTACGCCCTGGCCTGCGAGCAGGCCCACGAGTTCGAGAGCTGGTTTCCCTCAAGCGACGCGTTCGAGACGCAGCGCAAGCGCGGTTTCGTGACCTGCCCGTTCTGCGACTCCGCAAAGGTCGAGAAGCAGATCATGGCGCCCTCCGTGGCGCGCACGGACAAGGCGGCGCCTGCCCTTGCGCCCGAGCCTCAGCCGGTTGCGGTTCTCTCGGAGCGCGAGCGCGAGCTGCGCGCAGCTTTGCGAGCACTGCGCGAGCACGTGATGAAGAGTGCCGAGAACGTGGGCAAGGACTTCGTCGAGGAGGCCCGCAAGATGCATTACGGCGAGGCGGAGGAGCGCTCGATCTATGGCGAGGCGGACCTCGCCGAAGCGCGAGCACTCCTGGAGGAAGGCATCGACGTGCTGCCCCTGCCGGTCGTGCCTGACGACAGGAATTAGGAGCGGTGCTCCACCGATCCCGCCAGTTGAAGAGACAGGCTACTTCTTCGGCGTGATCACCTCGATGCCGAGCTGCGTCTCATTTCTGAACGCCCAGACGCTCTTGTAGCCGCCCTTGTTCTCGTCGTCCTCAACGAGAAGCGCCGTTCCGCTGGCGCCTTTGCTGGTGAAGCTCGCAGCAAGGATGCGCTCGTCGCCGATGGCGAAACCATCATACCGCTCGCCGGCAATGTTCCAGGTGAGCTTGAACGTGTCCTTGCTCGTCTGGACGATGGTCAGCGTTCCCGTGTAGTCGCTGTCCGGCTCGCCGTTGTTGCCCTTGACCGTATAGACGCCCGGCCCTCCGGCCAGTGCCGGAACGCTCATGGTCATGGCAAGGCCCGTCAGGACCAGCCCGAAAATCTTAGACTTGATCATCTGTTTTCCCCTTAACGATCTTCGGTCTCAACGGCGATAGGTGAATGTCGAAATCGAGCAGACATCGACCGAGCGTCTCACGTGGGAGCTTCCGTCGGTGAAGACTGCCTTGAAGTCGAACTTGCACGCACCGGTGCCGTCGTCGATGTCGATGTCGAACACCTGTCCGGCAACCAGGGTATCCGAACCGAGGATGTCTTCCTCCCAATCGTCCGTGCCGGTCGCGGACGCGTAGAACTCGGACATGGTCATTCCGGTATCGTTGACGATGTCGACATGCCGATTGGCAGCAGACGCTGCGCTGAAAGCGGACACGGCTACGAAGCCGGCCGCGGCTAGAGTGGTGATGATCTTCAAGATCTGCCCCTTGAGGTAGCAATGGTGACAGGATAGCCCTGCGTGAGTGCACCTCAGTTACAGCGAGCCTAGCTGTTGGGGACTTTTATTGTCTCGGTTTGGCCAGATGCAGAACAGAAATAGCATAGCTTACGTTAAGGAAGCATTGTCCGGCGGATGGGCCACAGCGGTCATTCATCGTCGGACTGAACTCTGCTCCAGGGTCGACGTTTCAGTTTTCGAACTCCACTTCATCAATGACCGATAGCAGGGGCTCATTTGGCGGTTTTCTTCACCAGCGACACCCATTTCGGCGACCCGCGGGTGCTGCGCATCGACAAGCGGCCGTTCAAGACGATCCCCGAGCATGACGAGGGGCTCATTGCCAACTGGAACGCGACCGTCTCCCCCGAGGACGACGTCTGGCATCTGGGCGACTTCGCCCTGCATGTTCGCCCGGAGAGGATCGACGAGCTGCTTGGCGTGCTCCATGGCCGCAAGCACCTGATCATCGGCAACAACGATGGCGCTGCCACTCTTGCGGCCAAAGGCTGGGAGAGCGTGCAGGCTTACGCGGAACTCGTGCACGACGGGCATGCGGTCGTGATGTGCCACTACGCCTTCCGCACCTGGAAGAACATGGGGCGCGGCTGGATCGACCTGCACGGCCACTCCCACGGCAAGCTGAAGCCCCAGACCCGGCAATACGATGTGGGCGTGGACGCCTGGGACTTCCGGCCGGTTACCCTCGAGACCGTGCTCGGCACAAGGCGCAGGCGCGTGGCGGCCGAGAGGGTTTGATCCAGCAGAGTTGCTCCTGGTTTTGTTATTGGACCGGATCGTCTGCGGACGCTTTATCCGAACCATTCGCCCCAGGGCCGGTTGGGGTAGAAAGGAGTCACGAATGGATCTGCCGAAGAGCGACTTGAGGCCCACGCGACGCATCTCGCTGATGCGCAGGTTCTTCGACAGCGAGGCCTCCGGCGGCATGATCCTCATGGGCGTGACGGTGGTCGCCCTCGCGATCGCCAACTCGCCTCTAGCCGATGCCTATTTCGGCCTGCTCAAGACCTATGTCCTGGGCCTGAACGTCCTGCACTGGATCAACGACGCGCTCATGGCCGTGTTCTTCCTGCTGGTGGGGCTCGAGATCAAGCGCGAGATGCTGGACGGGCAGCTTTCCACCTGGCCGCGCCGCATGCTGCCCGGCATCGCGGCCTTCGGCGGCATGGTGGTGCCGGCGCTCGTCTATCTCGCCATCACCTGGAACGAGCCGCATCTCCGCAACGGCTGGGCGATCCCGGCCGCCACCGACATCGCCTTTGCGCTCGGCGTCCTGGCGATCCTCGGCTCGAAGGTGCCGACGTCCCTCAAGATCTTCCTGACGGCGCTGGCAATCCTCGACGATCTCGGCGCGATCATCATCATCGCCCTGTTCTACACGAGCGACTTGTCCCTGGCGATGCTCGGCGCGGCCGGTCTCTGCCTCGTCGCGCTGGTGGCCTTCAACCGCTTCGGAATCATGTCGCTTCTGCCCTATCTTGCCGTGGGCGCGCTGCTCTGGTTCTTCGTCCTGAAATCGGGCATTCATGCCACCCTGGCAGGCGTGGCCCTTGCCCTCACCATCCCGCTCCAGCCCGATCCGAAGAAGACACGTGCCGAGGATGCGCCCCTCCACCGGCTCGAACACGCCCTGCACAAGCCTGTCGCCTATGCGATCATCCCGATCTTCGGCCTCGCCAATGCAGGCGTGTCACTGTCCGGGCTGTCCTTCGATGCTGTCCTCAGTCCCCTCCCCCTCGGCATCGCCCTTGGCCTCTTCATCGGCAAGCAGGTAGGCGTCTACGCGTTCACGGAGCTGGCGATCAGGCTCAACCTCGCCGATGTCCCGGCCGGCGCGACGCGGGCTCAATGCTACGGCGTCGCCCTGCTGTGCGGCATCGGTTTCACCATGAGCCTCTTCATCGGGGCGCTCGCCTTCCCGGGCCAGCCGGAGCTGGGGGATGCCACCAAGATCGGCGTGCTCATGGGCTCGGTTCTGTCGGCGCTGGCCGGTTATCTGGTGCTCAGCGTCGCCCCACGGGAGCAGCCGCTCCAGCCTTCGAGGCCAGCAGCATATAGTTGACGGCCGTGTCGCGGGACAGGGACCAGCTGTCCCTCAAGGGGTTGTAGGCGACGCCCTTGAGGTCATCGACCCTGAAGCCCGCCGCCTCGATGGCGCCGGTCAGCTCCTCGGGGGTGACGAACCTGTCCCATTCGTGGGTCCCCTTGGGCAGCCATCCCAGGATGTACTCGGCCCCCACGATGGCGGACGCGAAGGAGCGCAGGGTCCGGTTGATCGTCGCCATGGCGAGACAGCCGCCCGGCTTCACGGCCTGGGTGCAGGCGGTCACGAAAGCCTGCCGGTCGGCCACGTGCTCCACCACCTCCATGGCGAGCACCATGTGGAAGGTCTCACCCCTGGCGACCACCGCCTCCACCGTCTCGTTGCGGTAATCGACCGACACCCCGGCACGCTCCGCATGGAGCCGGGCGACGGAGATGTTCGTGGGGGCGGGATCAAGCCCCGTCACTGCTGCTCCCAGGCGCGCGAGCGGCTCGGAGAGCACGCCGCCGCCGCAGCCCACGTCCAGAATGGTCAGCCCTTCAAGCGAGCGGGCCGAGCGCGGGTCGCGTCCGAAGCGGCGGCAGGCCTCGTCGCGGATATAGGCCAAGCGCACCGGATTGAACTTGTGCAGGACCTTCATGGGCCCTTTCGGGTCCCACCAGGTCTCGGCGATCCTGTCGAAACGGGCGACCTCGGCGGGGTCGATGGTGGTGGATGCGCCGTGGGTCATTGGAGCCGGATTCCTTAGGACAAAGAATTGATTCCCGCGCGTTGACAGGGCGCGGCCCTACCGTCATGTATACGCGCCTTTCGCGCCGCGAAGGGCAAAATCTTTCCTGAACCCTTAACGGCCTTCCTCGACCATGCCCCGTCTCGTCATGAAGTTCGGCGGAACATCCGTCGCCACCGTAGAGCGCATCCGCAACGTGGCCCGGCATGTGAAACGCGAGGTCGAGGCCGGCTACGACGTGGCCGTGGTGGTGTCCGCCATGGCAGGCAAGACCAACGAGCTCGTCGGCTGGGTCAAGGAGGCCTCCGCCCTCTACGACTCTAAGGAATACGACGTGGTCGTCGCCTCCGGCGAGCAGGTGACCTCCGGCCTCCTGGCGCTCGCCTTGCAGGAGATGGGCCTCAAGGCCCGCTCCTGGCAGGGCTGGCAGATCCCGATCATGACCTCGGACGCCCATGGCTCGGCGCGGATCGCCGCCATCGACGGCACCGGGATCATCAAGGGCTTCACGGACAACAAGGAAGTTGCCGTCGTGTCCGGCTTCCAGGGCATGCACCAGCCCACGGGCCGCGTCACGACGCTCGGCCGCGGGGGCTCGGATACGAGCGCCGTGGCGCTCGCCGCCGCCATTCAGGCCGAGCGCTGCGACATCTACACGGATGTCGACGGGGTCTACACCACCGATCCGCGCATCGTGCCCAAGGCCCGGCGCCTGGACAGGGTTTCTTACGAGGAAATGCTGGAAATGGCCTCGCTGGGGGCCAAGGTGCTCCAAGTGCGTTCGGTTGAGCTCGCCATGATGCACCGCGTTCCCACCTATGTGCGCTCCAGCTTCGACGATCCCGCCGACCCCAAGCTCGGCACCCTCATCTGCGACGAGGAAGACATCATGGAACAGCAGATTGTCACGGGCATCGCCTATTCGCGCGACGAAGCCCAGATCACGCTGCGGGACATTGCCGACAAGCCGGGCATCGCCGCCTCGATCTTCGTGCCCCTGGCCGAGGCCAACATCAACGTGGACATGATCATCCAGGTCGTGTCCGACAACGCGGCCACCACGGACCTGACCTTCACGGTGCCCACCGCCGATTACGAGCGGGCCTGCGCGATCCTGAACGCCCACAAGGACGAGATCCGGTTCCAGGATCTCCAGGGCGCAACGGACGTGGTGAAGGTCTCGGCCATCGGCGTCGGCATGCGCAGCCATGCGGGCGTGGCCGCCCGGGCCTTCAAGGCCCTGGCCGACAAGGGCATCAACATCCGGGCGATCACCACCTCCGAGATCAAATTCTCGGTCCTGATCGAATCGGCCTATACGGAGCTTGCGGTTCGCACGCTCCACTCGCTATACGGCCTTGATCAAGCCTGATTGACGAGGGAACTGTCGGGCTGCGACACTCGTAATAGGTAGCCGCCGGCCCGCCCTGCCGGCCCTCATAGGACGGGAACAGAGAAGCTCATGCCAAGCGCTCCCGGCGGTCCGCGCCTACTGCTGCGCCGCCTCCGCGAGATCATGGCGGAGCCGGTGGGGGCGCAGGACCGTCTCGACAAGATCGTCACCCAGATCGCCGCGAACATGGTGGCCGAGGTGTGCTCCGTCTACGTGATGCGCGGCGACGGCGTGCTCGAGCTCTTCGCCACCGAGGGCCTGAACCGGGAGGCCGTCCACCTTACCGTCATGCGGTCGGGCGAGGGCCTCGTCGGCCTTATCGCCTCGACGGCGGAGCCCCTGGCCCTGTCCGACGCCCAGAGCCACCCGGCCTTCTCCTACAAGCCCGAGACCGGCGAAGAGGTCTACCACGCCTTCCTGGGCGTGCCCCTGCTGCGCGCCGGCAATACCCTTGGCGTCCTCGTCGTCCAGAACCGCACCTACCGGGTCTACACCGAGGAAGAGGTCGAAGCCCTCCAGACCACCGCCATGGTGGTGGCCGAGATGCTCGCCACGGGCGAGCTGCAGGCCCTGGCCCCGGTGGAAACGGGCATTGCGCTCCGCCGCCCCGTCTACCAGAAGGGTGTTGCGCTCGCCGACGGCGTGGGCCTCGGCCACGTGGTGCTCCACGAGCCGCGGGTGGTGGTCAAGAACCTCATCGCCGAGAACATCGAGGCGGAGCTGAAGCGGCTGGATGCCGCCATCGGCGAGGTGCGCCTGTCCATCGACGAGCTCATCGAGCGCGGGGATGTGGCCCATCACGGCGAGCACCGGGAGGTGCTGGAGACCTTCCGCATGTTCGCCCACGATCAGGGCTGGCTCAGGCGCATGCGCGAGGCGGTGACGTCGGGCCTGACGGCGGAAGCGGCCGTGGAACGGGTGCAGTCCGACAACCGCGCCCGCATGCTGCGCCAGACGGATCCCTACCTGCGCGAGCGCCTGCACGACCTCGACGATCTCGCCAACCGCCTGCTCCACCGGCTCGTGGGGCGGGACTTCGTCACGGAGCGCGAGAACCTTCCCGAGAACGCGATCATCGTGGCCCGCTCCATGGGCCCGGCCGCTCTGCTCGACTATGACCGCTCGCGCCTGCGCGGCCTTGTCCTCGAAGAGGGCGGGCCCACGAGCCACATCGCCATCGTGGCCCGGGCGCTCGGCATCCCGGCTGTCGGCGAGGTCTCGAACGCGACCTCCCTCACCGAGCCGGGCGATGCCATCATCGTCGATGGTGCCGCGGGAGAGGTGCAGATCCGGCCCAATCCGGACGTCGAGGCCGCCTATGCCGAGAAGGCGCGGCTGCGCGCCCGCCGGCAGGAGCAGTATCTCAAGCTGCGGGACGTGCCCTCGGTCACCAAGGACGGCGTCGAGGTCTCCCTGCAGCTCAATGCGGGCCTCGTGGTCGACCTGCCGCATCTGGCCGAGACGGGCGCTGCGGGCGTGGGCCTGTTCCGCACCGAGCTGCAGTTCATGATCGCGGAACGCATGCCCTCGGCCTCCGAGCAGCAGGCGCTCTACAGCACGGTCTTCGCGGAAGCCGGCGACAGGCCCGTCACCTTCCGCACCCTCGACATCGGCGGCGACAAGATCCTGCCCTACATGCAGTCCGTCGAGGAGGAGAACCCAGCCTTAGGGTGGCGCGCCATCCGCATCGGCCTCGACCGTCCGGGCCTGCTGCGCGCCCAGATCCGCGCGCTGCTCAAGGCGGCTGCGGGCCGGCCCCTGAAGATCATGTTCCCCATGGTGGCGACCTGCGACGAGTTCGAACGCGCCAAGCAGTACGTGGAGCGGGAGAAGGTCCACCTGGCCAACCATGGCCATCCATTGCCGTCGGACCTGAAGCTCGGGGTCATGCTGGAGGTTCCGTCCCTCCTGTTCCAGCTCAGGGAAATCTGCGAGAGCGCCGACTTCATTTCGCTCGGCACGAACGATCTGATGCAGTTTCTCTTTGCCAGCGACCGGGAGAACCGGCGCGTGGCCGACCGCTTCGATCCCTTGAGCGCCCCCATGCTGAGGGCTCTGAGCATGGTGGCCGAGCATGCCGAGGCCTCCGGTTGCATGGCTACGGTCTGCGGCGAAGTCGGCGGACGCCCTCTCGAGGCCATGGCCCTGATCGGCCTCGGCTTCCGCTCGCTCTCCATGTCCCCGGCGGCCATCGGCCCGGTGAAGGCCATGCTGCTGGAGATGAACGTTGCGCAGGTCAGTGCCCTGATCCGCGAGGAACTGAAGAACGCCGGGGGCGGCCAAACGCTGCGGCCGAAGCTTGCCCATTTTGCGGAAACCCATGGTATTCCGGTCTGATGTCGATTGCCCCTCCCTCTGATCGCCTGAACGCTATTCTCGCCCGCCATGACATCATCACGGCGACGCTCAATGCCGGGCCCGACCCGGAGACGTTTGTTTCCCTCTCCCGCGAACTCGCCGAGCTCGACGGGGTGGTGGAGGCCATCCGCGCCTACCGGGCGATGGAGGACAATCTGCATGGCCTGCAGGCCATGCTCGATGATCCGTCAATGGATTCCGAGATGCGCTCGCTCGCCGAGGACGAGCTGCCCCAGGCCCGCGAGGACCTGGAGAAAGCCGCCCAGGACCTGCGTCTCATGCTGCTGCCCAAGGACGAGGCGGACGAGAAGAGCGCCATCCTCGAAATCCGCGCCGGCACCGGCGGCGACGAGGCCGCCCTCTTCGCAGGCGACCTCCTGCGCATGTACACCCGCTATGCGGACCTGAAGGGCTGGAAGGTCGAGATCGTCTCCGAAAGCGAGGGCACGGCGGGCGGCTACAAGGAAGTGGTGGCCGAAATCAAGGGCCGCAGCGTGTTCGCCAGGCTGAAGTTCGAGAGCGGCGTCCACCGGGTCCAGCGCGTGCCGGACACGGAGACGCAAGGGCGCATCCACACCTCGGCCGCCACCGTGGCCGTGCTGCCGGAGGCCGAGGACGTGGACATCGTTCTCAACGATGCGGATCTGAAGATCGACACCATGCGGGCCCAGGGCGCCGGCGGCCAGCACGTGAACAAGACGGAATCGGCGATCCGCATCACCCACATCCCCACCGGGATGGTGGTTTTCGTTCAGGACGAGCGCTCCCAGCACAAGAACCGCGCCAGGGCCATGGCCCTGCTTCGCGCCCGCCTCTATGACGCCGAACGCACCGCCAAGGACGCAGCCCGCGCCGCCGACCGCAAGGCGCAGGTGGGCTCGGGCGACCGGTCGGAGCGCATCCGCACCTACAACTTTCCGCAGGGGCGCGTCACCGACCACCGCATCAACCTGACCCTCTACAAGCTGGAGGAAGTGATGGCCGGCAACGCCCTCGACGAGCTGATCGACGCGCTGGTCACCGAACACCAGGCAGCCCAGCTCGCCGCTCAGGATCAGGCGGCATGAGCGAGGGCAAGATCGAGGGCAAGATCGAGGGACTGAGCCACATCACGCTCATCACCCGCGATCTTGACCGCATGAGCGCCATCATCGAAGGGGCGCTCGGCGGCCGGGAGATCTATTCGTCCGGCAGCGACACCTTCTCCCTCTCCCGCGAGAAATTCTTCGATGTGGGCGGGCTCTGGATCGCCGTGATGGAGGGCGAGAGCCTTCCCTCCCGCACCTACAACCACATCGCCTTCAAGATCCCGGCCGCCGCGATCGACGCGTACCGCCGGCGGATCGAGGCGCTGGGACTGGAGATCCGCGAATCCCGGCCCCGGGTCGAGGGCGAAGGGCATTCGCTTTATTTCTACGACGACGACAACCACCTGTTCGAGCTGCACACCGGCACCCTGGAAGAGCGACTGGAACGCTATCGGCGGGGTCCGAAGCCTTGAAGACCCGCGCCGTGGCCCTGAGGGAGCTGCGCCTGACCCTCACCGAGGCAGGGTTCGAGACCGCGGCCCTGGATGCCCGGCTGCTGCTCCTGAAAGCCCTCGCGGTTTCGGCTACGGACCTTGTCACGGACCCCAATGTGGCTCTGACACCGGAACAGGCCGAAACCGTCGCCTCCTTCACGGCCCGACGCCTGAACCATGAGCCGGTGGCCCGGATTGCCGGCGGGCGGGAATTCTGGGGCCTGCCCTTCCGCCTCTCCCCGGAGACCCTGGTGCCCCGCCCGGATACCGAGACCCTGGTCGAGACCGTGCTCGACCTGCTTCCCGACCGGCAGGCCGCGTTGAGGATGGTGGATTTCGGCACCGGATCGGGCTGCATCCTGGTTGCCCTGCTGCACGAACTGCCGCACGCCACCGGCCTTGGGGTCGACCTGTCCTTTGGCGCCCTTGTGACAGCGCGTACCAATGCGGATGACAATCGTGTCGGCAAGCGCTGCCATTTTGCCCTGTCCCGCTGGGCCGATGCGGTGTCGGGACCGTTCGACCTGATCGTTTCGAACCCGCCCTACATCGCCTCCGGGGTGCTCCCGAGTCTGGACCAGGAGGTGCGGGAGCACGATCCGAGGCTCGCCCTCGACGGGGGCCCGGACGGGCTGGAACCCTACCGAATCCTCCTGACTGAGGTGGAGCGGCTGCTGGCTCCCGGGGGGCTGCTGGCGGTGGAGATCGGGTACGACCAGGCCGAGGCCTTGTCTCGTTTGGCCAAGCTTCATGACCTTGAAATCCTGCGGATCGCACACGATCTATCAGGCAACCCACGCTGCGTCGCCATGAGGCGATTGTGATGGCCGAGTGAGGCTTTCTTGTCCCAGGGTGGGATAAAGTGGGAAATAACCCTTGTTGGACCGAGAGGAACCCGCTAGATTCAAGCGTAGAGATCGTCCTCGGTCTAAACAAATCGGCAGCCCTTCAGGGGCATGCCGGAAGACCAAACGATATCAATCGCGCAGGCAGGGGCTTTTGAACGGAACGGCCTAGCGCGATCACCTGAACCCGACACTGAAGGATGGCCAAGCCTCTTGAAGGCTGTGGCTGAACGACAGACGGTTTGCCACGCGAACGGTGGGCATTGAGCCCGTTCGTTGAATATTGGCTTGCATATCGCGTGGGCTTTAAAGAACCAGCGAGGCTCGTAGAGCGAACAATGAGACCAGGACAAAACAGGCGTATGCGCGGTCGTAACAACAACAACCGCAGTAACAACAACAAGGGTCCCAATCCCTTGACGAAGAGCTATGAGTCGAATGGACCGGATGTCAAAATCCGCGGCACGGCTCAGCATATCGCCGAGAAATACAGCCAGCTCGCCCGCGACGCGCAGTCCAGCGGCGACCCGGTGGCGGCCGAGAATTATTTCCAGCACGCCGAGCATTACTTCCGCATCATCGCGGCCGCCCAGGAGCAGCTGCGCGAGCAGTACGGCTACCAGCAGCAGCGATCCTTCGACGAGGACGGCAACGAGGAGGAAGGCTTCACCCAGGGTGAGCGCCCGAGCTTCGAGCGCGCCGGCTCCGACCGCCAGGATTTCGGCAACGGCGACGAGGGCGATTTCGGCTCCCAGCCGCAGCCCTACGAGAACCGGGCCGAGCGTCAGCCGCGCTTCGACCGGAACGATCGCCAGGACCGGGGTGACCGTCAGGATCGCGGTGATCGCCAGGATCGCGGCGACCGTCGCGAGCGCTTTCAGCCCCGCGACCGCGGCCCGCGCCAGGACTTCCAGCAACGTGACGAGCAGCCCTTCGAGGCCCGTTCGGACAACGGCGAGCGCACCGAGCGCAATGAACAGCGCCCTGCCCGCTTCGACCGCGGAGACCGCCCTGATCGTCAGGATCGCGCCGACCGTCCCGAGCGCACGGATCGTCCGGAGCGCAACGACCGCTTCGAGCGTGGCGACCGTCCGGAGCGCCGCGAGCGCTTCCAGCGCGACCGCCGCCGGGATGACGAGGTCTCCGACCAGGGCACCCTGCCGGCTTTTCTCACGAACCCGGTCCGCACGCCTGCTCCCGCGGCTGCCGAAACGGAGGCTCCGGCTCCCGCTCCGGTGATGCAGGAAGCGGCTAACGACGAGGCCGCAGCCCGTCCGCGCCGCCGCCGCCGCACCCGCCAGGAAATGATCGACGCGGCCAACGCCGAGAACCCCGGCTTCATCCCGGATCCGGTCGAGACCCCGGCCGCCGAGTAAGCGGATCAGACCTGCCACATGATAAAGGGAGAGCCTGGCTCTCCCTTTTTTGTTGCCTGAGGCGGGGGTGTTTACAGCGCCAGCTCGGCCTGTTCCCGCGCGAGGCTCTCGCCAGCCCCCAGGGTGCCGCCGTCCAGCACCTCCGCGTAGATGCCGCAGTCGAAATGACCATAGGCCTTCATCAGGCTTTTCGGGATTTCCAGGTCCCGGATGCCTGTGTCCGGGTCCACATTGGTGGCGGCGCAGCGCTCGATGCGCTTGGTGACCTTCAGGCGGGCTCCTGAGGACGCCGTCAGCACCTGGCCGACCAGGTCGAACTCCGCGAAAGGCGCAAGCCCCTCCACATGGATGTTGCCGCGAAAGCGCAGCGGATCCACAGGAGCGCCCACGACGGTCTCCAGTTCCCGCACGCTCGCGAGATTGATGAGCGAGACGAAGCCGCGCCGGGAATCGGTGAAGCGGAAGCCTTGCGGGGCGCTCAGCACCTTCGGCGGGCCGCGCAGCTCCCTCGGCATGAAGCGGCGGAAGAAGGCCTCGATGGCAAGCCGCCCCTCCGGCGTCGACAGATCCCCGCGGGCCACCTCTCGGCCGCCCTGTTCGATGAAGAGGGTCGTGATGGAATCGACGTAGCGGGTTTTCAGCCGCGCCAGGCTTTCGTTCCGCATCAGCATCAGGAACTTGATCTTGGGCTGATGCTGCGGATTGTCCGGCTCGAACCCGGCCGGGCCGTTCTCGACGGCAAACAGCCGGTCCCCGGGAAAGTAGTCCCCCTTCGCAAGGGTGACGGAGGACAGGGTCTCGGGCGAGAGGCCCTTCACCGGATAGCGCTGGAGGGAGGCGATGCGGATGGTCATGAAGCTTGGATACTGTATCAGCCGGAGGCGGGCAAGGTGGGTTGGGGCGCCGTGCCCGACTTCCCAAGCCCGATGCCTTGCGAATTCACTCATCGGTGGAGCATACCGCCCCTCCGGCGCGTTGAATAAGACGGCGTATTCCGCTGAATCGGGGCCTCTGCCATGGCACAGGTTCGGAAAACTCCGCAGCATCAGGATAACCGGCTTCTCGCAGCCCTGGCGCCAGAGGATTTTGCGTTTCTGGAGCCCCGTCTGACCATCGTCGACCTGCAGCGAGGTCAGACCCTCTACGAGGCGGGCGAGACCATCGGGCATACCTATTTTCTGCACGATGCGATGGTGTCCCTCGTCACCGTCATGCATGACGGCAAGTCCGTCGAGATGGCGACTTTCGGCTGCGAGGGATTGTTCGGCCTGGTGAGCGCGTTCGTGACCCGCCAATCGTTCGGGCGCTATATCGTCCAGATGAGCGGATCGGCCTCGCGGACCGAACTCAACGCGATGCACGAGGCCATGGCGGCTCGACCGGCCATCCAGCAGCTCGTCCTGCGCTTTACTGAGGCGCTCATGGCGCAAACGCTTCAAACCGTGGCCTGCAACGCCGTTCACAGCGTGGAAGCCCGTTGCTGCCGGTGGATCCTCATGAGTCAGGATCGAGCGGGCCAGTCTGAGCTGCCGCTCACCCAGGAGTCCCTGGCGGAGATGCTCGGGGTTCAGCGCTCGACGGTCAGCGACGTTGCCCGGGCCCTGCAGGACAAGGGCCTGATCCGCCAGGGCAGAGGCATCATCACGGTCACGGATCGCCCGGGTCTCGAGGCTGCCGCATGCGAGTGCTACGAGATCATCAGCGCGAAGTTCGAGCAGCTTCTACCGGGCACCTATCAGCGAGGCTGAACGGGAGCTGCCTGCCGCCATGGCAGCAGATTTGAAGAGCATTCGGCGGCCATACCTGAAAAAGCCCTGCCAGGTGGCAGGGCTCTGTCGTCTTCAACTGAGTGAAGCTGGACTTACGAAGCGTCCCCCGAGCGGGCGACCCTCGAGCGCTTGAGCTCGGGCGTGTTGAACCCTTCGCGAGCCGGGATGTGATCCTCGTTGGTGGTCTTGGGATTCATCCCCTCGTTGGCGGTCTGATGCTCGGGAATGGTGGATTGCGAGCCGGCCTCCTGCTTCATGCGCAGCGCCTTCTCGGCATTGCTCATCAGCTCCTCGCGGGCCTTCTCGGCCTTGCGCTTCTTGGGGCTGAACATGGAAAAGATATCGGAAAGAGCCATTGTGCTTCACTCCTTTGCGCGCGAGAGGACGCCGTCCTCTTCGTCGCTGCGATGGGTCGGCGGGGACTGAACGTTCTGGCGCGAGACCGGGATGTCGCGGGAGGTCGCGATGGTGCCGGTGGAATCCCCGATGTCACGGTCCGCCGCGTTGGCCGCCCCTCCCTGATCGTCCCGGATCACCCGGCCATTCTCGGTGGTGTCGCCGAAGGTCTCCGGCGTCACGGAAGGCTGCTGCTCGGCCGGACTTTGCGGCACGCCCAAGCCCATCTCCGCATTGCGGGCAAGGGCGGCACGGGCTTTTTCGGCTTCCGAACGCGGGTCGCGTGTCATGGGAACCTCCTCAAACTGTCGTGGGGTCAATGCCAGCGCGGCAAGCGGGTTCCCCCTCTTGTTGTGTCCAATTAGACACACCATCTTGAAGCCCAAGCGGATGCCTCTCGATGAGGGTCCGACATCGCAGGATTTGCCTGTGCCTCAGGCAGGGCGGGCAGATCCGAGGAGGGATGATTGATGAACTTCGAGAAATACACCGAGCGTGCCCGGGGCTTCGTTCAGGCGGCGCAGAATCTCGCCATGCGGGAAGGCCATCCGCAGCTTTCGCCGGGCCATGTCCTGAAGGTTTTGCTTGACGATCCGGAAGGCCTCTGCGCCGGGCTCATCGACCGCGCCGGCGGGCGCTCCCGCGACGCCCATGCGGCGGTGGAGCAGTGGCTCGCCAAGCAGCCGAAGGTGTCCGGCTCCGCCGCGCAGCCCCAGGCCACCCGCGACCTGATGCGCTTCTTCGACACGGCCGAGAAGGCCGCCGAGAAGGCAGGCGATTCCTACGTCACCGTCGAGCGCATGCTGCTGGCGCTGGCTGTCGAGAAGGACTCGGACGCCGGCCGCATCCTGGCTCAGGCCGGCGTGACCGCTCAAGGCCTCAACACCGCCATCAATTCCCTGCGCAAGGGGCGCACCGCCGACAATGCGACGGCGGAGAACGCCTATGATGCGCTCAAGAAATACGCCCGCGACCTCACGGAAGCGGCCCGCGACGGCAAGCTCGATCCGGTGATCGGCCGCGACGAGGAGATCCGCCGCACCATCCAGGTGCTGTCGCGGCGCACCAAGAACAACCCGGTGCTCATCGGCGAACCCGGCGTCGGCAAGACCGCCATCGTCGAGGGCCTCGCTCTGCGCATCGTCAACGGCGACGTGCCGGAATCGCTCAAGGACAAGCAGCTGCTCGCTCTCGACATGGGCGCGCTGATTGCCGGCGCGAAATATCGCGGCGAGTTCGAGGAGCGCTTGAAGGCTGTGCTCAGCGAGGTCACGTCGGCCGAGGGCGGCATCATCCTGTTCATCGACGAGATGCACACGCTGGTCGGCGCCGGCAAGGCCGATGGCGCCATGGATGCGTCGAACCTTTTAAAGCCCGCGCTTGCCCGCGGCGAGCTGCACTGCGTGGGCGCCACCACCCTGGACGAGTACCGCAAGCACGTGGAGAAGGACGCCGCCTTGGCGCGTCGTTTCCAGCCGGTCTTCGTGAGCGAGCCCACGGTGGAGGACACCGTGTCGATCCTGCGCGGCCTCAAAGAGAAGTACGAGCAGCATCACGGGGTGCGCATCACCGACTCGGCGCTTGTCGCGGCCGCCACGCTGTCGAACCGCTACATCACCGACCGGTTCCTGCCGGACAAGGCCATCGACCTCGTGGACGAGGCTTCGTCGCGCCTGCGCATGCAGGTCGATTCGAAGCCCGAGGAGCTCGACAACATCGACCGCGAGATCGTGCGCCTGAAGATCGAGCAGGAGGCGTTGAAGAAGGAAACGGACGCCGCGTCCCGCGACCGCCTTGAGCGCCTCACGAAGGAGCTGGCGGAGCTGGAGGAGCAATCGGCTTCCATCACCGCGCGCTGGAAGGCCGAGAAGGACAAGCTCGGCACCGCGGCCGACCTCAAGAAGAAGCTCGAGGAGGCCCGCAACCAGTTGGCCACCGCGCAGCGCAACGGCGACTGGGCGAAGGCCGGCGAGCTCTCCTACGGGGTCATTCCGGGCCTGGAGAAGCAGCTCACCGATGTGGAGGCCCATGCCGATGGCGGCGGGCTGATGGAGGAGGCGGTGACGCCCGACCATGTGGCCGGCGTCGTCTCCCGCTGGACCGGGGTGCCCGTCGACAAGATGCTGGAGGGCGAGCGCGAGAAGCTCCTGCAGATGGAGCAGGCGATCGCCAGGCGCGTCGTCGGCCAGGCAGAGGCGGTGGCAGCGGTCTCCACCGCCGTGCGGCGCTCCCGCGCCGGGCTGCAGGATCCGAACCGGCCCATGGGCTCGTTCATGTTCCTCGGCCCCACGGGCGTCGGCAAGACGGAGCTGACGAAGGCGCTGGCGCACTTCCTGTTCGACGACGAGACCGCGCTCGTGCGCCTCGACATGTCGGAATACATGGAGAAGCACTCGGTCGCCCGCCTCATCGGCGCGCCTCCCGGCTACGTGGGCTACGAGGAGGGCGGCGCCCTCACCGAAGCCGTCCGCCGCAGGCCCTATCAGGTGGTGCTGTTCGACGAGATCGAGAAGGCGCATCCGGACGTGTTCAACGTCCTGCTGCAGGTGCTCGACGACGGCCGCCTCACGGACGGCCAGGGGCGCACCGTGGACTTCCGCAACACGCTCATCATCATGACGTCGAACCTGGGCGCCGAATATCTGGTGAACCAGACCGAGGGCCATGACACCGACGAGGTACGCGACGAAGTGATGGGCGTGGTGCGCGCGCACTTCCGGCCGGAGTTCCTCAACCGCGTGGACGAGATCATCCTGTTCCACCGGCTGCAGCGCTCGGAGATGGGGGCCATCGTGGACATCCAGCTCGGCCGCCTGCAGAAGCTGCTCGCTGACCGCAAGATCACGCTGCAGCTCGACGAGGAGGCGCGCAGCTGGCTTGCGAACAAGGGCTACGACCCGGCCTATGGCGCGCGCCCGTTGAAGCGCGTGATCCAGAAGCACGTGCAGGATCCGCTGGCGGAGCTGATTCTCGCCGGCGACATCAAGGACGGCGAGACCGTGCCGGTGCATGCAGGCCCCATGGGCCTGATGATCGGCGACGTCACCGTCAGCGGCACGGAGCGCCCGCCGCAGGGCGTGCGGCTGAACTAGAAAGCAGTCGTGAAGAAAGAAAAGGCCGGGCTGGAGCCCGGCCTTTTTCGTGACTGAAGTGAACGAAACCTTCTTTGTCATGGCCGTCCCCGGACTTGATCCGGGGATCAGTCCCGGCCATCCTGATGCGGAAAAGTGCAGAGCCCCACTCAATCGAGATCACCGGCACAAGGCCGGTGATGACATGGAGAGGATGTTGATGTGCGCTTACTCTGCGGCCGCGCGGTAATCGCCCTCGTCGTTCATGGGCAGGCCCGCATCGTCGATGTCGCGTTCCGGAGCGCGTGATCGTGCGCCTTCGCGCAGGAGCATGTCCTTGTCGGTGCGCTCGCCCTTGTCCTCGCGAAGCTCCCGCTTCGTCCGGCGAAGCTGCTTGGCGGTTTTCTGCAGGGCGGCGCGGAAGGCGGTGTAAAGATCCTTGTCCTTGGCCTCGCCGGTCATCATCTTGAGCGCGCCCATCTGCATGTTGACCGTGCACCGATAGGTCGGCCCCTCGCGGGTGACATGCACGGATCCCATGCTCAGCCGGCCGAAGTATTTTCCGGCAATGCGCTGGATGTTGGTTTTGGCAAATTCAGGGAAATTTTCGCCCAGGTCGACTGTCGAGCTTTGTACGAGGATATTGTTGTCGCCGCTTTCAAGTTTCATTCGGTCCTCCGCTGCTGAAGGTTCGATGGCTAACGGCGGGCAGGAGACAAGGTTTCGGTCGGAGTGAAACAAATTCGACCCTGCCAAGGTTGTCTTCGGTTCAGGGCCGGCGGCTCCGCGTCCCCTGCTGCTCCACATCGGCGACGGCGACCTCGATGGTCTCGGAACGGTTGTTGCGCACGACCGCGAGCTTGACCGTGTTGCCGACGCCGACTCTCTCGAGCCTGTCGGTCAGGTCCGACAGGCGGCGCACCGGCGCGTCGTCGACGCCCACGATGACATCCCCGATGATGCCGGCGCGCGCATCCACGCCGCGCAGGCCCGCCCGGTCCGCCGGCGAGCCCGGCACCACGCCCGCCACGATCACGCCGGTTACGCCGAGCTGGGCGGCGAGCGTCTCGTCGCCGGCGAGAATGCCGATGCCCGGGGTCGGCACGCGGCCGGTGCGGATGAGTTCCGGCACGACCCGGTTCACCACATCGACAGGAATGGCAAAGCCGATGCCGGCATTCGTTCCTGAGGGTGAGAAGATGGCGGTGTTGACGCCGATCAGGCGGCCGGCGGAATCGAGCAGCGGGCCGCCGGAATTGCCCGGATTGATCGCCGCATCGGTTTGGATCACGTCGGCGACCTCGCGCCCGCCGCTGGTGGGCAGGCGGCGCTTGAGGGCGCTGATGACCCCGGAGGTGAGCGACTGGTCGAGCCCGAAGGGATTGCCGATGGCATAGGCGGTCTGCCCGACCTTCAAATCGGCCGAGCTTCCCACGTTCACGGGGGCCGGCAGGGCGCCCTGGCGCTGGAGCCGCAGGACGGCGAGGTCGTAGTTCGGCGCGCGCCCGATCACCTCGGCAGGCCGCACCTCGCCGGAGGCGAAACGTACCGCAAACGAGGAGCCGTTTTCCACCACGTGATGGTTCGTCACCACATGCCCGGCGGCATCCCACACGAAGCCTGTGCCGGAACCGGCCGGCTCTCCGCCGGCGGGGCCTCGCCCCTGCAGCGCCACCACCTGCACCACCGAGGGCGCCACGGTCTCGAACACCCGGATCGTCGTGCGCTCGAACTCCGCCAGGTCGCCCCGCGCCGCGACGGGCCGCGGCGCGCGGGCGGAATAGAAGTAGGTATTCACATAAGGCTGCAGCACCAGGATCGCGAGCAGCACCGCCACGACCAGCATGATGATTCGCGTCGTCCGGTCCTGCATTGGTCCTCCTGCTCCTGATCAACCCTCTCACAACGGACACGCTTGAGCGAAGTTCATCCCGAACCGGCACGACCCGTTCGCGGAACCCTGCGACTCTCATCCGCTTGTCCCTGCGGAGGTTGAGCTTGTCCGGCGAAAGGCAAGTCCTCGACCCTTCTGCCTGGACCAGGAGGAGGATGCCTTGCATGATCCGTCACCGTCAGGAAGCCGCTCCCCTGTTCATGCAGGCATTTTCCCGACCTTCTTCCTGTCGGGCTTCGAGTGCTCCACCTTCATCTGGAAGGATCGGGGCCGCCGGGATCTCGTGGCCGAGACGCAGCACCGCGAGCATGCGGATGAGGATTACGCGTTTCTCCGTTCGCTCGGCATCGCGGTGGCGCGCCAGGGCATTCCCTGGCCCTTCGTGGACAAGAGCGGCGCTTACGATTTCTCGGGGCTCGATCCGTTCATCGCGGCCATGAACCGCCACCAGATCCTGCCGATCTGGGACCTGTGCCACTACGGCTATCCGGACGACGTCGATCCTTTCGCAGCCGATTTCACGGATCGTTTCGCATCTTATGCGAAAGCGGCGGCGGAATACGTGACGCCGCGGATCCGCGGCCCGCATTTCTTCACGCCCATCAACGAGATCACCTTCTTCGCCTTCATGGGTGGGGAATGGGCCTGGACCGCGCCCTTCCGCAAGACCGACGAAGACCGCCGGCGGCTGCGCCTCGCCCTGTGCCGGGCCGACATCGCGGCCGTGAAGGCGATCCGCGAGGTCGTCCCTGAGGCGCGGATGGTGCACATCGACCCGCTCATTCTGGTGGTTGCGCCGCACGACCGCCCGGATCTCAAGGACGAGGCGGATCACGAAACCTTTACGGACACGTTCTATGCCTGGGACGTGATCGCCGGGCGGCGCCACCCGGAGCTCGGCGGTTCGCCGGAGGTGCTCGATATCGTGGGCGTCAACGCCTACTCGTTCGGCCAGATGGAATATCGCGAGAACGGCCCGCACGCTTCCCTGGAGCCGCATGACGAGCGCATCCGGCCGCTCGGCGACCTGCTCACCTATACCTGGGAGCGCTACCGCCGCCCGATGATCGTGGGCGAGACGAGCGGCCTGCGCGAGGGCCGCCCGGACTGGCTGCGCGACATCGTCGAGGAATCGCTCGCCGCCGTGCGCCAGGGCATCGACCTGCACGGGGTGTGCCTGTTTCCCGCCGTGGACATGCCCGACTGGCACAATGGCGAATGGCTGCACAACGGCCTGTGCGATCTGGTCGAGGAGAACGGCCGCCTGAAGCGCGTACCCTACGGGCCCTATATCGACGAGCTGCGGCGCTGGCAGAAGCGCCTGAACCGGGTGACGGAGCTCGACGAGGATCCGTTCAGCGATCCGGTGGACCTCAACGATATCAAGCGTGCGGCCGACGAGATGCAGATGAGTTCGGACAAGGATTGGCGCTGACGCCGCTTCACTCCGAGCCTGAACCAAACTTTCCCGCAAACGTTCGCTCTCACAGTCCCTTTGCAGGAGAGTTCTTGATGTCACGCCGTCTCGTGATCGCCGGCCTCATGGCCGCCATTGCCGTTCCCGCCTTCGCTCAGCAGCAGAACCAGGCCATTCCTCAATCGACCGCACCGCAACCTGCGGAGACGCGGACCAATCCGGCCCTCGGGCAGAACGCGCAGGAGCGCCAGCAGCGCACGCAACAGGGCGGCGCCCCGCAGGATACGCAGACCCCCGCCCGCCAGGGTCAGGCCAACAGCGCCCCGGCCGCCATGGGCCAAGAGCAGTCGCAGGCCGACCGGCAGTACATCCAGCAGGCGCTGGCGCTGAGCACCGTGTCGCTGCAGCAGTCGAACTTCGCGCTCACCAAGGCGCAGAACCCGCGCGTGAAGCAGTTCGCGGAGTTCGAGGTCGGCGAGCAGAACCTGCTCACCGAGATCATGCATTCCTTCGCAGACCCGAACGCCACAGCGTCAACCACGCGCGGCGCTCAAGCGGCTGCTTCCACGGCGCCCGAGCTGCCGGCCAAGGATGCGCAGGCCATGGAGCGTCTGTCGAAGGCGCCCGGAGGCGCTGCCTTCGACAAGGATTACGTCGCCCTGCAGATTCAGGGGCATCAGGAATTGCTGAAGCTGCAGGAGGACTATCTCAAGCAGGGCTCCGGCAACCGCGAAACCACGAACGTTGCCAAGCTCGCGCGGGGCCAGATCCAGGAGCACCTGACCATGCTGCAGGACATCCAGAAGGAGCTTGGCCGGTAAAGCCTCACCCGGCGAGAAGGATGCCGGCTCATCGGCAGGACGATGCGCCGCAATGATCGTCCGGCCCTGCTTTTCACGGTCGCAGGGCCGGAACACCCGTCCTCGAAAGGACGTTGGCTCTGCGAGGCTTCCTAGCCATCAGCCTGCTGAAACCCAAGAAGAGGAATAGCCCATGGCGCAAGACAAACGCGGTCGCTCTCCTGAGCCGCCTGTGGATGAAGTGCTGAACGAGATCGCGCAGGAAGAGGCCGGCGACGACTTCGTCGCAGGTCCGACCCAGCGCAACGATGTCGGCAACACCAAGCGCGCGGCCGCCAAAGCCACCGGCGTGATGGGCGCCTCGAAGAAGCTCGACCCCGACCTCGACATCGACCATGTGGACGACAATCGCGTGAAGAGCGGCTCCAAGGCGGGGCTCCATTCCTTCAAGGAGGTGCCGCCGGAGCAAGGCGCAGCGGACGCCGGCTTCGAGCTCTCCAACGAGGAGATCGCCGAGAGCGTCAACACGACGGCGACCAAGAGCCCGGCCCCCCGCGGCGCTCAGACGGAAGGCACGACGGGCCCCTCAGGCATGAGCGGCGGGGCGACCTCCCGCGCCCGCGTGCCGGCGCCCGGCAACGCGGTGGACGTGCCCAAGGGCACCCTGGTGCGCGGCCATCCCACGGCCAGCCAGTCCGGTGGAAAGTCGACCTCCTCCACGGGCGACGAGAAGCCGCCGAAGCGCTCGGGTCGCGCCCATAGCGGCCAGCAGCAGCGCCCGCTCTCCAAGGGCGGCAACGAGGAGCGGTAGTCCCATCCCCCACGCATCATCCCGGACGGCGAAAGCCGGTCCGGGATCGCGTGCGGATCAAGCGAATGTCTCCCTCCCCCTTGTGGGGAGGGGCAGGGGTGGGGGTGCCGGTGCTGGACTAGACCAGCGTGGCGCCCACACCCCCACCTCCAACTCCTCCCCACAAGGGGGAGGAGGGCTTCCGCGCCACTCCCGTCCGGCATCCCGGATCTTCGCTGCGCTTCGTCCGGGATGACCCAATGAGCCTACTGCATAGCTGTCTCTACGGAAGATGGAGTGACAGCCCCGTGCCTCCCGCTTTATGGATTGTTCAGCCGAACCGGCAGTGACGACATAAAACGGTTGAGGAAACGCTCATGGACAGAAGAAACGTTCTCAAAGGCGCAGGCCTGGCAGTTGCAGCAGGCGCTGTCGCATCCCCGGCCATCGCTCAGGCGCAGCCGGAAGTCCGCTGGCGCATGGCGTCCGCCTATCCGAAGAGCCTCGACACCCTCTTCGGCGCGGGCGAGATGATCTCCAAGCGCGTGGCCGCCGCCACCGACAACAAGTTCCAGATTCAGCCCTTCGCGGCAGGCGAGATCGTCGGCGCGCTCCAGACCCTCGACGCCACGCAGAACGGCACGGTGGAGTGCTCCTATACCCTGTCGAGCTTCTTCATCGGCAAGGACCCGACCTTCATGTTCGAGACCTCGGTGCCGTGGGGCATGAACGTGCGCCAGCACAATGCCTGGATGTATTACGGCGGCGGCCTCGACCTCGTGCGCGAGTTCATGAAGGACTACAACGTCTATCCGATCCCGGCCGGCCAGACGGGCGCTCAGATGGGCGGCTGGTTCCGCAAGGAGATTAAGTCCATCGCGGACCTGAACGGCCTCAAGATGCGCATCGCCGGCATGGGCGGGCAGATCATGCAGAAGCTCGGCGTGGTGCCCCAGGTGCTCGCAGCCGGCGACATCTACCCGGCGCTGGAGCGCGGCACCCTCGACGCGGTCGAGTTCTCCGGCCCGCACGACGACGAGAAGCTCGGCTTCGTGAAGGTGGCCCAGTACTATTACTATCCGGGCTTCTGGGAGGGCGGCGCGCAGCCCTCGCTCTACGTGAACATGAACAAGTGGAACGAGCTGCCCGCCCATTACAAGGCGATCCTCGAAGCCGCCTGTGCCGAGGCGAATGCCCTGTGCGTGGCGAAATACGATGCGCAGAACGCCGACGCGATCCGCCGCCTCGTGGGCCAGGGCGTGCAGCTGCGACCCTTCCCGCGCGACGTGATGGAGCAGAGCTACAAGGAAGCCTACAAGCTCTACGGCGAGCTCGCGGCCTCCAACGCCAAGTTCAAGAAGATGTACGATTCCTGGAACGCCTTCCGCGAGAAGGAGCTGACCTGGTTCCGCATCGCCGAGCTGCCCTTCGACTACTTCGTCAACCAGCAGCAGGGCCAGCCGCGCTGACCATTGCAGATATCCGAAACGGCGCCGCAAGGCGCCGTTTTCATTTGGGCGGATGGAGGATCGGAGCTTGGCCCCACGCGTTGTCTTCACGACATGACACGCAATCCGACGATGGAGATCCCTATGACGGACAAGAACCGCTCTGATGATAAAAACCAGGACAAGAACGACCGCAAGGACGACAAGCAGACCGAGAACAAGAAGCATCAGGAAGAGCTTCTCGACGAGGGCGTGGAGGAGACCTTTCCCGCCAGCGACCCGGTTTCCGTGAAGATCACGAAGTAATTCGATTTCAGAAACCGCCTTAACCTCAGTCCTCATCCTGAGGAGCCGCTGCAAGCGGCGTCTCGAAGGAGCTTCCAGAGAGCACTGGAGCCTCCTTCGAGACGCAGACTGACGTCTGCTCCTCAGGATGAGGTTGAGGGGATGAATTCAGACGCTTTTTGTCCGTGTCAGTTCCTGCTCGCCACCGCGACGCCTGCGGCCGCAAGAGCCATGCCGGCGAGCTGGATCAGGCTCAGGGTTTCGCCGAAGAGCGCGAAAGCCATGAGGGCTGCAACCGGCGGCACGAGATAGAGCAGGGTCGCCACGCCCACGACCGCGCCCTGACGGATCAGGAACAGCAGCAGCCCGATCGCCCCGATGGACAGGCCTAACACTGCCCAGGCGAGCGCGCCGATGAGCGGAAGCGTGAAATCCATGTGCCCCTCTTCCAGCAGCAGCGCCAGCGGCAGGGTGACGATGGCGGCTCCGATATACTGGATGGTCGCATTGACCCGCAGGTCGAGATTGCTGCCGGTGCGCTTCTGCCAGATCGTCCCGAAGGTGATGGAGAGCATGCCGAGCACGCAGATGAAGAGCGCCAGCGGCGGCACGCCGCCATCGCCGAGCTTCGGAGCCACCACGAGGGCTGCGCCCATGAAGCCGATGCCGATCCCGGTCCAGCGTCTGGCTGAGACCCGCTCGCCCAGCAGGGGTCCGGCGAGAAGGCCCGTGGCCAGCGGCTGGAGACCGGCCACCAGGGCGGAGATTCCTGCGGGCAGCCCGTGCTTGACCGCCCAGAACACGCCCCCGAGATAGAACCCGTGCAGGAGAACGCCGGCGATCATGCTGGTGCGCCAATCCTTCCAGGTCCGCGGCCAGGAAACCTGCGCCACCGTGACGATGACGGCGAGCACCAGGGTGGCGAGCACGTAGCGCACGAACAGAAACGTCAGCGGTTCGGCATAGGGCGCCACGAGGCGCGCCACGACGAAGCCGGTGGCCCAGATGAGCACGAACAGCGGCGGCGCGAGGCGGGCGAAGAGGGTTGGGCTCATGGGGTGATGCGAAGCTGAAGCCGTAGGAGAGGAATGGCCTTGTAGGCCCGAGCCCCAGTGTTTGTCGATGCGTAATGAGGGGCGACTTCACCTCTCCACGAGGGAGAGGTGTGGCGGCGATGCTCGCAGAGCTAACCTTTCAAGAATAACTTAAGGTGTGCTCTTCATTTTACGCTTCATAACCCAGCTGCCTCAAAGTCCGTTTCCTTGCCCTTGACCCCCGCCGCACCATCTCCAGCCTCTTGGAGACTCCGCCGTTGAACCGCCTTCGCCTCTGGCTCGAACTCGTTGCCATCGCGTCCACCCGCTTCGTGCTGCACGATGCCTGGGCGATTGCGAGCCATATTGCGCTGTCCGTGCTGACCTCCATGTTCCCGTTCCTGATCCTGGTCACGGCGCTGGCGAGCCTGTTCGGCACCGGGACCCTGGCGGACGAGGTTGCGGACATCATCCTGGAGGCCTGGCCGCGGGAGATCGCGGGACCCATCGCGGGCGAGGTGCACACCATTCTCTCGGTCAAGCGCAGCGACGTGGTGACCCTCGGGTTGGTGCTCGCGCTTTATTTCGCATCGAGCGGGGTCGAGAGCCTGCGGGTCGGGCTCAACCGCGCCTATGGGGTGCGCGAAACCCGCGCCTGGTGGCTGACGCGGCTCGAGTCCATCGCCTTCGTGATTGCCGGAGCCCTCATGCTGCTGGCGCTCGCCCTGCTCGTGGTGCTCGGCCCATTCCTCTGGCGGATCGTGCTGTCCTGGGTGCCGGCGCTGCAGCCCTTCGACGGCTTGATCGCCTTCCTGCGCATCGGGGTGGCAACCACCGTCATCGTGGCGGGCCTGCTGCTCGCCTACAAGCTTATTCCCTCCGGGCGGCGCAGCTTCCGCGCGGTGCTGCCGGGCGTGGGCGTGACCCTGGCGCTGTGGCTTCTCGGCGGCTTCGCCTTCAGCTGGTATCTGGAGTTCTATCCGGGGGCCTACGCGTCCACCTATGGCGGCCTCGCCACAGCCATGGTGGCGCTGATCTTCCTCTATACCCTCAGCGCGATCTTCCTGTTCGGCGGGGAGCTGAACGGCACGATCATCCTGGCCAAGCGCCGCCGCCTCGGCAGGGAGCCGAAGCCTGAGCAGCTGAAAGACGTGATCGCCCTGCCCTGACCGGGCAATCCGTTGAATCGTTCAGGGGGTCAGGATCACCATCAGGACGAGCCCGAACAGGCCGATGGCGGCGATGCCGATGAGGCTGAGCCAGGGATGTTTGCGTTGTTGGTTCGGATCCAAGAGCAGATTCCCCTTCACGTGCCGAGGGTGATGACCCAAAGGCAAAGGCCCAGGCCGACAACCACGGCGAGCCAGTTCAGGGAGCGATCGAAGACCAGGTTCCATGAGGCCGGAACGGCCTGAGCGAGCTTCTTCTGAGGAGGGAGGTCGACCGGCATGATTCATTCTCCAAAGCCTGGACAAGCTTCGAGACGCAGCATGCGCCCAAAAGGGCAGCGGCCGACTAGGGAATCGCTGATGGTTGAACCATACAGGGCCAATGCGTCATTTGTAAGTGCGGCCCGGCTCGGAACCCGATGCTCGCGTGAAGCTGTTGAACGGATCGCGACGCCCGCGATGAGCTTCGCGCTAGATGATGGTCGATCCGTCCGTTCTCACCTGCTCGTCTCCGATCTGGCGCACGAGCTTATGGGCTTCTTCATCGCTCACGTGGATTCGCACCAGAGTCCATTCGTTCTCGGATTTCCACATGCGAAACGACAGCATGAACCCGTCGCCGTCCTTCTTGGCGTCGGCATGGGTGGCGTCGGGCAGGTCATAGGGGCCAAGGCCGTCGAAGGTGATCTGTCCCACAGGGCTCTCCGGTCAGGGGTCAGCCAAGTAACGGCCAACTACCGAACAGGTTCGGCCCTGGCCTCCGCTCAGCACCGGACGTCCCTACGAAAACGGCCGGGCATGAGCCCGGCCGTCTCCGATTGCGATGCTGCGATGATCAGCTCACGATCCTGTACTTCACGAAGCCTTCCGGCGCGTCGCCCATCTTCTCGACCTTGATGCCGGCCGGCTGGTAGTTGGCGGCGTTCGGGCCGGTGGTGAAGGTCATGGTGACGCCGGCCGGAACCGCGAGCGCCCAGGAGCCGTCCGCCTTCGGGGCCACTTCCTTCTTCTCCAGGATGAAGCGCATGATGGCGTCGCGGGTCAGGTCCGGCGCCTCGAACACGATGGTGGTGCCGTCGGCGCCGGGGAAGTTGCCGCCGCCGCCCGCCCGGTAGTTGTTCGTCACCACGAGGAACTGCTGGTCGTCCGTCACGGGCTTGCCGTTATGGGTCAGGTCCTTGATGCGGCGCGCATTGGCGTTCACCACCTTGCCGTTGTCGTCGTAGCGCGAGGCCTGAGTCGGGTCGATCTTGTACTGCACGCCGGCGATCACGTCGAAGTTGTAGGCCGGGAACTTGGGATTGACGAGTTCCTGCTCGCCGCCCTTGGCCGGATCGATCTGGTTGTAGATGCCGGCCGAGCGCTCGAGCCACTCACGCACCTGGGCACCCGTGATCTTCACCACGCGGATCGTGTTCGGGTAGATGTAGATGTCCGCCATGTCCTTGATGGCGAGCGGGCCGGGCTTGATCTCCGTGAAGTAGTTCGGACCGCCGCGTCCGCCGGCCTTGAAGGGAGCGCCTGCGGACAGAATCGGCAGGTCCTTGAAGGCGGATGCTTTCAGTTGGTCGGCCACGTACCAGGCCTGCGCCTCGGTCACGAGCTTCACGGAGGCGTCGTCCGACACCAGCGAGAAGTAGGAGTGGATCGGCACGGCGGTCGTGCCGACGGGCTCGCGCACGTATTTCAACGTCGCCTCGTGGCCTGCCTTCGCGGCGGCCATCACGGCCGCATCGGATTCCACCTTGGCTACGACCTTGCGGTCGACGCGGTCGTAGATCGGGCGCGCCTCGGTGCGGAAGTTCGCGACCTTCCAGGCATTGCCTTCCTTGGTCAGCTCGAGATCGACGAGGCCGAGATGGCTGCCCCAGAAGCCGGCCATGACGGCGGGCTTGCCGTGCAGCGTGCCCTTCTGCACGTCGACCCCGGCGATGTTGTTGAACTCCTTGCCGCCCGGAAACGTGAAGTGCTGGTGGCCGGTGAGGATCACGTCGATGCCCTCGACCTTGGCGAGGTGGAGCGCCGCGTTCTCTTCGCCGCCCTTGCGCTCGCCGCCGGCGATGCCGGAATGGCACAGCGCCACGACGATGTCGGCGCCGGCCTTCTTGAGGTCTGGCACGTGCTTGTTGGCAGCGTCCACGATGTCGATGGTGGTGGCCTTGCCGTCGAGGTGGGACTTGTCCCACTGGACGATCTGCGGCGGCACGAAGCCGATCACGCCCACCTTGATCGTCTGCTTGGCGCCGGCCTCGTCGGTGAATTCGCGGTCGAGGACGATCCAGGGCTTCTGCAGGGACTCGCCGTTGGCCTTGAGCACGTTGGCGCAGACCAGCGGGAATTTGGCCGTGCCCATGGCGTTCTGCAGGAACTCGAGGCCGTAGTTGAACTCGTGGTTGCCGAGCGTGCCGCAATCATAGGCGAGCTCGTTCATGGCGGCGACCATGGGGTGCACGTCGCCCTTCTTCATGCCCTGCCGATAGGCCACGAAATCGCCGAGCGGCGATCCCTGGATCAGGTCGCCGTTGTCGAACAGCAGGGAGTTCTTAGCCTCGGCGCGGGCGCCCTTCACCAGGGTGGCCGTGCGGGCAAGCCCCACCGTGTCGTCAGCCGCATCGCGATAGTAGTCGTAAGGGAAGATGTTCACGTGAAGGTCGGTGGTCTCCAGGATGCGGAGCTTCACGACCGGGCCGGCGGCCCAGCTGGTCTGCGGCAGGCCGGCAATCGCCGCGGCAGCCACGCCGGTCTGCAGGACGCGGCGGCGGGTGATGGATTGGGTCATGGTCTTCCCTTTGGTCTTGTTGTGCAGCGAAACAGAATTCGCCTCTACACGACAGAAGCACAGGTTTTGTGACAGAATCAATATAGCTGGCTAAGCGGGCGCTGAGAATTCACCGGCCTCCCTGTCCGTCATCACCGGCCTTGTGCCGGTCATCTCGATTAGAAAAGTGCCGAGCCTCACAGGATCGAGATGGCTGGGACTGATCCCCGGATCAAGTCCGGGGACGGCCATGACGTGGGCGGGTGTCAGCCCCGCAGCGCCTCGTCCAGATCGCAATACAGGTCCTCCACATCCTCGATGCCGGTGGAAAGCCGCAGGAGGTCCGGCGGGCATGGGGTGCCCGGACCCTCGATGGAGGCGCGGTGCTCGATGAGGCTCTCGACGCCGCCCAGCGACGTCGCCCGCTTCCACAGGCCGACCCGGGCCGCCGCGCGGATCGCCGCGGCCTCGCCTTCCGAGACCTGGATCGACAGCATGTAGCCGAAGCCGTTCTCCATCTGCCGGGCGGCGATGTCGTGGCCGGGATGCTGCGGCAGGCCGGGATAGAGCACGCGGGCGACCTTCGGATGACTGGAAAAGCGCTGCGCGAGATCGAGCGCGCTTTTGGCTTGGGCTGCCGTGCGCACATGGAGCGTGCGCATGCCGCGCATCAGAAGATAGGCTTCGAAAGGACCGAGGATCGCACCCTGCATCTTGCGGATGCTGACGACGCGGGCCCAGAATTCATCCGCCTTGGCACCCGCGAGCGCTCCCGCCACTACGTCGGAATGGCCGTTCAGCACTTTCGTCGCCGCATGCATGACGATGTCGGCGCCGAGGTTGAGCGGTCGGGTGTGGATCGGCGACGCGGTGGTGGAATCGACCGCCAGACGCGCGCCGGCCTCATGGGCGATCTCGGCGGCGCCGGCGATGTCCGTGATGGTCCAGAGCGGGTTGGAGGGCGTCTCGATCCAGACCAGCTTGGTCTGGCCGGGCTTTACCGCTTCACGCAGTGCATCGAGGTTGTCGGTTTCCACGAAATCGACCTTGAGACCCCAGCGGACGGCTTCCGTCATCAGCCAGCTGCGCAGGGCCCAGTACATGACCTTGGAGGCGACGATGTGATCGCCCGGATCGAGGGCCTGGAACACCGCGGTGGCCGCCGCCATGCCGGACGAGAACAGCAGCGCGCCGGCCTCGGCCTCCTCCAGCATCGCCAGCACTTCTTCCGCCTCGCGGATCGTGGCATTGTCCGGCCGGCCATAGACGAACCCGGAGGAATAGGCATTGTCCTCATCGCGGATATAGGTGGTCGCCACATGGATCGGCGGCACGACCGCCCTGGTGATCGGATCCACATGGCCCATGGCCTGAGCGGTCAGGCTGCGCTTCGACCATGGGGAACGCGATGACGGCATGGGAACCTCCGGAGAGCGTGACAGGTTGCGTCACTGGAAACGGACACGCTGTCCTTAAAGGGATTTCGAGGATGCATACAGACCAAACTGCGCCGGGCAGCCATGCAATGCCGCCGCTGCCACGTTTTCTCGTGGCCGTGCTGCCGGTGGTCGCGGTGGCGGTGTCGGCAAGCCTGATCACGCAGCCGAACATCCCGACCTGGTACGCGGGACTTGAGAAGCCGGCCTTCACGCCGCCGAACTGGGCCTTCCCGGTCGCCTGGACGCTGCTCTACGCCATGATGGCCTACGCGCTCTGGCGCATTCTCGCATTGCCGGAGAACCGGCCCGGACGCGCGGCGGCCATTGTCGCGTTCTTCGTGCAGCTGACGCTGAACGGGACGTGGTCCTTCGCGTTCTTCGGGGGCAAAAGCCCGGTAGCGGGCCTCGTGGTCATCGCGGCCCTGATCGTGGCCATACTCGCTACGATCCGCACCTTCTGGAAGCTCGACCGCCTCGCGGCCCTGCTGCTGGTGCCCTATCTCGCCTGGGTCGGCTATGCCACCCTGCTCAACGGCACGATCTGGCGGCTCAACGGCTGATCTCGCATCTCGGACAACAACCTCCTCAGGATGAGGGCCGTGTATGAGGAAGCGTGCGCTATTGGCCCGGCTTGTCGAACAGGTCCGGGTCCTTGTCGAGGTGATCGAGGACCCCGACGAACGGCAGCTGCCGGTAGGAATGGGCCACGTCCATGCCGTAGCCGATCACGAACACGTCGGGGCAAGTGAAGCCCACATAATCCGGCTGGATCTGCACGGCGCGCTTGCCGGGCTTCTCGAGCAGGACGGCGGTCTTCACGCTCTTGGCGCCGCGCGCCATCAGCAGGTCCTTGGCGAAGGTGACCGTGCGGCCCGACTCGAGGATATCGTCCACGAGCAGCACGTCGCGTCCGCGCACGTCGCTCTCGACGTCGCGCAGGATCGTGACGTTGCCGGTGGAAACCGTTCCGTCCAGATAGCTCGACAGATGAACGAACTCGACCTGGGGCGTGAGCCCGGACCGGTGCAGGGCGCGGATCAGGTCGGCGGCGAACATGAAGCTGCCCTTGAGCACGGCCACGACGAGCAGGTTTTCGGGCTTGGCGGCCGCGATCTCCTGGGCCAGCGCCTCGTTGCGCTTGGCAATAATGTCTTCGTCGAAAAGAACCCGGATGCGGTGGGCAGTGCTCATCGTCATTCGTCCAGAAAAGAATAATGGGCTTTCAGAGCCGCCCCTTCACGACCATGACTGTCCAAGGATGTCAAACGGAGTTGGCGTGTTTTCAGGCGAATCCATGAACTCCAATGTCATTCCCGGCCGGAGCGCAGCGGAGGGGATAACACCCACCACGTCATGGCCGTCCCCGGACTTGATCCGGGGATCAGTCCCAGCCATCCCGATTCTGGGGGGCACGACGCTCCCCATGATCGGGATCACCGGCCCTGTGCGGTGATGACAGGGAGTGTCATTGCTTGGCATCCTGCGGCAATGTCCCGCGAGAGCTTTGCTTCCCGTTACAGTCCTGCAAGTTTATGGCTTGCTAACCATAACGGGGCGATAAGGAAGCGAATCGCCGGGTTTCTTCACTTCAAGGATGGCTCGACTACGTGTGAAAGCGCTCGATCACGACGATTATCACTACGATGAAAGCGCGGCGCCGGTCGTGCATTTCGAGAATGTGGGCGTGCGCTACGGCATGGGGCCCGAGGTCCTGCGCGACCTGACCTTCTCCATCGAGCCCAATTCCTTCCAGTTCCTCACCGGCCCGTCAGGCGCCGGCAAGACGACGCTGCTGCGCCTCATCCTGCTCTCGGTGAAGCCGACCCGCGGCCTGATCTCCATGTTCGGCGAGGACGTCTCCCGGATCTCGAAGGACGAGCTGACCGCCTTGCGCCGCCGCATGGGCGTGGTGTTCCAGGATTTCCGCCTGCTCGATCACCTGACGACCTATGAGAACGTGGCCCTGCCCCTGCGCGTGCAGGGCAAGGAGGAGGCGAGCTACCGGGCGGAGGTGGTCGAGCTCCTGCGCTGGGTGGGCTTAGGCGACCGCATGCACATGCTGCCGCCGGTGCTCTCGGGCGGCGAGAAGCAGCGCGCGGCGATCGCCCGCGCGCTGATCGTGCGCCCCGACCTGCTTCTGGCCGACGAGCCCACCGGCAACGTGGACCCGTCGCTTGCCCGCCGCCTGCTGCGCCTCTTCATCGAACTCAACCGGCTCGGAACCTCGGTGATCATCGCCACGCACGATTTCAGCCTCATGGATCAGCTCGACGTGCGCCGCCTCGTGCTCGGCGACGGCCGGCTGCACATCGACGAGTGAGCCGGATGAATGCCCCCCCGCAACCGGGCCTGAAGAAGGCCGCCGCGGCCTCCGACGGCCGGAAGCGCCCCCTGCCCGCCTCGTTGAGCCGGAACGCTCCGCTCGTGCCGGTGGACTCCGCCGGCGGCCAGGCCTTGGCGGCCGTCATCGCGATCCTGACCTTCCTGGCGGCCCTGTGCGCCGGCGGGGCGGAGCTCGTGGCGGCTTCCTCGGCCCAGTGGCGCTCCGAGATCGCCCGTGAAGTCACCATCCAGATCCGGCCCAATGCCCAGCGCTCCACCGACCAGGATGTCGAGCGCGCGGTGGCGCTGGCCCGTCAGGCGCCGGGAGTCGAGGAGGCTCAGGCCTTTTCCAAGGAGGAGTCAGAGCGCCTGCTCGAGCCGTGGCTCGGAACCGGCCTCGACTTCAACGACCTGCCGGTGCCGCGCCTCATCGTGATCAAGATCCGGGAGGACGCGAAGCCGGATTTCGCGGCCCTGCGGCAATCCCTGCAGCGGGATGTGCCGGGCGCGACCCTGGACGACCACGCCCTCTGGGTCTCGCGGCTCTCCACCATGGCCAACACCATCATCGGCGTCGGCGTGTTCCTGGTCAGCCTGGTGCTGGTCGCAGCGGGGCTTGCCGTCATCTTCGCCACCCGGGGCGCCATGGCGAGCAACCGGGAGGTGGTTGACGTGCTCCATTTCGTGGGCGCGAACGACGACTTCATCGCCAAGGAGTTCCAGCGGCGCTTCTTCCGGCTAGGCCTGCGCGGCAGCGCCATCGGGGCCGGCGCCGCCATGATCCTGACCCTCATCCTGGGCCTCGTGACCCGCTCCTGGCGGGCGAGCCCGACCGGCGACCAGATCGAGGCCCTATTCGGCGCCTTCACCATCAGCTGGCGGGGTTATGCGGTCGTGGTGCTGATCGCGCTGTTCGTGGCCGTGATCACGGGCATCGTGTCGCGCCTGACCGTGAGACGCTTTCTTAACGAAAATGGTTGATGGTGAGAGTTAACAGAGAAAGAGCAGGCCGCCTCTCCATTGCCGCAATCTCCCTTATCCTCGTCCAGGATGACCTCGCGAACGCAGAGTTGGAGTGCGCCGGGCGCCATGGACACCTCGGAAACCGTCGGCTGGGGCTGGACGATGCTGGAATCGCCTAAGGCTCCCGCACGGCGGTCGTGGGCGCGACGCATCCTGGGTTTCGGCTTCTGGGCCGCGACATGCGCCGCCATAGCCGGCTTCCTGGGCTTTCTCATCTTCGTCTACAGCCTCGACCGCTCCGAGCAGCGACCCGAAACCCGGGCGGACGGCATCGTGGCCCTGACCGGCGGTGCCCAGCGCATCGGCGATGCCATCGATCTTCTGGACAAGGGTTATGCCAAGCGACTCCTGATCTCGGGCGTCAACGAGAACACCAGCCGGGACCAGATCGCCCGGCTCAATCCCGGACAGCGGCGCCTGTTCGATTGCTGCGTGGATCTCGACTACCGGGCCCGCAACACCATCGGCAACGCCATCGAGACCCGGCGCTGGGCCGAGAAGAACAGCTTCGACACCATCATCGTGGTGACTTCGAACTACCACATGCCGCGCACCCTCGCGGAGCTCGACCACGCCCTGCCGAACCTGCAGAAGATCCCCTATCCGGTGGCCGCGACCATCGATCCGCACGATTGGTGGCATAATCCCGCGGTCGCCCGGGTGATCTTCACCGAATACCTGAAGTTCCTGGCGGTCTGGGTGCGCACCCATCTCGAGGACGACCCGGAGCGCTCGTCGGTGGCCCACCTCATCAGCGGCGGATCCCCCGTCAAGAAGCAGCTGATTGCGGAACCGCTCTGGCGCTAGCTGGACCCTAGGCGAAAACCCTCTATGGTGGGCGCCGCGGAGCAGGTGCCCCGCTTTTCATTTTCAAGACGCCATGCTGATCCTCCGCTCCCTGCTGTTCAACATCGCCTTTTACGCCAACCTGATCCTGTGGCTGATCCTGCTGATCCCGGGCCTCCTGGCGCCGCGGCGGGTCTTCATGGACATGGTCAAGTTGTGGGGCCGCACGTCGATCTGGCTTCTGCGGGTCATTGCCGGCATCAAGGTCGAGATTACCGGCCGGGAGAAGATCCCGCCGGGCGGGGCGCTGGTGGCGGCCAAGCACCAGTCGTTTCTTGAGACCTTCACCATCGTGACGATCCTCGACGATCCGACCTACATCCTGAAGCGGGAGCTGATGTGGATCCCCATCTTCGGCTGGCATCTGGCAAAGGCCCAGTGCGTGCCGGTGAACCGCAAGGCCGGCACGGTCGCTCTCGTGCAGATGACCCAGCGCGCGAAGGAGGAAGCACAGCACGGACGCCAGATCATCATCTTCCCGGAAGGAACCCGCCGGCCGCCGGGCGCTCCGCCAGCCTACAAATACGGCGTGGCGCATCTCTACCAGAATCTGGGCTTTCCCTGCATTCCGATCGCCCTGAATGCCGGGCTTTTCTGGCCACGCCGCCAGTTCATCCGCCGGCCCGGCACGGTGCGGATCGAGGTGCTCGACCCCATTCCAGCGGGCCTCTCGCGCGAAGAGTTCTTCCAGCGGGTGCAGGTTGAAATCGAGACGGCCTCGGACAGGCTTTACGAGAAGGGCCGGCAGGAGCTCGGTCTCGGTCCTGCGACGGCCTCGGAGGCTTCCCTGTCGAAGGCGTGAAAACTGGTGTCATTCCCGGCCTGAGCGAAGCGAAGGGAAAGGGAATCCACTCACACGCTCAGCACTATGGATCCCCTTCCCTCGCTGCGCTCACCGGGGATGACACCCACCACGTCATGGCCGGCCTTGTTCCGGCCATCCCGATCCTGAAAAGCACGGCGCTCCACACAATCGGGATCACCGGCACAAGGCCGGTGATGACGACAGAAGGCGACCACTCGCGCCCGGCGCAAAAACCCGCAAATCCAATTCCTGCCAAGCTTTCAGCCACCTTGACGACTCACTCGGCCGTTCTTACATATAAGAACATATGGCGAACAAACGAACCATATCCTGGAACGCGGCCATGCGGGATCTCCGCAACGACCGAATGCGGAGGGCTGGCGTGCGCGAGGAAAGGCTACGGGCGACCGCAGGGCTTCGCTCCTCTTCCACCCTGAGTTCCTGGCGCGGCCGTTCGGGACGCCGCTATATCGTGGGCGTCCATCCCCTCAATGAAGCCGAGCTTCTCGATGTCACGGACGCCGTGATCCTTGCCGTCAGGCGGGATAGCGACGGGACCGGCACGGTCATCGATGCCGGCATGGCTGCCTCCGAGCCGGCCGAACACACCCGGATGCGCTGGCTCGCCAAGGTGCAGGAGTTGGGCGCCACCGAGCTGCACATCCACAGGCTTGCCGCGACGGAGGAGGATCGCCGGGCGATCTTCGAGGATCTGCGCGAGGACGAGACTCAGGCCTCCTGATCCAGCGTCGCCACGATCTTGTGCAGCAGCGGATCGACCACGCTCATGCCGATGAGATGGTCGTAGGTGTTGCGCACATAATCCGGGTTGCGCCCGGAAACCCCGCTGCCCTGCCGCACGTGCCTCAAGACTTCCTCGAAGGACAGGCGCCCTGCATATTGCCCGTGATAGCGATCGACCACATAAGCCAGCGCCCTGACTCGTCGGCCGTCGGCCAGCCGCACCGGAAGGCGGCGCTCCAGATAGACGGCGGTGACCTGCTCGCGCTCGCGCAGGTACTGGATCGTGCCCTCCGCCTCCTCCGGGGCGACCCGGAAGGCGACCCCGTGGCAACGGCCGCCCCGGTCGAGGCCCAGCACCAGTCCCGGATGCTCAGGGGTTCCCCGGTGGACATGGGAGAAGACGCAGAGGGATCGATGGTAGCCGTAGAGATGGGCGTGCATGCGCTCGACATGGGGAAAGCCCGGCCGCCACATGAGCGAGCCGTAGCCGAACACCCATAAATCCTCCGTGAGGTCCATCATGTCACCGCGCCCGAACCTTGCCTGCTTCGGGCCTATAGCATCGAACCCAAAAGTGGGAACCACTTTTGGGGCTGAATTCGATGCTTGTCTTTCGATGAGCGCATCGTTCTCGCGGAAAAATGGTGTCCACTTTTCCGCACGAGGCGCTAAGCAGTAACCCAGCATCCGCACAACAGGAGATCGCGCATGGATCAGGCCGCCCCCGCAGGGCATGCTCGCCGAAGCCGTTTCTGGCTCTACACGCCCTTCGTCCTGCTGCTCCTTCTTGCCATTGCCTGGAGTGTCGCCTGGTTCGTGATCCGCAACCGCACCGCGGAGGCGCTCGACGGCTGGCTCGCCGCGGAGGCGAAAGCCGGTCGTGAATGGACGTGCGCGGACCGCACCATCGCCGGCTACCCGTTTCGCATCGAGGTGATCTGCAACACGCTCGACCTGAAGCGTGGCGCGGTGAACGCCTCCTTCGGGCGCACCGAGGCCGTGGCGCAGGTCTACCAGCCGCGGCGCATCATCACCGAGGTGGCCGGCCCCCTGAAGGTGACGGACGGCACGGTGACGGTGCAGGGCAGCTGGGATCTGCTGCAGGCCAGCATCAATGCCTCGCAGGCGGGATTGCAGCGGATATCCGTTGCCGCCAACGCCCCGAAGGTCACGGTCACAGGCCTGCCGGCCGGCGAGCTGACCGGATCGGGCAAGCGTCTGGAGCTTCACGTGCGACCCAACCCATCGCGGAGCGCCGAACAGGCCCGCGATGTCGCGGCCTCCGTGACGGAGGCGCGCATTCCGCTTCTCGATGCGCTCATCGGCGGTGCGGAGCCGACGAACCTCAACGCCGACATCACCGTCACTCAGGCCGACGGCTTCAGGGGCGGTACCATTGCGGAGGAGATGGAGCTCTGGCGCAAAGCGGGCGGCAGGCTCGACATTTTGATGCTGTCCGCCGCCAAGGGCGCGCGCCAGATCGAGACCAAGGGCGAGCTGCGCCTCGACGAGCAGCACCGGCCGGCCGGTCAGCTGAACGTGGCGGCCGCCGGCCTCGACGGCCTTCTCGGCAACCTCACCGGCGGGCGCCTCGGCGGCAATCTGCTGGGGATGCTGCTGGGACAGGGGCCGCGCGCGAATGCCGCTCAGCCGAACGCCAAGCCGCAGCTCGCCTCCCTGCCTCCCTTACGCCTCGAAAACGGCCTCCTGGCCATGGGACCTTTCGTGATCCCGAACGTGAGGCTGCAGCCGCTTTATTGAGGGCTATTCCTCACGTCGTCACCGGCCTTGTGCCGGTGATCTCGATCCGAAAGGCATGGCGCTTCACATCATCGGGATAGCCGGGACAAGCCCGGCCATGACGTGATGGATGTACCCACGCTCTGTCATTCCAGGGCCGCGCAGCGGAGCCCGGAATGACAGTGGAGTTTCGTCCCACCCGATGAATGCCGCCTAAGACTTGTCCTCGCGCCTCCGGCCGAAATCCGGCTCAGGGGTTTCCTGGCCCGACGAGATGATGCCGCGGCGGATGGCGCGGGTGCGGGTGAAGAGGTCGAAGAGCTTGTCGCCCTCGCCCCAGCGGATGGCGCGCGCCAAAAGCGCGATGTCCTCGTTGAGGCGGCCCAGCATTTCCAGCACGGCCTCCCGGTTGTGCAGGAAGACGTCGCGCCACATGGTGGGGTCCGAGGCCGCGATGCGGGTGAAGTCGCGGAAGCCGCCGGCGGAGAACTTGATCACCTCGCCTTGCGTGACCGTCTCCAGATCCGCCGCCGTGCCGACGATATTGTAGGCGATCAGATGCGGCACATGGCTGGTGATGGCGAGCACGAGATCGTGGTGCTGCGCGCTCATGACCTCCACGTTGGAGCCCATGGCCTCCCAGAAGGCGCGCACGCGTCCGATGGCCGCCTCGTCCGTTCCCTCGGGCGGCGTGAGGATGCACCAGCGATTGTGGAAGAGCGTCGAGAAGCCCGCGTCAGGACCGGAATGCTCCGTGCCCGCCACCGGATGGGCCGGCACGAAATGCACGCCCTCAGACAGATGCGGCTGCACCTGGGCGACCACGGAGGCCTTCACCGAGCCCACATCCGACACGATGCAGCCCGGCTTCAATCCTGAGCGCATCGCTTCCGCCACCGTGCCGCAGACGCCGACCGGCACGCACAGGATCACGAGATCCGCATCCCGCACGCCGGCCGCCACATCGGCGGTCGCCTCGTCGGCGATCCCGAGCTCCCGCACCCGGGCCACCACCGCCTCGCTCGCATCGACCGCCACGATGGTGCGCGCAAGATTCATGTGCCGTGCGGCGCGGGCAATGGACGAGCCGATCAGCCCGAGGCCGATGAGCGCCACGCGCTCGATCAGCGGCGTGTCACGCGGGGGGCCGAGACGCTCAGGCATTTTTGCCACCCATAAAATCGCGCAAAGCCGCCACGACGAGGCCGTTCGCCTCCTCGTTGCCCACGGTCAGGCGCAGGGCATCGGGCAGGCCATAGGCCGCAACCTGACGCAGGATCAGCCCGCGCGCCGTGAGGAAGCTGTCTGCATCCTTGGCCGTCCTCCCGGCCTCCTGCGGGAAATGGATCAGCAGGAAGTTGCCGACGCTCGGCGTGACCTTCAGGCCGAGCGCCTCGATCTCGCGGGTGAGCCAGGCGAGCCAGCGCTCGTTGTGCTCGACGGCTTTTGCGATATGCGCCTCGTCCTGGATCGCCGCGATGCCGGCGGCGATGGCCGGGCCGCTCACGTTGAAGGGTCCGCGGATGCGGTTGATCGCATCCGCGATGTGGGGAGGCGCCACCATCCAGCCGAGGCGCAGATTGGCCAGCCCATAGATCTTCGAGAAGGTGCGCGTCATCACCACGTTCTCGGAGGTGGCGACCAGTTCCAGTCCGGCCTCGTAATCGTTGCGGCGCACGTACTCGGCATAGGCTGCGTCCAGCACCAGCAGCACATGGGGCGGCAGGCCTGCGTGCAGGCGCTTCACCTCGTCGAACGGGATGTAGGTGCCGGTCGGGTTGTTGGGGTTGGCGAGGAAGACGATCCTGGTCCTGTCGGTCACCTTCGCCAAAATCGCATCAACGTCGGTGCGCAGATCCTTTTCCGGCGCCACCACCGGCGTGCCGCCCGCAGCCTGGATCGCGATGCGGTAGACCAGGAAGCCGTGCTCCGTGAAGATGCCCTCGTCGCCCGGACCCACATAGGCGTTCGTGATGAGCGACAGCAGCTCGTCCGAGCCCGTCCCGCAGATGATCCGGTTCGGATCGAGCCCGTAGCGGGCCCCGATCGCCTCGCGCAGCTTCGTGGCGGCGCCGTCCGGGTAGAGCTCGAGATGATCGAAGGTCCGGATCGCTTCCATGGCTTTGGGCGAGGGGCCGAGCGGCGTCTCGTTGGAGGAGAGCTTATGGATCTTCGCAACCCCTGCGGCCTTGCTCTTGCCGGGCACATAGGCGTCGATCTGCATCACGCCGGGACGGGGCTGGGGACGAACGGACATCATTGTTTCCTAGCAATCGAATTGTTGGCGGCTGCTCTAGCGCAGGTCGGGCTTCATTTCACGTGGAAACGTTCGGCATGGCTCCCGACCTCGGCGAGCTGGGCGAGGCTGGCGCCCGCCCGCGTCAGGGTCTCGTGCAGCTGCGACGGCTCGACGGCGCCGGGCACCGCGATGAGCTCCGACAGGCCATGGGCATCGGCGGCGCTCGCCACCACCTCGCCGCCGAGGCGGATCAGGGCCTCGTTGGCGCCCCGGTGCCAGCGCTCGAACTGGGCGGCATAGAGCACCACGTCGCGCACGGCCGCATCCACCAGGGGCTTCGAGATCACGAAGACCGGGGTGCCGGCCGGATGGGCCGGCCGCTCGATGAAGGGCAGGCGCGCGATGACCTTCGGGCGGTCCCGGTCGGCCAGCGTGCGCCACCAGGCGCCGCTCGTCGCCCCCTGGTCGAGGCGGAAGATGCCGAGATCGCCCCCGGAGGAGGCCACCGCCTCGATCACCGCCGCGGCGCTCGGATGCATCACGTAGGGCACCGTGAAGCCGAAATGGAACCGGGCCGAATCCCGCATGGGCGCGTCGCCCCCGGAGACGTCGGCATGGACCGTGTAATGGGACTGCACATAGGTGAAGGTGCCGATGATCACGCGCCAGATGCTCTCCACCGTATCCAGGGGCAGCAGGCCCTCGTGGCGCTCGGCCAGCGCCTTCATCATCGAGGCCTCGCGGCCGGGGCGGAAGGCCGAGGCGAGGCCTGTCTTCGAAGCGTTCTTGGAGGCGATCAGCCGGTCGATGATGGTGCTGCGATCCATGAGCAGCCGGTGCATCGCCTCGTCGATGCGGTCGATCTCCTGGCGGAGTTCGGCAAGGGCAAGTGCGGCCTTCTCGGCGGGCTTCTCGGCGGACATGGGCGGGATCCTCAGCTCGGGCTCATCTGCACACCTAACCCTCATCCTGAGGAGCCCACGTAATGGGCTCCTCAGGATGAGGTCGAGATTCATGAACCGGTCTCTCAGGTCGGGCGCCATTCTTTGGCGGTTTTGGCTGAACTTGTCATCCCTGATTGCGCGGCAGGCCTTGCACATGAGGCAGCAGCTTCCCGCCTGTGACGCGAAGGATTGAAGGCTTGGCCCTGGCTTGTCTCGTGGGTCGAGGGAAGCGCGGGAGTAAGGCTTGCCTCGCCGCTCCAGCGGAGCGCGCAGAGGTTGAGTTCGG